>JASHOF010000014.1 GCA_030041255.1 Acetobacteraceae bacterium
TGGCGGATGGGGTGGGATTCGAACCCACGAGGGGCGTGACCCCTGGCGGTTTTCAAGACCGCTGCCTTAAGCCGCTCGGCCACCCATCCCGAGAGGGGCAAGGTATCGGAGCCGCGGCGGGCCCGGCAACCGGAAGCCGCAGCTTGGCAGGTCAGCCGCCTGTGCTATGCCTCACAGGCAGCATTTTCACAGAGGATGAGAGAATTTGCGCATCGCCATGATCGGCGGCGGCTATGTGGGGCTGGTCTCCGGGGCCTGCTTCGCCGAATTCGGGGTCGAGGTCGGCGTCGTCGAAGCCGACCCCGCGCGTCTTGCCGAACTTGTGGAGGGCCGCATCCCGATCTACGAGCCGGGCCTCGAGGCCCTGGTCGCCAGCAATCTGCGCGCCGGCCGCCTCAGCTTCGGAGCCGACCTCGCGGCTGCGGTGGAACAGGCCGAGGCGGTCTTCATCGCCGTCGGCACGCCGACGCGGCGCGGAGACGGCCACGCCGATCTCAGCCACGTCTTCGCCGCCGTCGAGCAGACGGCACAGGCGCTTACCCACCCGGCCGTCGTCGTCACCAAATCCACCGTGCCGGTCGGGACCGGGCGCAAGATCGAGGCGATGTTGCGCGAGCTGCGCCCCGATCTCGCGCTCGAGGTCGCCTCCAACCCGGAGTTCCTGCGCGAAGGCAACGCCATCGCCGACTTCATGCGCCCGGACAGGGTCGTCATCGGCGCCGAGACGGAGCCTGCGCGCGAGGTGCTGCGCCGCCTCTACCGCCCGCTCTACCTGATCGAGACGCCAATCCTGTTCACCGCGCTCGAAACCGCGGAGCTAATCAAATACGCAGCCAATTCCTTCCTCGCCATGAAGGTGACGTTCATCAACGAGATGGCGGATCTGTGCGAGCGCGTCGGCGCGGATGTGCACGATGTCGCGCGCGGCATCGGGCTCGACGGGCGGATCGGGCGGAAGTTCCTGCACCCGGGCCCCGGCTTCGGCGGCTCCTGCTTTCCGAAGGATACGCTCGCCCTGGTGCGCATCGCCCAGGAGAACGAGGCGCCGACACGGCTGATCGAGACCGTCGTCGCCGTCAACGAGGCGCGCAAGGCGACCATGGCCGCGCGCGTCATCGCCGCCTGCGGCGGCAGCCTGCGCGGCCGCACCGTCGCCGTTCTCGGGCTTTCGTTCAAGCCGGAGACCGATGATGTCCGCGAAGCGCCGGCGCTGCCGCTCGCGGCACGCCTGGCAGCGGAAGGGGCCCACCTCCGCGCCTACGACCCGGCGGCCATGAATGCGGCGCGGGCGCTCCTGCCGGCCACGGTCGCGTTCTGCGAGGGGGCGATCGATGCGGCCACGGGCGCCGATGCACTGGTTGTCGTCACGGAATGGAACGAGTTTCGTGCCCTTTCGCCGGCGCGGCTGAAATCGGTGATGCGCGGCAACAGGATCATCGATCTCCGCAACATTTTCGATCCCGTTGCGATGCGGCAGGCCGGCTTCTCCTATCAGGGCATCGGCCGCCCGGCACCGCGATCCGGTGCGTCCTGAGCCCGATGTCGGCCGAGGCGCTGCGCCATCTCCGCCGTGTCGATCCCGTGCTCGGGCGGCTGATCCGCCGCATCGGACCGTGCGGCCTCAAGCCGCAGCGGGGCACGAGTCCGTACGTCGCGCTGCTCCGCGCGGTCGCCCACCAGCAACTCAACGGCCGCGCTGCGGAGGCGATCTTCGCCCGATTCCTCGCCCTGCACCCCGGCCCCGGCTCCCCAGAGCCGGACGCGGTGCTCGCCTCCGATCCGGCGCATTTGCGCACCTGCGGCCTCTCGCGAGCCAAGATCGCCACCATCCGCGCCATCAGCGAGGCGGCACTGGCCGGCCTCGTTCCAACGCGGCGGGCAGCGGGACGGCTTTCGGATGCGGCGCTGATCGAGCGGCTGACCACGCTTCCGGGGATCGGCCGCTGGACCGTCGAGATGCTGCTGATCTTCACGCTGGGCCGGCCGGATGTGCTGCCGGTGGACGATTTCGGCATCCGCGAAGGCTACCGCCTGCTGCACGGGATGGAGGCGCAGCCCAAACCACGGGCGCTGGCCGAGATCGGGGCGGCCTGGGCGCCCTATCGCAGCACCGCCGCCTGGTATCTCTGGAAGCGCGCCAACGAGGAGAAGCCTCTCAAGGCAGAAGCGCGGTGAGAAAGGGCGTCACGAGCGCGAGGAACCCCTCGGGGTCGTCGGCATGCAGCCAATGCCCGGCGGAGGGCACAGTGGCGAAGCGCGCCTCTGGAAAGAGGCTCAGGATCTGGGAATGGTGCTCCGGCGCGAGATAGTCGGACCGCCCGCCTGCCACGAAGAGTGCCGGCCCGGCATAGCGCGCCCCGGGAAGCGGGGGAAAATCCTCCAGTGCTGGCATCGAAGCGGCGATCCCGGCGAGGCCGATCCGCCATGAGGGAGTTTTTCCAACCAACAAATTTTGCAGCAAAAACCCGCGCACGCGAGGGTCCGGAACCGTGGCCGCCATGGCGGCGTCTGCGGCCGCGCGGGTAAGGCCGGGGGAGAGCCGGAGACGCTGCATCGCGGCGAGCAGGTCCCGATGGTGCGGCGGGTAGGGCACGGGCGCGATGTCCGCCACCACCAGCGCACGCACCAGGTGGGCCTGCTCGAGGGCGAGCCGCATCGCGACCTTGCCTCCCATCGAGTGGCCGAGCAGGGCGGCCGGCAGCGCCTCACACGCGGCCAGCGTCTCCGCGACGTCCGTCGCCATCGCGGCATAGTCCATGCCCGCCGCGTGCGGGCTCGATCCGTGGTTCCTGAGGTCGAGCGCGAGGACCCGGAACGCGCCCGCGAGCCGCCGCTGCACCACGCCAAGATTGCGCCCGGCACCGAACAGGCCGTGTAGCAGCACGAGCGGCGGGCCGTGGCCGGCCTCTGTTGCGTGCAGGATCATCGGGAATCATCGCCCGATCCAAGCCTCATCAATGGCTTAGCTTCCGGCTTGAAATGGCAGCGATCGCGCCCTTTATTGTGCACTGCAACAAAGGCTGTGTTGGCAGCAAGGAGTCCAGATGACGACCTACTCTCCGATTGCTCCTTTCCCATCGGCCGAGCTTTCAACGGGGAGCCCGCGGCCGCTTCGGGCACGCTTCGCCGCCTGGCGGAGAGAGCGCCAGCGGCGTGTAGAGCTTGCCCGGGAGCTTTCTCGCCTCGATCAGCGGGACCTGGTCGATCTCGGCATCAGCCGGGCCGACTTCCCGGCCATCATCCGCGGCACCTACCGCCGATAGGCGGTTCACGCGAGCGGAGGGCGGCGGGCGGCCCAAGGGCGCGCCGCCTCGAAGGCGGCGGCGGCCTTGAGGACCCCGAGATCGTCGAACCGCCGCCCGACCACCTGCAGGCCGACCGGCCGGCCGTCGGCTGTGAGGCCGCAAGGGATCGAGGCAGCCGGATTGCCGGAGAAGTTGAACGGATAGGAAAACTCCGCCCAGCTCATCCAGTCCCACGGATGCTCGGGCCAGTCGGCAGGCTGCAGCCGCTCGGCGGGGAAGGCGGCGACCGAAACCGCGGGCGTGATCAGAAAATCGAACGCTTCGAAGAAGCGGCCGATCGCCGCGCAGTAGGCGTGCTTGCGTTCCCGCGCCAACTGGTAATCGGCCATGCTCACGGTGGCCCCGGCGTTCAGGCAGGCGACCAGCCCTGGATCCATTTCTGCTTCCCATTCAGGGAGATAGCGAACGAAGTTCTGCAAATGGGCCGGCCAGGTGAGGCGGATCAGCTCCGGCCCAAGCGGGCCCCAGGCGGGTGTCACCTCCTCCACCGTCGCACCAAGAAAATCGGCGAAGACGCATGCCGCCTCGGCGACGCGCGCCGCCACTTCAGCGTCCACGCGGGCATGGCCGAGATCGGGGCTGAAGGCCATCCGCGCGCCAAAGATTCCCTCGCCGAGCCTTGCTGCGTATGGCTCGGGCCAGGCCTCTGCCGAGGTATGGTCGAGCGGGTGCGGGCCTGCCATCACTTCGAGCATGAGGGCAGCGTCGGCGACGCTGCGTGCGAGCGGGCCGATGTGCGCGGTGTTGTCCATGATGCTGAGGGGATAATTGGGCACCCTTCCGTAGGTCGGCTTGAGCCCGAAGACGCCGCAAAAATGCGCCGGCATGCGGATGGAACCGGCCCCGTCCGAACCCTGATGCAGCGGGCCATATCCGACCGCCGCCGCCACCGCCGCGCCGGCCGAGGAGGCGCCTGCATTGTGGCCGAACTTCCAGGGATTGTGCGTGATCCCGGTGAGCGGGCTCTGGCTCACCCCCTTCCAGCCGAATTCCGAAGTCGTGGTCTTGCCGAGCATGATGGCGCCGGCGGCGAGGAGGCGCGTGACGTAGGGCGCGTCCTCGGTCGGCACGACGCCCTGTTGCGTGAAGGAGCCGCGCTCGGTCGGGATTCCCCTGGTGATGGCAAGGTCCTTGATCGTCACCGGGATGCCGGCGAGCCTGGGCGGCGAATCGCCGCCCATGAAGGCTTTCTCCGCGGCCCGCGCCGCCTCGAGCGCGCGGTCGGCGAGGAGGGTTGCGAAGGCGTTGAGGCGCGGCTCGAGCCGTTCGATGCGCGCGAGCACCGCGCGCATCAGCTCGACCGGCGAAAGCGCGCGCCGTCGGAACAGTGCCGAAAGCTCGGCCACGCTCGCAAAGCAAAGCTCCTCCTCGGTCATCCAGGTCCTCGCGATCGAGTGCACTCTTGCAAGATGAACGCCCACCGCGGTGGACGCCAGCGGCGGTTGCCGCTCTGACCTGCCAGCCGTACTCTGCCGCATCCGACCTTCCGGCGGTGGGCTGATCCCCGAGAGGGATTCACGCGAGGGGGAAACGTCATGTGGTCCTGGTTGCAACGCGTGGCAGTGGGCCTGGCGTGCGCGGCTGGCTTCGCCACCGCCGCGGCTGCCGCGCCGGTCACCGTCACGGTCTGGTCGTGGAGCCCGGTTGCGCCGACCATGAAGAAGATGGTTGCGGCGATCGAGAGGGCGCACCCGGAAATTCGCATCAAGGCAATGGTCGAGCCGCAGCCAGCCTATTTGGCGGCGCTGAAGGCGGCCGGCGCTTCCGGCACATTGCCGGACCTGATCGGCCTGCCGGCCGGCGCCCATACGCAGGAATACCGCCCGCAACTGCAACCGCTCGATGCGATTGCGGCCGATGCGTGGGGGGACGATTGGCAGACGAACTTCGCGTCTGCGCTGCTGATCCAGGCACGGCTCGGTAATCCAAAGGGCGATCACCAATTCTACATGCTGCCGATGGAAGCGGAGGTCCTGAATCTCTGGTACAACCGCGCTGCTTTTGCCAAGGCCGGCCTCGCCAGCCCGCCTGCCACCTTCGATGAACTCGTTGCGGACGCGGCAAAACTGCGCAAGGCGGGCTTCATCGGCTTCTACCAGGGCGGAGGCACCGGGCTGTTCGACAACTGGGTGTTCATGCAGATCGCAGCGCAGACCGATCTCAAGAGCCTGCTTGCCGCCGAGAATGGTGCCCCGGTGTGGGATCAGCCCGGCATGCTGGCGGCAGCGAAAATCTGGCAGCGCCTCTTTACCGATCATGTCGTGCAGCCTGGCGCACTCAGCGCGCAGCAATACCCGACCGGGGCGAATCTGTTCGCTGCCGGGCGTGTCGGCATGATCTCGCTCGGCTCCTGGTGGCTGCAAGAGACGCATCTTTCGAGGGACCCTGCTCTCGCCACCATGGAGGGCTACGGCAAGTTCTTCTTTCCCGCGGTCACGCCGGGCGGCGGCCCAAGCCCGCCGCTCGGTGGCGTCGATATCGGCTGGGGGCTGACGAAGAACGCCGCGAGATCACCAAAGATCGAGGAAGCGGCGACGATCGTCTTCAAAGAGCTGATCAGTGGCGTGGGTGTGCAGGTGGCGGTCGATCGGCTCAACGACTTGCCGGCATTCAGCGGCGTCGAGCCCTCGCCGCCATTGAACGGACATCTCAGGAACCTGTTCGATGCCTATCTCACCGAGCTGGCGACGGCGCATCCGCACCAGATCGGCGATCCGGTGATCTTCAGTGCGCTCGCCACCAATTTGCAGGCGATCGGCGCCGGAACGAAAACGCCCGAAGCGGCGCTGGCGGCGGTGCAGAAAGTGGCGGAAAGCCAAGCCGACTGAATGTCTCCATCGTTTCCGACCGGCCGGCGGCATGGTGGAGGACACTGTGCCATTGGAGCAAGGAAGAGTGCGGTGGCCGCACCGGGAGCGGAAGGACTCGCCCGAAACGGCGGCGGAACGGCGGCGGACGTTCTCGAGAAGGCAAAGCCGCAATCCCGGCGGGCGGCCGAGGACGGCGAGAGGACCCACGGAGGGGGAGAAAGCGATGAGCCTGGCAGGCAAGACGCTGTTCATCTCGGGCGGATCGCGCGGGATCGGGCTTGCGATCGCGCTCAGGGCAGCGCGCGAGGGGGCGAATGTTACGATTGCCGCCAAGACCGACCAGCCGCACCCGAAGCTCGAAGGCACCGTTCATACGGCAACCGCGGCGATCGAAGCGGCCGGAGGAAAAGCGCTCGGCGCGATCTGCGACATCCGCTTCGAGGAGCAGGTGCGGGCGGCGGTGGAGGCGACCGTCGCGCGCTTCGGCGGCATCGATGTCTGCGTGAACAACGCGAGCGCGATTTCACTGGCCCCGACGCTCGAGACCGAGATGAAGCGCTACGACCTGATGAACCAGGTCAATGCGCGGGGCACGTTCCTGTGCTCGAAGCTTACCCTGCCGTTCCTTCTCAGGGCGGCGAACCCGCACATCCTGAACATCTCCCCGCCGCTCGAGATGAACGGGAGATGGTTCGCGCCGCACCTTGCGTACAGCATTGCGAAGTTCGGAATGAGCCTGTGCACTCTCGGCCTGGCGGAGGAGTTCCGCGGCAAGGGTGTCGCGGTAAACTCGCTCTGGCCGCTGACCACGATCGACACGGCGGCGATCCGCAATCTGCTCGGGGGCGAGCCGGCGGCGTGCATGAGCCGCTCGCCCGCGATCATGGCAGACGCCGCCGCCGCGATTTTGAAGCGACCCTCGCGCGCCTGCACCGGCAATTTCTTCATCGACGAGGAGGTGCTGCGCGCCGAGGGCAAGAGCGATTTCAGCGCCTATGATCCGCCGGGCGGCAGGCTCGCCAACAGCATCTTCGTGCCCGATGCCGTGATCGCGCGGCTGCCGACGCGAGTGGTGCCGCGGGCCGGGACCCCGACCCCTGATCCTCACTCCTGACCCTCACCCCAACCCCTCTCCCAGAGGGAGAGGGGAGATACGAAGAGGACACTCTCCCAGAGGGAGAGGGGAGATACGAAGAGGGCACTCTCCCAGAGGGAGAGGGGAGAAAGAGAAGGGTGTCAGGCGGCCTCGGCGCGGAGGACGAGGCGGCCGGTCACCTTGCCGTCCTTGAGGCGCATCAGCGCGGTGTTCGCTTCCCGCTGCGGTATCGTTGCAACCGGCAGAGGCTTGAGTTTGCCGTCCCGCGCCAGCCCTACGAGCTCGCGCAGCTCCTTCGGATTGCCGACATAGCTTCCCTGCACGGTGAGAGCGCGGATCGCCATCAGGGGCAGGGGCAGCATCAGTTCGCCACCGAACAGGCCGACCTGCACGAGCTTTCCGCCCTTGCGCAGCGCATCGAAGGAGAAACGCGCCGAGGCGGTGCCGTTGACGAGGTCGATGATGGCGGCAACCGGGCCGCCGCAGGCGGCCATGATCTCGCGCGCCACTGCCTCGCCCGATCCGTCCACCATTTTCGCCGCCCCGGCGGCAAGGGCGGCGGCGCGCTTCTCCGCGCTCACGTCAACCACCACGATGTTGGCGTGGCCGAGCGCCTTGAGGACCGCAATCGCGTTCAGTCCGAGCCCGCCTGCGCCGACCACCACGATCGCTTCGTCGGGTGGCAGCGGCATCACCTTGCGGATCGCCGAATAGACGGTGATTCCCGAGCAGGCATAGGTCGCGGCGACGGCCGGATCGAGCGTGCCGGGATCGACAAGGTGGCGCGGATGCGGCGCCAGCACGTGCGTCGCGTAGCCGCCATGCTGATAGACGCCGATGCTGCGCGGGGTGAGGCACATATTGTCCTCTTCCGCGAGGCAGCGGGCGCAGGTGCCGCAGCCGATCCAGGGAAAGACGATGCGCCGGTCGCCCGGCTTCACCCCGCTTGCTTGCGGGCCGAGCTTGACGACCCTCCCCACGATCTCGTGGCCCATCGCCAGCGGCAGAGTGACGCCGCGATCCTTCAGGGAAATCCTGCGGCCCCCGCCGATATCGTATGACCCCTCCCAGATGTGCAAATCGGAGTGGCAGACTCCGCAATGGGTGACCTCGAGCAGGACTTCGGTTCCCTTGGGTTCCGGTGTCGGCAGCTCGATCTCCTGCAATGGCGCTCCGTTCGCCACCACCGCCCATGCGCGCATCGTCTTCTCTCCTTGCTCAGGACGCGCCCACCTGGAGCGCTCTTTCGTTCATCATCCGGATCGGCTTGCCATCCAGGAAGGCCAGGATGTTGGCAACACTTTCGGCGAAGAACTGCTGATAGACCTCTTTCGTGCAATAGCCGAGATGGGGCGTGAAGACGGTGTTCTGGCATTCGAGCAGCGGGTGGCCCAGTGGCAGCGGTTCTTCCGGGAAAACGTCGAGTGCCACGATGATGCGGCCGGCCCTGAGGGCGGCGAGGAGTGCCGTTTCGACGACGAGAGGAAAACGCGCGGTGTTGACCAGCACCGCGCCCGGCTTCATCCGTGCGAGGTCCCCGGCACCCAGCAATCCGCGTGTCTTTTCCGACAGCACGAGATGCAGGCTCACGGCGTCCGATTCCTCGAGCAGTTGCTGCCTGGTCCTGAACTCCGCCCCGGCTGCCGTGGCTCGCTCGGGCGTCAGGTTGGGGCTCCATCCGAGGACCTTCATCCCGAGCGCGGCGCCGTAGCGCGCCATCCTGGTGCCGATCCGGCCGAGCCCGACCAGGCCGAGGGTTTTCCCCTCGAGCACCGTCCCGGCGCCGAGGCCGGCCTGGAACGTTCCGGCGCGGACGGAGGCATCGGCGGCCGCGACCTGCCGCATCGCCGCAATGAGCAGGCCGAGCGCGATCTCCGCTGTTGCGGCAACGGAAAGTTCGCCGCCGGTGTTGCAGACCAGGATGCCGCGGCGGGTGCAGGCTTCGAGATCGAGCACCGGCGAGCGGCGGCCGGTGAGCGAGATCATGCGCACGTTCGGCAGCCGGGCGATCAGGCTTTCCGGAAAGGCCATCCGCTCGCGCATGGCGATCAGGATCTCGTACCCGGCGAGTGCCTCGACCGCCTTGTCCTCGGGCCCGAGCGGGCCGGAGAAGAACGAGATCTCGAGCTTGCGCGCGATCAAAGCCGACCAGTCCGCGCTCTTTCTTGCCACGCGCTGCCAGTCATCCAGCACTGCGACCCGCATCGATTTCCTCCGTTGACCGACCGAGATGCGGAGCCTCGCGCGGCCGGGGCGCCCATGCAAGCCGGAGCGGGGCGGGCCCAGGGTGGGGCGGGTACGGGTGGGCGGTTATTTCGGGATCAGAGCCGCCTTGGATCGAGCGCGTCCCGGAGCCCGTCGCCCACGAGGTTGAAGCCGAGCACGGTGAGGAAGATCGCCATCCCGGGAAAGATGGCGAGCCACGGCGCCTGGGTCATGAATTGCTGGGCAGCATTCAGCATCGAGCCCCAGGCGGGCGTGGGCGGTTGCTCGCCGAGCCCGAGGAAGGAGAGGCTTGCCTCGGCGATGATCGAGGTGGCGATCGAAAGCGTGGCCTGCACGAGCAGCGGGGGAAAGGTATTGGGCAGGACGTGCTGCACGGCCAGGCGCCAGGGCGGGTTGCCGACCGCGCGTGCCGCCTCGATGTAGTCGTGCGTCATCACGTCCATGGTGGTGCCGCGCGCGACCCGCATGAAGATCGGTGCCGTGGTCACGCCGATCGCGATCATCGCATTGCGGAGGTTGGGGCCGAGGAAGGCGGCCAGCGCGATCGCCAGGATCAGGAACGGGATGGCCAGCATCGCATCGACGATGCGGCTGAGCACGGCATCGATCCAGCCGCGCGCGAATCCGGCCACCACGCCGGCAGGCACGCCGATGGCAGCGGCGATCAGCACCGAGACCACGCCGGCGAGCAGGGTCGCGCGGGCGCCGAAGATCACGCGTGCAAGCTCGTCACGGCCGATCTCGTCGGTGCCCATCGGATGTGTCCAGGAAGGGGCGAGGCGGATGGCGGACCAGTCGGTTGCGATCGGGCTCTCGGGGGAAATCAGCGGTGCTGCCAGCGCAACGATGACGAAGAGGAGCGAGAGTGCGAGGCCGAACATCGCGGAGCGGTGGCGGAGGAAGCGGCCGAGGGCAATTCGTGCCGGGCTTTCGGCGGCCGGCAAGGCCGAGGCGAGCGAGGTGGTGGCGCTCATGCTCCACGGAGCCTCGGGTTGATGGTGAGATAGAGGAGGTCGGTGATGAGATTGAGCAGCACGTAGAGGAGTGCGGTCACCAGGACCACGCCCTGGATCACCGGATAGTCGCGGTTGTACACGGCATCCACCACCATCTTGCCGAAGCCGGGCACGGAGAAAACCTGTTCGGTCAGGACCGCGCCGGAGAGCAGCGCGCCGAGTTGCAGGCCGCCCAATGTGACCACCGGAATGAGCGCGTTGCGCAGGGCATGGCGAACGATCACGACGTATTCGCGAAGGCCCTTGGCGCGCGCGGTGCGCACGTAGTCCTGCGAGAGCGCCACCAGCATGGCGCTCCGCGTATGGCGCATCAGGATGGCGGCGATGGCATTGCCGAGCACGAAGGCGGGCATGATGGTGGTGGCGAGCGACTGCACCCAGTTCCTGGTGAGCGGCACGTAGCCGGAGGGCGGGAGCCAGCCGAGCCGGACCGAGACCAGCAGGATCAGCACGATGCCGAGCCAGAAGGTCGGGATCGAGAGGCCGAACAGGCCGACCGCGTTGGCCAGCCAGTCCCACGCGCTGTTGCGCTTGACCGCCGAGATCACACCCATCGGCACGCCGATGACGATGGCGAAGAAGAACGCCATCACCGAGAGTTGCGCGGTGACCGGCAGCTTCTGTTCGACGAGCTGCAGCACCGGCTCCTGCAGCCGCCAGCTATAGCCGAGATTGCCGTGGAGGATATTGCCGAGCCAGTGCAGATATTGCACCGGCACCGGCTTGTCGAGCATGAGCTGATGGCGGATCTGCGCGACGACCGCGGTATCTCCGGCGCTTTCCCCGGCGATCACCATGGCGGGGTCGCCCGGCATGAGGCTTTGTAGACCGAAGACGATGACGCTCACGAGAAGGAGCGTCGGGATGATCTGCGCCAGACGCGAGCCGAGGAACCCGTGCATGGAGCCAGCCTAGATCAATATGGCTGGTGGTGGAATCGCTTCCCTGACCGCCAAGGCCATGACAGTGATCGAGACAATAGACGAGGAGCGGGATGATCGAAAATCGTCCCGCTCCGGACCGGGATCACACATCGGTGACAGGCGAGCGCCCTCACCCGGCACATCGGACAGGCAATGCCCTCGAGGTGACGTTGCGATTTCCGTTGACACGGCCGGCATTGGCGAACCACGTGGAATGGAGATGAACGAGACGGTGCGAGCATCCTCGCTTGCGCTGGCGAAGGAGGCCCCATGCAAGCCAAAGACAAAGGTAACCTCGATCGACGTGACTTCGTGACCGGCTCCATCGCCGCGGTCGGCGTATCCGCGCTCGTCGTCGCCGAAGCGGGCGCGGCCAAGGCAGAGCGCGGCGCAGAGACGGGCGCCCCGGGATCGGGGACCGTCTATACGGGGGACGTCATCCGGGGACGAAAGGTCGTCAGCCGACTCGAGGTTGCAGACCTCGAACCCGGCAAAAAGCATTTTCTCTATTTTCAGGGCGTGCAGATGCCCAGCGGCCAGTATTGGCATGTGTCGGTCGTCGTCGCCAAGGGCATTCGATCCGGCAAGCGCTTCACCCTGACCAGCGGCGTGCACGGCGACGAGATGAGCTCGATCCGGACGGTGCAGGCCGTGATGGAGCAGTTGGACCCGACGCAGATGTCGGGGACGGTGATGGCGGTGCTCGACATCGCGCGCCCCGCCTTAGAAAGCATGCAGCGCCGGTGGCCCAATTCCGGGCGCGGCGTCGGTCTCATCGACATGAATCGGGAGTGGCCGGGAGACGAAAACGGGGCGAGCGCCACGAGCCGTCACGCCGGCCTTCTGTTCAACCGGCTCCTGAGGCCGAATTCCGATCTCGCGATCGACTTCCATACCGGGACGACCGGCCTCGAAACCGCCGCCATCGTCATCGGCGATCGCAGCCTCCCCGACGTGAAGACCATGACGGATCTCTATCCCGTCGGACAAATCTGGGACGATGCGGTTTATCCGGGGGTTCTGCACAATGCGTTCGTCGATGTGGGCATCCCGTGCTTCACGCCGGAAGTCGGCGCCGGGCGCATCCTCGACCGGGATATGATCGCGCTCTTTGTCGAAGGCACGCTGAACGTCCTGAAGCATTATGGGGTGATCGGCGGCTCGATAGGACGCACCGCAGCGGATGCGGGCGTGGTGGTCGGCAACGGCGCGTTTCCGATCATAGCGACGCAGGGCGGCCTGGTCGAATATCTCGCGAAGCTTGACGAGAATGTCAAAGCCGGCCAGAAAATCGCCGTGCAGCGAAACATGTTCGGCGAGGTGGTCGCAGAATATGTCAGCGGCGTGGACGGCACGATATCCGCCTATCGGAGCGACGCTTCGTCGGAGCCCGGAAACATCCTGGCGTTCATCATGTTCAGCCGGCCGAACCATCCCGCCTGGCATGGCGTGCACGCCGATACCGAAAGCTCCTATCCCGAGTAACGGGTGTTAGCGGGAGCGGCAACGAAGGGGAGATCATCCTGGCCCAGAGGGAGAGGAAAAATGGCGCCGGGAGGGTTCGTGTTGCTCGTGCGTGACTCGAGATGCTACCTGGCGAAGGACATGCCCTGGAGGCGGATCAGTCCGTCCGGCACCTGGCGGAAGCCCGTCACGTTCTTCTGCATGCCGACGATGTTCTTGAGCGCCCAGATATAGATCAGCGGCGTCTCTTTGCGCAGCTCGAGCCAGACCTTCTCGTAGGCGGCGTTGCGCCTGGCGATGTCGGTATAAAGGCGCGCCTGGTCCAAGAGCCTGTCCACGACCGGGTCGGAGTAGCCGCCCCAGTTGAAGCCGCCGCCGGTGTGCAGGAAGTTGTACATGTTGCTGTCGGCATCGGCGCGGCCCGACCAGCCGATCAGATAGGACTGGAAGTCGCCGGCGTGGCCGCGGGCGAGCGAGGAGGCGAATTCCATCGCCTCGATCCTGAGGTCGAAGCCGGCGGGTTTCACCATCGCCTGGATCACCTGTGCCGCCTCCAGAATGTCCGGGCTGTTCGGCACCATGATGGTGACCTCGATCGGCGGCTTGAAGCCTGATTCGGCCACCAGCTTCTTCGCCAGCCCGATGTCGCGCGGTGGCGGCCGGATCGAGGGAATGAAGAATGGCGAGCCGGGCGGATTGGCCTCAGCGATGGCATCGTAGAGCCCGTCATAGACGACCTGGATCAGGGCCTTGCGGTCGATCGATCGTTCGAAGGCCTGGCGCAGCAGCGCGCTTTCGCCGATCGGGCTTTTCGCTTTCGGACCCTTGCCGATGTTGAAGGTGATGCCGTCATAGCCCGGCGACCAGCTCATGCGGAGCACGAGCTTCGGATCTTTCTTCACGGCGGGGATGTCGGTCGGCAGCACGTATTCGTCGAGATCGACCGCGCCGGACTGGAGATTGGCGAGCCGCACGGCGGAATTGACGATCGGCACATAGACCAGGCGATCGAAATGGATGCTCCCGGCATCCCAGTAGCCGGGCCAGCGCTCGAGCGTGATCTTCTGTTCGGAAATCCGCTGCACGAAGCGGAACGGCCCGGCGCAGACGGGGTCGAGCCCGAATTTCTTTCCTTCCTTCCGCGCCGCATCGGGCGCGATCATGATCCCGGGCCGCCCGGCAAGCTGCGCCAGCAGTGGCGAGTCAGGCTGCTTCAATACCAGCTCCAGAGTGAGCGGGTCGATGATATCGATCGCGCTGATGGCGTCGATCTGGCTCCGGCGAAGGCTTCCCGGCAATGTCAGATCGCGCATCAGCGTATATTTGACGGCATCGGCGTCGAATTTCTCGCCGTCCTGGAAGGTGACGCCGGGGCGGAGATGCAGCACGAGATGAGTCGGGTCCTTGTACTCGTAACCGGTGGCAAGCTGCGGGACGATGTCCAGGCGGGTGTCGTAATCGAACAGCTTGTCGCACATGCCGGCGAAGACGATGCGGCCGACGTAACTCCCGGCGGTGGTCGGGTCGAGGAGGTCGGGATCCTCGCGGAGTGCGATCGTGAATGTCTGTGCGGAGGCCGGGCGCGGCAGCGCTCCGAGGACGAGCGGGAGCGCCATCGCGCAGGCCGCGAGCAGTTTGCGGCGCATCGGGATTCTCCCTCTGTCGTTCAATCTCCCGTGCCCTTGTGCGGCGTGGAGTCGGGCATAGCAAGGCCAGTGTGCCGACTCCAACGCCTGATACCGTAGGATGCACTCTAGCGGTCAGCATACCACTTTTTATTTTCAGTGGCCTCTCATCCCCTTTCGTTTGCTGCCGGCGGCAGCAAACGGCGGGGGCAGGACACGAGAGCGTGTTCAGGTTGACTGAACACGCTCTCCTTTGTCTGACCGAGCGGATTCACGCGCTCCCATGGTCCCCTTGGGATCGCTTCGCGATTCCAGTCGAGCGCGATCCGCTTGTCTTATGCCGGTGAGGCCTTTCGAGGCACAACGAGATCGTCGGTGGCGGGCGGCCGCCCGCCACCGACGGAAGGGGTCGGATC
>JASHOF010000139.1 GCA_030041255.1 Acetobacteraceae bacterium
CAACACGCGCCGCCAAATCATCGGGCTGATCTCCTCCAGCCAGACCTTGATCTGCAGGATCGCCTCGGTAGGAGCTTCAGGGGTCGCCCCGCCGCTCGCGACCGGCTCGGGCCGCCTTGACCGTCGCTTCATCCGCTCAGGCTACCGCTCACCCCGTCGCCCGTCCCAGCCACCCCACACTTTGCGATGCTTCCCAAGGTGGGTCAATTCTCGCCGGAAATCCCGGGTCACATCTCAGCGAAAATCAACACGCCTGTGGTTCGCCTCGCTGGCCTATGTGCTGCTGTGCGCACTTCTCCGGCCCGGCCGCTCTCCGCCACCACCACCGAAACCGTAGCTCTGTGTACATCCAGGCCAACGTATGTGATATGTTCCATCCGGCCCGTTCCCCATGCCTGAGGCTCTGCGCCGGCCACCCGGCACAACCCTCGACACTATGCATGCCGAGGAGCCGGCCGCCGATCACGCGGCGGACATAGGGTCTAGCAGTTTGCTGAAAAACCCAAACACCAGCGCAATGAATGACCGAAAAGAATCCACATGGGCCAGCCTTGACTCATTCATGCGAAGTGGGGCAGGTCGACGAAACGATGTTGCATGCACCGAGCGGTCGAAAACCTTTTTCAGCAGACTGCTAGAGGAGACATCGGGAGTGGATCAGTAATAGGCCTCACGCAGCTTCAGCCCGAAAGCGGCGCGGATGGCATTCTCCGTCATCGCCTCGTTGGAATATTTGCCGATACCGGTCGTCCACAGCTCTTCTTCATTGTCACGACGCGTACCTGTGACATGGTGCAAAGAATGAATTAATTCGTGCGCGAGCACGATGAACGAGTACGTCGCCTCCCCTTTCGACGTCATGATCTGGGCATTGGTATATTTCATGATTGAGACCGATCCGGTGCCATTTCCGGCGGCGATGATATCCCCGGCCTCCGCGCAAGACCCACCCGCAGGATAGTATGGGCAGCCGTCTATGTTGTGAGCCTTCTGAGTGGAAGGCTGCAGAGCCTTTTCCATGCCCACGCCGGTGAACCCCATCTTGTAGCCTGATTGCGTATACGACATGGTGGTAGGCACCATCACCACATTGATGCCTTTGGAAAACTTGATTGCTCTAGCCTCTTCGTTCGAGGTCTTCGACGCTGCCCTCGCACGCGGGCGTGCCGCGGCAATGTCGGTGAGCAGTTTCTTACCGATCGGCTTGCTCGCGATGTGACGGAGATCTTCAAGCACCATCGAAATGAAAAATGGACTCTTGGATGGATCATACTGCACGGCAAATCCCGGAAAATCCGGAAGTTTTTTTGTCACCGCACCCATCTTCTCTCTCCCAGCTTACACTTGCCCCAATTTTCAACTGGCGGGAATATCAACTTCTTCCGACTCGGTCAACCCGTCATGTTCGCGTCCTTGCGCGGGTAAGGAGCAAGGCTAGAGCAACTGTGCGGGCGCGCATTCTCGTGCACGCGGTGTCCGATTCCAATTATAGGATAGGCACGCCGTAGTTCACGTTTTTGCTACCGCCTCCATTGCGGATAACGATGCCGTTATCGATCCGTTCCCTGAGATCGCGCCTTGCGGGGTTCTCGTGTAGACGGGTGCGCCGGGAGACCGGCGGGAGGTAGGGAGTGAAAGTCTTCTACGGTGAAGGCGTAGCCGGCCACACCGGCCCCGAGTCGTGCGCAACGGCTCTCGCGAGGGCTGGGGCGAAGCGTTGACTGGAGAGTGCGCAGGCCAGCCATTGAGCGGCGAAAGCCACCTTCGGGGTGCCGATGTTTTCCGTCCTGCAGAAGGCAACATGGCGGGCGTCGCCAACGCGAGACGCACGTTGACCCCGCGCCGTCGGAGAACCTGGCATGCGCAGACGCCCGCTCTTCAGCTGCCCGCGGTGTTCAAGTCAGCGGTCGGCCGGCAATTGCGCCGGGCCAAGGACGGCGGAATCAAGATCCGCTGCGCAACCGCTGTGTTTGGTTATGGAATGGCCCGCCCCTTCGCCTCGGCGGAGTAATGTGTTGGGGCTACCGGAAGGGAGTGGAGGGGGAAATGGCAAGAGAAATTGCGGTACTGGGGATCGACTTGGGCAAGAACAGCTGCAGCCTTGCGGGCCTGGATGGGAGTGGGGCAGTGGTCAAGCTACGCCGAATGCGGCCTGAGACCATCGCTGTCTTCACCGCGAAATTGCCACCTTGTGTGATTGGGATGGAGGCGTGCTGCGGAGCACACCACCTCGGTCGACACCTCGCTGCGCAAGGCCACGAGGTTCGGCTGATGTCGCCGGCGTATGTGCGTCCCTATGTCAAGGCGCAGAAGAACGACGATCGCGATGCCGTAGCGATCGCCGTAGCGGCGACCCGGCCGACGATGCGCTTCGTGCCGCTGAAGAGCGAGGACCAGCTCGACGTCCAGACGCTGCATCGTGCGCGCGATCGGTTGGTGGGCGAACGCACGGCGCTGATCAACCAGTTACGGGCGATCCTGCTCGAGCGCGGCATCACCGTGCCAAAGGGACGGACCAGGCTCGAACGATATCTGCGGGAGCAGTTCGACGGGAATGACGAAGACAATGATGTCCTGCTCTCGCCACGGCTGCACACCCTGATCGAGGACATGCGTGCCCAGTGGCGCGATCTGGATCACCGGATTGAGGCATTCGAGGAGGAATTTCTCGCCCGCGCCCGCGAGGACGCGGCGGCGCGCCGGCTGCTCTCGATCCCTGGCATTGGCGTGATGAATGCCACCGCGCTGATCGCCGCGATCGGCACCGGAGATGCTTTCAAGTGCGGCCGTGACTTGGCTGCCTGGCTCGGCCTGGTGCCACGGCAGATCACGACCGGCGGGCGCCCTCGCTTGGTGGGGATCAGCAAGCGCGGCAACAAATATTTGTGCAAGTTGCTGATCCATGGGGCACGGTCCGTCTTGCCCAGTCTCGTCACCAGTGCCACGTCCTTGGGCCGCTGGTTGCGCGGGTTGCTGACGCGAGTGCACAAGAATGCCGCCGTTGTCGCGCTGGCGAACAAGCTCGCGCGCATCGCCTGGGCCATTCTGCGACATGGAGGCATGTTCGATGCAAGCGCCGCGACGTCCGCGGCCTGACCCTATTGGCCGGCTGGGATCCATGTAACCTGACCGGCCTCATCTGTTTGCGGGTGGTGGAAGCGAGATGGCCTGACAGTCGACCGGCGACCCGAAACCCTGCTTTATCATCCGGCCGCCATAGGCCGCTTTGGTTATAAGGAACGGGTTGCGCGGATCTCCATCGCGGCAGGGAGCATGCTCCGAGGCCGGATACGTTGACGCAGACTGGTTGGTTCGTCGAACAAAATCACTTGCAAACGGGGCGGGCCATACGTTGATAAAGGCGACCTGGCCGAAAATCGACAGACCGTGTACCCGGGCCGGTAACCTGCCTTTTTGACCCGCGAAACCATCACCGTGGCATCCATACCTCGGATGGGCGGTTCGACAATGTAAACCTGGGTCTGCGGGTCTAACTTGAGTTCGAAGGAGAGAGGGCGCTCCTCAATATACGCAGCCAGACGCGCAGCCAGCCCTTGAGCATCTGCATACTCCTGGTAGCCGAGCGTATCGAAAATACCCGTGGTGCGGGCGAGAGCTTTCTCCCCCTCGAGAGTACTACTACGGATGAGGAACACTCGCTTCTTCTTTCCGATGGCGTATCCGATTTCGTAGACGACGTTCAGATTAAGGAATGTAACGTCTGCGACGACAAGCGCTGAGTCGTCGATGTTCTCAAGGATTGGCGAAACTAGAGGCTGCCCAGCGATATCGTTGAATGGCCAGGGATGGTAATCGTACGGCTGTGCAAGAGCGTTGGCCCGACGGACTCCTTCGAGAAGGGCTTCTGCGTGCGCTTCATCGCGCGACGCATAGGCAACGAATGCCTTCCTCTTTGGCCCGCTCATGAACTTGCCCCCAACTCCGGCGCTCTCTCGCCCAGCACGACTCGCAAACGACGTGAAAGTCATATGGCGTAGGAGCCAACCCGGGGCAAGCATCCCCGTTTCCGGCGAGAAAGCCTCGCGCTGGGGATAACATCGCTCGCGACCGGTTAAAATTCTTCCGGCCGCGCAGCATCAGTGAGCCGGATGGTAGAGGTCGCAGTGCGATGGTCATTTGCCGGCGATTTCGGTGAGTTGCGACGACAAGAGTACAGCATACACCAAACCTTTTTATAGTTGGTGAAACCCATGGTGATTATGACACGCGGCTCCATCTGGCTGAGATGATTCGTCATTTTGGGGTTGTTTTTTAGTAGGTCATCTTGAACGTCGGGCTGTCCTCCGGCCGCGTGCCGCGGTGATCGTAAATGCGTGTGGTGGCGATGTTCGCGTGCCCAAGCCACTCCTGCACCTTGGCAATATCGGCTTCATGGTCGAGCGCGTTAGTGGCTGCCGTCGCCCGCAGTGCGTGCGCGCCGATCTGGAAGCCGAGGGCGGCCGAGTAGGCGCGCACCAGCTTGTAGATGCCGTCGGGAGTGATCGCTTTCTCGAGGCGGCCGGTGCGATTGTTGCGCACTGGCCGGAACAGCGCACCATTTTCATCGGTCCCGTGGCCGGCCACGTCGAGATATTCGTGAATGAGGGAGTGGGTGCCGGGATGCAGCGGCAGGTAGCGCATCTTGCCGCCTTTGCCGGACACCTTGAGAAGCGGCACGCCTTTGCACGTGTGGCGGAAGTCCCTGACCTTCAACTTGCACAGCTCGTCGCGCCGCAGCGCGTGGAAGAGAAGCGTGGAGAGGATGGCGCGATCGCACTTGCTGCGAATGCTGTCGTCGATGGGCGCCGCCAGCAGCTCGCGGGCCTGGTGGTCGCCGAGCGCCGGCGTCTTGCCTTCGCCGGTCTCCGATCTCGGTCGCTCAACGCCCTTGACCGGGTTGTGGGTGACGGCATTCTTTTCGCAGAGATACTCGAACAAGGAGGCGAGCGACGAGAGGCGGTGTCGGATCGTACTGCCGCCGAGCCGGCGCCGGACCAACTCTTAGCGCCAGCGGATGATGTGAGCGCGGGTCACGACGCGGAATTCCTCCGGCCGCCCGATGCCGGTGAAACTCACGAAGTCCTTGACGGCGTTCTCGTAGGCCCGGCGGGTGCTCGGGTTGCTGAGGTTGGCGAACCACTCGACCTCGGGCGGCACCTCGGCCAGGCGGTGAAACTCGGCCGCCTGCACGTCGTCGTCCAGTGCACCGGCCTCGAACTTGCCGACCCAGATCCGGATCAGCTGTCGGGAGATATCATGCCGCTGCGACAACGCGTGCAGCGTCTCCCCCGCGATGAACTCCTCAGCAACCTGCCGCTTGAACGCGGCGCTGTGCGATCGATGCTTCGTCATGGCTTCCATCCTCCGGAAGCCCAGCAAGGGGGGTCAATTCAAATCGCCCGTCCTGTCCACCCCAAGAGGCGCACTCCATTCTGGAGTCAAAATTGGGAAAATTGCACGCCGAAGAACATCAAGTCCTGCCGCCGCACCCTTTTATGTGCTTGATAAACAATGCGTTTTTTGACCCCCCTTGACAAGGTCGATTTTGGATCGCCATTTCTAGATCTGGACATATCCAGTATCTTTATGTCCTAAGGACATAAAGATACTGGATATGTCTGTTAGCCTCAACAACTAAAATGACAGAACGCCCGACAAACCCGGATATCCCGCCGATCGTCCGTCGCACCAAGCTGGCGACGGCAATGTTGTCGTGGCTTGAAAAGGAGAGGCGAGCCGCGACCACGGCCTATACACTCTTCCTGGGCCTCAGCGGGCTGTATCGACCGGAAAACCGCCGCCAGCTTTATCTCCGCTCAGACACGCCAACAACGAGCGATCTATGGCGTGTTACCAGGAATCTCTTGCGGACCGGGGCGATTGAAGTCGATCCGGATTACGGGCGTAACGTCTATAGGGTGCCATCGGTCGGAGAGAGTTCCGCCGAGGAGGTCTGCGCCCTTGTAAACCCGTTCGGCTACATATCCCACCTCTCGGCGATGCAGCGCTGGGGGCTGACAGACCGACGGCCGGAAGCGCTCCACCTGACCATGCCGCCGGCGAGGGTGGCGGGGTCTCTGATTGAACGAAAGATGGCCGCGGACTACAGCTTGCCCTTCGGCGATCTCCCATGGCAGCGCGCCGTGAAGCTGCGTTTCATCCGCCATCCCGACAAAGTGCGTGGCCGCGAGCTTGCGGTTCATGAGAGCAAGCACCTTGGGGAATATCTACAAGTTCGGGATTCTCATGCACGCCTTGCAACAATCGGTCAGACCTTTGTTGATATGCTCGAACGGCCACAATATTGTGGCGGAATGGCTCACGTTCTCGATGTGTGGCGTGAACACGCGGCCACCTATCACGAGGAAATCGTCGCGGCCATAGACGAAGTCGCTCTCCCCATCGTGAAAGTGCGCGCCGGATATCTCCTCGATGATATGCTAGGAATAGGAACCGATTCGCGAATCCAGAGTTGGGCGCAGTTCGCGCAACGCGGTAGTTCCCGCGTCCTGGATCCTACTAAGGATTTCAGTGCAGATCATTCAGAGAAGTGGATGCTCTCGATCAATGTCTGAAATGGATTCGAAAACTGTTGATATCAAACCTTGGATTGATCGAGCACGTCGCGATCCACTAGCCTATGTTGAACGTCAGGCAACGGAAATTGTGCTGACGGCGATTGGTAGCCTTCCCGGCTATGGCAGTCATATCTTTCTAAAGGGCGGGATTCTCATGGCAGTGGTCTATGGGAGTCCACGCACCACCGCGGATCTCGACTTCACGACGGATCTTCAGCCTTCGCCCGACTTACCCGAAAAATTGTGGCAGGCACTCGACGATACCTTGCCGCGTGCGGCGGCACGGCTCGGCTATCCCGATCTGGCCTTACGGGTGCAGACGGTCAAAGAGCAACCGCGCTCGTTTGGTAGTCCCGGCACGTCTTTCCCGGCGTTGGACGTAAAAATCGCCTACGCCCGTCGTGGCAGCGGCGATTGGCGACTCGCCAGTGGCCAAGCTCCCCATGTCATCGATCTCGAGGTGAGCTTCAACGAACCAATTCACGCGGTCGAGGTAATCCAACTCGGCTTCGGCGGCTTATCTTTCTCGGCATATGCCCTGACAGATCTCCTCGCCGAAAAGTTTCGCGCACTACTGCAACAGGTCACCCGGAACCCCCACCGCAAGCAACGCGTATATCGGCGGCAGGATGTGTATGACATCGCCCACCTGGTCACGCGCTTCCCGCCGGACGCGGAGGAGCGTGCTGCTATACTCCAATCGTTCCACGACAAGTGCAGAGCGCGCGGTATCGAGCCAACGCCCGAATCGTTCAGTGATCCGCGGGTTGCGGAACGTGCACGGGCAGAATGGGCCTCCCTCCGGCAAGAAATTGGAGAACTACCGGATTTTGATGTCTGCTTCGCCAAGGCCGAGGCACTGTATCGTTCATTGCCGTGGGCACAATAGCCATGACGAAGTTATACGGTGATAGATGGAAATTGGTGGGCGCGCCCCCCCTGGGACAGGGCGGTCAGAGCCAGGTGTTTCGCGTTGTCGATGCGCGTGGAGAGTACGGGGGTGAATTCGCCCTAAAGCGTGTGTTGAATCCGGCCCGCAAGGAGCGCTTTCGCAACGAAATCGATGCCATCAAGTGTCTTGATCATCCAAACATAATGAAACTCGTCGATCATTCTGGGCTCGACGCTAGCGCCCGCTCAGACAAGCAGTTTTTGGTCATGCCGGTCGCGGAAGGCGGGGACCTAAGCCGCAGCGACCGGTTGAGCGTATACAAGGGTTCAATCGAGGCGGTGCTAAAGGTCGCCAAACAAATCGCATCGGGTCTTAAGGCGGCGCACGACGCCGACATCATCCATCGCGATATCAAGCCCCAAAACATCCTGTTTCCGGGTATCGGGCATGACATTTGGATCACGGACTTCGGAATCTGTCTTATAGAGGAACAACAGCGCTCGACAGAAACAGGTGAGGTCGTAGGCCCTCGGGCATTCATGGCGCCTGAACTCGAGGACGGCGGCCGTCTCGATGTTTCGCCGGTAGCGGATGTCTATTCCTTGGGCAAGGTCATCTACTACATGATCTCGGGCGGTGTGGTCATTCCGCGCGAGCGTCTGCATGAAGAGACTTACAGCCAGATTCTCAAGCAGGGAGAGCGGCTCCGGCTGCTCGGCCTGCTCCTGGCACAAATGGTCTGCCCGTTGGATCGTCGCCTTAAGGACGTCGATACAGTAATCCGCCAGCTCGAGAATATTGAGGCATGGGAACAGAATGCGCGACAGCTACCGATGAGCGCCGAAGGTCTGGCTGGCATCGAAAAGCTCCAACAGAAGGCGCAGGAAACTCGACGAGTGACGAGCGAAAACATGGCGGCGCGAGAACAAGAGCGCCGCGCGCTTGTGGACGTGAAGGACAGTTTTGAAGCGTGGCTTGGAGGTGAACTTCAAAAGGCGGCGGCTCACATATCGAGCGGCGGTGATCTTACATGCGAGGTCGGGGAAATAACACTCGGAAACGACCGCGGCTGGCTTGCCGCATATGCCCACAACAGAGCGTATAGACCAGTTGGGGGGTTGGAGCTGCGGCTCGAACAGGGTCAGGACCCGGTCCACCGCCGCCACATTTTGCAGATACGACTTTGCGAGGACCCAGGACCTTTGGTCACAGTCACGGTTCAAGTTGGGCCTCAGAGCGACCCTGTTGTTGCTTCACAACCTGCCCGTGACTTGCAATTGGCGATGATCCCCTGCTATGGCCAGACGATTCCGGGTGGGCATCCAAGGCAGCCTGCAATCACCGGCTTTGTTACGGCGAAATCGGCCGTCGGGAAAGTCCGTGGCCAACTTGCACACAGTCCAGGTCGGTCGTTGCGAGGACGACCCACAGTGAGTTACGAGAGGACAGCGGCTGTCACGCAATCCTTCCACACGGATGTCAACCTGTGCACGGCGTTCCGTGCATCGGATTGGCCCGGTGTGATGGAAACGCTTCGCGTCGCTTTGACCGAAGCCGTCGACGCCTTCGTTACCTACATCGCTTCGGGAGCCCGGGGTATCAGCCAGTAAGAAGTGCGTTGCCCTATGCCCGACTCTCTTAAATTCTAGCGCAACATAGGGAGATTATGCGAAAATTGTTTCGCCCGTTAATTGGGCTGCCCCCACATCCTTCTGGCGATGTCCTTCTCTTCAGCGCCGACGGCGTCGGCATAGATGGCGGTGGTGGTGAGCTGGGCGTGGCCGAGCCATTTCTGCACCAGGTTGAGGGGGATCCCCGCCGACACTGCTGCGCCACCCCGAATCCGTGCCTGAGTCCCTTGGGCGAGGCCTGCGGGCCTTCGAGCCCGGCAGCTTCCATCACCCTGTGTACGGCGCGCCAGCCGGTCATTCGACTCCAGGGCCAGAGGCGTTCGCGGCGGCCCTTGTCACGGCGGGCCTGCCGCTCGCGGATGCCGTGCACCAGGTTGAGGGCCTCGAGGAGAGTGGGCGGCACCGGCACGGCGCGGAAGACGCCCGGGCGGCGCTTCTTCAGGCTGGCGAAGACCAGCACGCCGGCGGCGAGGTCGACCCGGTCGACGGTGAGCGCCAGCGCCTCGGAGAGCCGGCAGCCGGCATAGGCGAGGGTCATGCAGAGCGTGCGCACCGCCCGCTCGGCCCGCTCGGCTGCCGCGAGGAAGGCTGCGCGCTCGCCGGCGGTGACATATTTGCGGGTGCCGTCCGGCGTGTAGAGCCGCAGGCCCGGGGCGGGAGTTGGGCCGGGTCCAGGGCCGGCGCGGCCCTGGCGGGAGCGCGAGGGCAGAGCCCTCGCTCTTCTCTTGCCCTTAGCCGACTGGGATCGGAGGGAAGGAGCTGGTTGGGAAGCAACGTGAATCGACCGATGAACTTCGGAACTATCCGTCCGCCTGCTCACCGGCTTGTCTTCCGCCCCGTGGACAACCGATGGTTGGTGGCGATGACGCACGGTCATGCCGGCCGGTCCCGATAGCCGCGGCGTCGCTTGGTGCAAGCGAGTCGCGCCAGGGCGTTGATGGCGGCGCCAGCATCGGAGTGTGGGTCGAGCCGGATCCGGCCGGCGGTGCCGATGCGGCCCCAGTGGCGGGCGAGGAGCGCGCGGCCGAACAAGTCGGGCCAGACGGCGAGGCGGTAGTAGCGCCACTCGTTCCGCTCGGGGCGGATGCGGACCAGGGACGCCTCTTCCGGGAACAGCGGGAGCTGGACTGGGGCCGGCAGGCCGGGGCGGGAGTTTCGGGGTTTGGGCATAATCTCGGAAGAATTGTATCAAACCAGGCGGGCGTCGTACAGCGGCGAGCGGAGGTCTCATGGCGGTCCGGCGGGTGGCGGTGAACATCGCGGCGGATCGGCTGGCGGACGCGGAAGCCTTCTATAGCGGCGTTCTCGACATGCAGATGGTCCTGGACCTGGTTTGGATCGTAACGTTCGCGGCCGAGGGGGCAGCCGCGCCGCAGCTCAGCATAACCCGCGCGGGCGGCTCAGGGACTTCCGTTCCTGATCTCTCCATCGAGGTCGACAATTTCGAAGAGGTGCACCGGCGCGCCATCGCCGGCGGCTTCCCCATCGAGTATGGGCCGGCGATCGAGCCTTGGGGGGTGCGGCGGTTCTACGTCCGCGACCCACTCGGGCGGCTGGTCAACATCCTTACGCCTACGGCATAACCGCCGGTCCTGATACACTATTAATCATAGTGTATCAGATTAGCTTCAAACCTACGCCGCATCTAAGTGCACGGGTAGGTCTCTGCACTGCCCGGCGTTGAACAACAGTACAGCCCTTCAGGAAGGGGATCGAGCGCTCGCAACCACGCCTACTAGGCAATCTGCGCTGTGCCACGTGGCCAGAGCGCGCTTGACGCGGGTTGACCAGTTACCCGAATGCATCGGACTTTACTTCCGGCCGCAGCCTAGGCTATGTGCCTCTTCTTCATTTGAGTCAGACGTTCCCTTTCCAAGCCGGCTATAGAGATGACCACTGAACGATTCTTCGCCCTCAAAGCCCAAGCTGACGAGGTACAGGCGCAAGTCAAGCCGAAGCTCCGACAGCTTGCGGAAGCACGTCGCCGCTATGCCGAGACGCACGGCGACGATGACTGGGCGAGACTCGAGGCGGTTCAGGCGGAAGCATCGGGGCTCCAAGAGGCATTTCATAGCATCGTTGCAGCAATGGAAAAGGCTAGCGGGATTCCACCCGAAGTCATTGACAGCATTGAAGAGTCCGAGCGCAAAGAAGGATCAGGATTGCAGGACCTCGCTCGAGGCAGCCTGACGGAGGATCGTGTTGTAAGCACCACGGATGTCGATGAACACTTGCCGGCATCCTTGGAGGCGATTGAGAGAGTGTTGCCGGTGGGATGGATTCAACACGAGGATCCAGATCTCTGCAGACTGAGCACCCTCCCCGAAGACGATGGGTTCCTTGCCCTAACCAGGAATCTCCGCCGCGAAAGCGAGTTTCCAGTGGCTCACCGCTTCCGCCAAGCCCTCCGCGTAGCCTATGACTATCGAGACCGGCATCCTCGCTACGATCATTTCGCGGGAGCAAGCCTCGTTCCCTTGATAACGCACCTAGGACTGCGTCTCAGTACTCTCCAGCGAGTTGGCGGCGACGTCTCGGGGCGCTTGCAGCACCTTTGGCGCGGCCACAGCGATGATGTGGACGGGACCCTCATGGAAATCTTGCTAGCTGCTAGATGCGCCGAGCTCGGACGCGAGGTAGAGTTCATTGCCGAGACAAACAGCAAGTCGCCTGACCTGCGTTGCTACGATCCGTTCCCGGTCGTGATCGAATGTAAACGTCAGCGCGCACTTTCCGACTACGAAGTAGCCGAGGAAGCAGTGATGCGCGACCTATTCTTGCGCCTTAGCCGCGAAGCGTCCAGGCGCGGTCTCTTCGGCTACTTCGGCCTAAACCTCGATGTTGAAGCCTCGGTCCTCGATCGCGACGAGGTTGTCGCCCGATTGATCAGTCAAAGGCTAGCACCGCATCCTGAGCGCGAGCTGATCTATCCCTGGGGGCGGACATCCCTCCACGAGCGGCCGGCGCGGCTGGACTTTCCTGGCACAACTCGGCCGTATAGCCCAAACATGCTCGAGTACACTTTCGGATGGCACTCAGATTTGCCCGAGTGGGACGGCCTGTGCTGTAGTATCAGCAATGCGCGAGAAGCACTGATAGACCATGCTCGGTCGCCGCTCGGCCTAATTTGGACCAACACCTCGAAAGCGGCGACGCGAAAGAGAACGTGGGCACCGATAAATCTTTTCGGTCAAGCGTTCAAACAGGTACCTCCGGGAGAGCATGGGATCGTTTACGTTGCTTATATCGAGGGCGCGCGCGAAGAAATGGCGGATGCTCGCCTGCAAGCCTTCAGCGACCGGATCAAAGAGTGGGTCCATGCTGCGAGCATCCGCGTCCCAATCGCCTTCTTGTGCCGCCTCTATCCGCGCCCCCTCGGTGATGGCCAACCTGACCTAATTGAAAGCAGTGTTTGCCTCTGCAACGGTGCCTATGGCGAACCGGCGCTCTTCGACAATTTTCCGGCAGCAATATTCACCGTGCCGGCATAGCTTGTCACGCCTATGGTACCCTCCCAGTACCCGCTCGAGGAGCAGTCGACGGATAGCAACTGCCTGCCATTGAGAGGCT
This sequence comes from Acetobacteraceae bacterium, assembly GCA_030041255.1. GTDB lineage: Bacteria > Pseudomonadota > Alphaproteobacteria > Acetobacterales > Acetobacteraceae > JAKAWQ01. Next base: position 12,672 of record JASHOF010000139.1, read on the forward strand.
GACCCGAAACGGATACCCAACGAAGGATCGAGTCATCTCAGTTGGTTAGCGGTATAGGTTGCGTGATCCGGTCGGCTGCGATTCTCTCGTGTTTGCCAAGACAACGGGAGTTCGATCGTGGCCTGGACCGAGATCACGCGCCGCAAGTATCGGCGCGATGGACTGCGCTATGCAAGCGACACCACGG
>JASHOF010000140.1 GCA_030041255.1 Acetobacteraceae bacterium
GGACGTGCGGACCACACTCGCAGCAGTACTGATGGGGGGTGCGGCGCTGCTCGCCGCCGGCCCGGCGCGCGCGGACACCATCACCCAGACATTCACCTTCGACACGCTCAGCGGCTATACCAGCGAAGACGCAAACTCCTCCATCGATCTGTTCAACTCGACGCTCGGTACGCTCACTTCCATCACGATCACCGCCACCGCCACCGCGACCCTCACCAACAGCGGAATGGACGAAAAAAATAGAGTTCAGTACGTGCTGACCTTTCCGACCCCTTCCACTCCCCAGCTCTTCGCCATGAATGCTGACGGCACCGGGGACGCAATCGCGACGGCCTCCTTAAACTATACAGTAACCACAGCCAGTACCCTTGCTGCCTTTGTCGGCACGGAAACCATCACCCCCACCATTTTAGTCAGAAATTTATCCGTCACCGGGGAGAGCGTCAGCTCCGCCTTCGGCACCGAGAGCATCACCTACACCTATACGCCCAGCGCAGTACCCCCCGTGCCGGAGCCCGGCTCGCTCGCCCTGCTCGCGACCGCGCTGCTCGGCTTCGGAGCAGCGGGCATAAGCCGCCGGCGCCGCCGCGACTGATCCCGCTCTGCGGGATCCTTTCCACGTCGCGAAGGATCTGACACGGCGGACGGCAGGCCGGAATCGCCACCATTCAGCTCAGCGCATCGGGCGCCCCCGCCTCGCGGCCTTCCATCCACACCCGCCCGTCATCCTTTGAATGCGAAAATCTCCCACCAATCACGCTTCATATCAACCACCAGCCAGCCTTTCCTGTTCGCCTCGTTCAGCGCCTTGTCGAGCCGCCCGACCCCGGATCTGCGGTCATAGGCCCACTCGCGCGCAGCATCGGTGTGATGAACGAGGCCGACAAGGCTCGGTGCATCTCCGGCCGAGGTCCATTCCAGCATCTCTCGATCGCCATCGGAGTTGCCGAACGCGAGGATCGGGCGCCTGCCGATGAATTGATTGATTCCCACCGGCTTGCCCGGTCCGTCATCGATGAAATTGATCCTGGCTTCCCGCTCCAGTACCGGTTTGCCGTCAGGCTCCATCACGAACCTGGTGACGATCGAGGAGCCGATGACCTGCTCGGGCGGGATCGCGTAAACCCGCTCCGAGAAGACGCGCACGAACTCGACGCCGCCACCGGTCACGATGAATGTCTTGAACCCGCTCGCTCGCAGGAACCGCAGCAATTCCAACATGGGCTGGTAGGTCAATTCCGTGTATGGCCGGTGGAATCGCCCGTCGCGAGCACTCGCCAGCCAGTCCGCGACAGTCGCGGCGAATTGCGTGGTGGTCATGCCGGCATGAGTCGCCATGATCAGCTCGAGCGCCCCTTTTTCACCGGTGGCGAGAAAGCCGCTCGTATCCCCTTCGAGGATCGCCTTGAAAGGCTGCGCCGCTCTCCATTCCGGATGCTGCGGGGCCAGTGCCCTGACCCGATCGAGCGCAAACGCGAGCTGGGCGTAAATCGGCTGCTCGACCCATAGCGTCCCGTCATTGTCGAAGACCGCGATGCGTCGGGCTGATGGGACAAAGTCCGGCCCCTCGCGTGTCACCCTGCCGACGAACGTCATGATGGAGCGTTTAGCGGGACCATCATTCCAGGACGGCAGCGGATCGGCATGCGCGGGCTGCGCGGAGGCAGAAAACGGCACGGCGGCGGCCGTCCACACTCCCATCGCCAGCCCCTGCCGCCGGCTCAGCCGCCATGCCATCTCCTGGTCTCCACTCTCATCTCATCGTGAGACGACACCTCCGGCTCTGCGAACCTCGTCGGGGGCATCCCTCACGGCGGGATCATCGTACTTCCCAAAAGTCCTCCAAAAGTCTCAAGTACGGCTCAGATTTATTTGAATTCGTCGGGGATCAGCTTCGAGAGGCCCTCGCCCCAGGGCTGGTAGGCAATGTTCGGATGCGTCTTCATTTCCTCGAAGAACTGGATCAGCACCGGGTTGAGATAAACAGCGATCCACCCGTTATCCTGCCCGCTATAGCGGCCGGGCGAGGTCTGGTTTCCGTGCGTCGGCGCGGCGCCGTTGAAAACCATGTCGTACTGCTCCCCCGGATCCCACAGCAGGTCATAGAGGGCCAGCAGTTTCAGAGGTCGCTCGGGGCCAAGCCATGTATCCTTGGCGGTGAAGAGCCCCTTGTAGCTCTTCACGCGGAGGCCGCCGAACGTAAGGCCGTTGAAATAGATGAAGGACTCGCGCGTGCCGGACCCTTTGCCCAGCAGCGAGTCACTCAGGTCGATGCCGTCGAAAATGATGGCGTTACCTTCGTTGTCCTTCCATTCGTGCGGCGGCGGCGCGAGGCCGGCCAACCGCGCGAATGTCGGCCACCAGTCCATGTGGGACCACATGTCCATGTTCACTGACCCGGGCTTGATCTGCCCCGGCCACCAGGCAATCGCCGGCACGCGGAACCCGCCTTCGAACGGCGTGCCTTTCATGCCGCGGAACGGCGTGTAGCCGGCATCCGGCCAGGCGTCGATCCAGGCGCCGTTGTCCGTCGTCCAGACGACCAGGGTGTTCTCGGCGATGCCGAGATCGCGGATCGCCTGGATGACCTGGCCGGTATTGTCGTCGAGTTCCATCAGCGCATCGAGATAGTTTCCGCCGCCCGGCGATTTTCCCTTCCAGTGCGGGCTCGGGTTGTTCGGGTTGTGGACTTTCTGGAAACAGAGATACATGAAGAAGGGATTGGCATCCTTTGCATGCGCCTTGATCCAGTCGATGGCGGTGGCGCGTATGTTGTCGTCGCCCGTCGCGAGGTCGGCATAGGTGAATTCCTGCTTGGTAACCCGGGCTGGCGAACCTGCCTTGCCTTCGAACTCCGAGAGCACGGCAAGCTGTCTCCATGTCGCCATGAACAGCGGGTCACGCAGGGGAAAATTCGGATGCAGGGCGAGGTCGGCATAGGCATAGACGCCCGCATAGTACGGCAGCATGTGGTACATCTCATCGAAACCGTTCGCGGTCGGAAAATTCTGAGGCTTGTCGCCGAGATGCCACTTGCCGAGTTGGACCGTCCTGTAGCCAGCCTGCTTCAGGTATTGGGCGATCGTCGGCGTTTGCTTCGTGAGGCCATTGGGGTCGCCCGGCGCAAGCACGCCGGAAAGTGCCGTCCGGATCGGGATCCGCCCGGTGATGAAAGAGGCGCGGCCCGCGGTGCAACTCGCCTGCCCGTAATAATTGACGAAGCGCATGCCTTCCGCGGCCATGCGATCGAGGTTCGGCGTCGGCGCGCCGCGCATCGCGCCACCTCCGTAGCAGCCGAGGTCTCCCCAACCGACGTCATCGGTCATGACCATGATGATGTTCGGCTTGCTCGCGGGACGAGCCGGCGCCTGCGCCGGCGTCGCCTGCTGGGCCTGAACGGCCGGGATCGCTCCCGCCGCAAGCGCGGCGGCGGCGAGGGCGGAACTGCCCAGAAGGATACTGCGACGATCGGTGCCCCTGTTGTCCGTTTGTTCAGGTTCGGCCATCGTTTCTGCCCTCTTCACGTTTCGTCGGTTCGCGCTGCACGCAGCGGAGGCGTTACGTGGCTCGTGCCCCTATCGATCCGTTGTTGGTGGCGCGCAAACACAGCGGCACCGGCGATAGCACGGTACGTCAAGAAAGAAATCTTCTCTTGCTACCTTGCACACTCCGGTTAACGTTAGCAAGAATTATCGATCCGCTCTCGACCGCATCCCGCCAGGCAGGCCGGAATCGATGTCGATCCGGAAACGGTCTTGCCTCCCTTCGCAGCGGCCAGGCTCGCGAACTTTCGGTACGCCGTCCCGGAACAAGCTTGTGCGCGTCGATGTTGCAGGCCGGGAAATCGCCTCGCCGGACGACGAAGATCGGGAGCTGCTCCCGAAGACGTTCCGTCGCTCAGTTGTAGGCCGGCACCGGCACCGTCCAGCCGAACGGATCGGGCGCCTCTGCGTACTGAATCGCGACCACCGCTGCGGCGAGGCTGAGCGGAGCGTGCTTCATGTTCTTCCCCTTCTCCGTGCCGGTTGCCTCCTGGCGTTTGCCGGACAAACGGGTGGTAGGGAACCAGCGGCAACAAGTGTGCCAAATCGACGCAAAATGAAAAGGAAAAGAGTCACAACGACTGGACGAGCAAGACCATGCAGCGTGTTATCGCCAACTGTAAAAATTTCCGACGAATCTCCGGCAGCCAAGCGGATCGGAGCAGCGCCACCCTCCGCTCGGTCCGGGGCCTGGTCTGAACGAAGTGATCGGGCCATCGGAAAGTCCGGAAGCAGCGCTCGATTTTCAGTGGGATAGCGATCCGCCCGGGCCGACAATCCGTTCGCCGGGCCCCTCGAGTGTAGGAAGTTCCGGCACTCCCCGCCGGCGGCCCGCGGGTCCGTTGCGCCTCGTCGTTATATGTCGGAATAATTTACAGATCGAGAATCTCAGAAAATGGAAAGCAGCCGTTATCAAGTACTTGGATAGATGGCATGAAAATTGCTTCTCCTAACTGGCCCACGGGCACAACGCGGGCGCCGGAAGCGAGGGGAGAAGGACGTGCGGACCACACTCGCAGCAGCACTGATGGGGGGTGCGGTGCTGCTCGCCGCCAGCACGGCGCGCGCGGACGCCATCACCCAGAATTTCACCTTCAGCACGTTCAGCGGCTATACCAGTGAACTCGGAACGCCCTCCATCGATCTGTTCAACCCGGCGCTCGGTACGCTCACTTCCATCACGATCGTCGCCACCGCCACCGCGACCTTCAGCCACGGGGGACCGAACGAAGACAACAAAGTTCAGTACACCCTGAGCTTTTCCGATGCCGGGAACTTCACCATGACTGCTCTAGCCAGCGGGAACGGGACGGCGGAGACCTCCATAGACTTTACAGAAACCGAATCCGATACCCTTGCTGACTTTGTCGGCACGGGAACCGCCATCCCGAAAGTTACGGCTGAAAATCAATCCCACACCAGCGCGAGCGTCAGCTCCGCCTTCGGCACCGAGAGTATCACCTACACCTATACGCCCAGCGCAGTACCCCCCGTGCCGGAGCCCGGCTCGCTCGCCCTGCTCGCGACCGCCCTGCTCGGCTTCGGAGCAGCGGCCTTGAGCCGCCGGCGCCGCCGCGACTGACCCCGCTCTGCGGGATCCTTTCCACGTCGCGAAGGATCTGACACGGCGGACGGCAGGCCGGAATCGATGTCGATCCGGAAACGGTTTTGCCTCCCTTCGCAGCGGCCAGGGCCGTGAACCTTCGGTACGCCGTCCCGGAACAAGCTCGTGCGCGTCGATGTTGCAGGCCGAAGAATCACCTCGCCGGGCGACGAAGATCGGGAGATGCTCCCGAAGACGTTCCGTCGCTCAGTTGTACGCCGGCACCGGCACCGTCCAGCCGAACGGGTCGGGCGCTTCCGCGTACTGAATCGCAGTCAGCGCATCGTAGAGCCGCCGCGTCAGCGCCCCCGCCTTGCCGTCATTCACCCTGACCCGCTCGCCCCGCCAGCCGATTTCGCCGACCGCCGAGACGACCGCCGCCGTCCCGGTTCCCCACACTTCCGAAAGCGTTCCCTCCTTTGCCGCGGCCACCAGGGCGTCGATGGCAATCGGCCGCTCGGAAACCTTGAGGCCCCAGCTTCGCATCAATCTGAGCGCCGAATCCCGCGTCACGCCGGCGAGGATCGTCCCGGCAAGCGGCGGCGTGACCACCTCTTCGCCGATGCGCGCCATGATGTTCATGGTGCCGACCTCCTCGATCCAGCGCCGCTCCACCGCATCCAGCCACAGCACCTGCGTATAGCCCGCCTCCTTCGCCCGCTCGCCGGCCAGAAGGCTCGCCGCGTAGTTGGCCGGGGTCTTCGCATCGCCCAATCCACCCGGTGCGGTACGCACGAATTCCTCTGTCGCAACGATACTGACCGGTGCCGCGCCCTCCGCGTAATAGGCGCCGACCGGGCACAGAATCAGGAAATAGAGATAGGAATGCGACGGATGCAGCCCGACCGCAGTGTCCGCCGCGATGATCGTCGGGCGGAGATAGAGCGCCGTGCCCCGCTCCGCGGGCACCCATTCGCGGTCGATATCGACCAGGCGAAGGAAGGACTCGATCACCCATTCCTCCGCGATCGGCGGAATGGCCAGCCGCTCCGCCGAGCGGCGCAGCCTCTGCGCATGCGCCTCCGGCCGGAACAGCCGGACCACGCCGTCCCGGCCGCGGAATCCCTTGAGCCCGTCGAACACCGCCTGCGCGTAATGCAGCACCGAGGTCCCGGGCGCCAGCGGAAGCTCCGCCAGCGGCAGGATTTCCGGATCGTGCCAGCCATGCCCGGTATCATATCGCATCCGGAACATGTGGTCGGTGAACACGGTGCCGAAATTCGCCGTCGCGTCGGACGGCACTTCGCGCGGCGCCGCCGTGCGCTCCACCCGAAGTCCTTCGAGCCCATCCTTCATGCCGTCACGTCCCTCTCCTCGAAGCGCGCGCGCGCCGCCGGCGAGAGCCTGACGCGCACATGCACCGCGTCCGCCCCGTCGTCTCGCGCGATCACCTCGCCGTGCCGATAGAGCCAGGCAAGCCCCGCGCCATCTTCCGGCTTGAGCGCATAGTCCGCCTCTTCCATCCCCGCCGCCAGCCGGGTGTCGATCGCCGCCTTGAGTACCGCCAGCCCCTCACCGGTGAGCGCCGACACCGCAACCGCCGCCGCCCCTTGGCCGACCGGGGGAATTTCGTCGTGCCCATCCAGCAAATCCATTTTGTTCAGGACCAAGAGCGTCCGGCCGCGCCAGTCGGCATCCAGCATGTCCTGCTCCACCATGCCGTCCAGCACCCGCTCGACATCCGCGCGCTGCACGAGCGTGTCCGGATGCGCCGCGTCCGCAACGTGCAGGATCACATCCGCTTCCGCCACTTCCTCGAGCGTGGCGCGGAACGCCGCCACGAGTTCCGTCGGCAGTTCGCTGATGAAGCCCACCGTGTCGGAAAGGATGGCACGCCGGCCCGAGGGCAGCACGAGCCCGCGCATCGTCGGATCGAGGGTCGCGAAAAGCTGGTCCCCGGCGAGCGCGCCCGCCCCGGTCAGGGCATTGAAGAGGGTCGATTTCCCGGCGTTGGTGTAGCCGACCAGCGCCACCACCGGATAGGGCACGCGCTGGCGCGCCTTGCGGTGCAAGGCCCGCGTTCGCCTGACTTCGGCCAGTGCATCGCGCAGCCGCGCGATCCGCCCGCCGATCAGCCGCCGGTCGGCCTCGATCTGCGTCTCGCCCGGCCCGCCGAGGAAGCCGAAGCCACCGCGTTGCCGTTCGAGGTGCGTCCAGGACCGCACCAGCCGCGAGCGCTGATACTCGAGATGCGCCAGCTCCACCTGCAGCGCGCCCTCGCGCGTCTTCGCCCGCTCCCCAAAAATGTCGAGAATGAGGCCGGTGCGGTCGATCACCTTGCATTTCCAGGCGCGCTCGAGAGTGCGCTGCTGCAAAGGCGAAAGCGGCCCGTCGATCACGGCAACCGCCACCCCCTCCTCGGCGATCGCCGTCCCGAGCCCTGCGACCTGCCCCTCGCCGAACAGGCTCGCCGGCCGCCGGCCGCGCAACGGCACCACCGCCTGGTGCACGACGACGAGGCCGATCGCCGCGGCAAGCCCGACCGCCTCGGCGAGCCTTGCGGCCGCGGCACGCCCGCCCCCGGCCCGCCCATCACGTTCCCATGGCAAAACGACCGCCGCCCTGACCGGCCCCGGCCCGCCGGCCGGTTGCCGCCCGGCGCCGCTTCCTGGCCAGGGCGGCGCCGCTGTCATCTGGGCGCGCGGCGATTCATTCCGTGGTCGCAGCAACGATCTCCCGCATCGCACCGGCCGGAACCTCGGTCCGGATGCCCTCGAAAAGCTGGATCGGCGCGCCCGGCATCACCGTCGAGATCGCATGCTTGTAGACGAGCTGGGTATGCCCGTCGCGGCGCAGCAGCAGCGAGAAATTGTCGAACCAGGTGATAATGCCCTGAAGTTTCACCCCGTTGACGAGAAAGATCGTCACCGGGGTCTTGTTCTTCCGCACGTGGTTCAGGAACACGTCCTGAACGTTCTGCGACTTTTCGTTGGCCACTGTACAGATCCTTCTTTTTGTTCCGTGGCGTTGCGCAAAGCTGTTGAGACAGGCACCGAACGGCCGGGGCAATCCTTTCGCCTCACGATCCGCGCCCGGCCAGGGATCAATGTAGCAGCCGCGTCGCCCTCTGCAAGATTTCAGGCCGGCGCATTGCGGGCCGCGCCGAGCACATGATGCGAAAAAAGCGCAAACAGCCTCCGCGTGACCGGCCCCACCTTTCCCTCCCCGATCGGCCGGCCATCCAGCCGCACCACCGGCCTGACGAAGCTCGACGCGCTGGTGATGAAAATTTCGCGCACCGCCGCGAGCTCCGCTTTGGCCACTCCTCTTTCGCGCCAGGCAATCCCGGCCTCCGCCATCAGTCCGATCAGCGCCGCCCGCGTGCAGCCGGGCAGTACTGCGTGATCGAGAGAGCGCGTCGCCAGCGTGCCCTCCCGATCGACGATCCAGACACTGGACGAGGCGCCCTCCGTCAGCATCCCCGCATCATCGACGAAAATCGCTTCCGTCGCCTCCGCCCGGCGCGCGGCTTCCTTCGCCATCACGTTGGCCAGCAGGTTCACGCTCTTGATGTCGCACCTCCTCCATCGCTCGTCCGGCCGCGTGATCGCCGCCGTCGCCCAGGCATCCACGTCGCGCGGAAATGGCGGCAGGCGGCGGATCGTCATCACCACCGCCGGCTTCGGCGCCGGCCTCGGAAAGGCGTGCTCGCGCCGCGCCACCCCGCGCGTGACCTGCATATAGATCAGCCCTTCGCTCACGCGGTTCCGCCGCATCAGCTCGCAAAAAACCTGCTCGAGCGCCCCCCTCGAGAGCGGCATCGGGATTTCGATCTCGCCGAGCGAACGCTCCAGCCGGGCAACATGCAGCCCGGCATCGATCAGGCGCCCGCCCGAAACGTGCACCACTTCGTAAACTCCGTCGCCGAACTGGTAGCCTCGATCCTCGATATTCACCGCTGCCGCCCGCTGCGGCAGGTAGCGCCCGTTCACATAGGCGATCCGGCTCATCGCGTTGTCCTTCTCCGCCGCCCGCGTTTCGTCACGCGACGCGATCTTCGGCGCCGATGCCAAGCTGCTTCAGCTTGCGGTGCAGCGCGCTCCGCTCCATGCCGACGAACTGCGCCGTGCGGCTGATATTGCCGCCGAAACGAAGAAGCTGCGCCTGCAGATACTGCACCTCGAACAGGTCCCGCGCTTCCCGGAGCGGCAGCCCCATCACGTCCGCCTGCGGATCGACAATCGGCAGCGCCGGCGCCCCGCCGGCGATCTCCGGTGGCAGCATGTCGCGCCGCAACGGCTCGCCCGCCCCGCCGGGCGCCATGATTAAGAGCCACTCCATGAGGTTGCGAAGCTGGCGGAGATTGCCCGGCCAGTCATGCGCCACCAGGGCCGTCAGCGCATCCACGGCCAGCTCGCGCGCCGGCATCCCTGCGGTTTCCGCCGCCCGGGCCAGGAATTCCGCTGCCAGCAGCGGAATATCCTCGCGCCGGTCCTTGAGGCTCGGCAGGTCGAGCGGCACCACCGCGAGCCGGTAATAAAGGTCCTCGCGGAACCGTCCGCCCGCGATCTCGACCGCCAGATCCCGGTTCGTCGTCGCCAGGACCCGCACATCCACCTTCACCGCCGCCGCACCGCCCACTCGCGAGAACGCCTGGTCCTGCAGCACGCGCACGATCTTGCCCTGCGTCTCGAGCGGCATGTCCGCCACTTCGTCGAGCACCAGCGTGCCTCCGTGCGCGCGCTCCAGCACGCCCGCCCGCCTCGGCAGGGCTGCCGCGTCCGGACCCGCCTCCGTCCCGAACAACTCGGGTTCGAATCGCGCCGGGCTCAAGGTCGCGCAGGTCAGCATCACCAGCGGTCCGCCGGCGCGCCTCGAATGGGCGTGAACCATCCGCGCCGCCACCCCCTTGCCGGATCCGGCGGGCCCGCGGATCAGCACCCGCGAACCGGTCGGCGCCACCTTGAGCGCTGCCGCCCGCACCGCCCCGATCGCACCCGAAGTCCCGGTCAGCTCGCTCTCCTCCCCCGCGCGCAGCCTGAGTTCGGCATTTTCCAGTGCCAGCCTCGCCGCCTCCAGCGCCCGCCGCATCACCAGCAGGAGTCGATCGGCCTTGAACGGCTTTTCGATGAAATCGTACGCCCCTTGCTGGATCGCCGCGACGGCCATCTCGATCGTGCCGTGCCCGGAGATCATCACCACCGGGACCTGCGGCTCCTCCGAATGCAGGATCTCCAGGATCTGCAGCCCGTCCTTGTCCGAGCCCTGCAGCCAGACATCGAGGATGACGAGCGCCGGCCTCCTGGCCCGGAACTCCGCCACCGCGCTCCCCGAATCGCCCGCCTCGCGTGTCTCGTAGCCCTCGTCGCGCAGGATGCCCGCGATCAGGAGCCGGATGTCCGGCTCGTCATCGACGATCAGGATTTCATGCGCCATCGAGAGATCCGATCCCGGACAGCCGCGCCGCAGGAGCCATCGGCAAGGTCAGGATGGCGACCGCACCCGGCTCGCCCGGCCGATCCTCGAGCGTGAGGAACCCGCCATGGTCCTCCATGACCTTCTTGACGATCGCAAGCCCGAGCCCGGTTCCCTTCGGCTTCAGCGTCACATAGGGCTCGGCCAGGCGATCGCGATCTTCTTCCGGCAGCCCGATCCCGTCATCCGCAACCGCGATCCGCACCTGCCCTGCCGCTTCGCTCACTGCCACGTCCACCCTGCCCGCACCCTTGCGCATCGCCACCGCATCGGCGGCATTCTGCAACAGATTCGTCAACGCCTGGCCGATCAGCCGCCGGTCGCACCGCGCGCGCGGCCCGCGCTCCGGAATGTCCGTCGTGAACAGAATTTCCGGATGCGCGCTCCGCTGCAATACCAGCGCCTCGCGCGCCAGGCGCCCGACATCCTCTTCCTGGAAGACCGGCTGCGGCATGCGCGCGAAGGCCGAGAATTCATCCACCATCCGCCCGATATCACCGACATGGCGCACGATCGTCTCGGCGCATTGCGCAAATGTCTCGCGATCCGAGGTGATCTCCTTCAGGAAGCGCCGTTTCAGCCGCTCCGCCGCAAGCTGGATCGGCGTCAGCGGATTCTTGATTTCGTGCGCGATCCGCCGCGCCACGTCCGCCCAGGCCGCATTGCGTTCCGCCGCCTTGAGCTCCGTGATGTCATCGAAAGTAACCACGAACCCGTCCGGCCGTCCCGCCTTCAACTCCGCCCCGATGCGCACCAGAAGATAGCGCCGTTGCGCCGCCCGCCCGATTTCGATTTCCTCGGTCAGCGCCCGCTCCGGCGCCGCCCGCGCCGCCTGGATCAGGTTCGCGAACCCCGGTTCGAGCCGCCCCAGCGGCTCGCCAATTCCGCCCATCAGGTCAAGACCGAGCAACTCTTCCGCCGCCCGGTTCGGCAGCTCGATCCGTCCCGCCGCGTCGAGCCCGATCACGCCCGCAGAAACGCCCGACAGCACGTTCTCCGTGAAGCGCCGCCGCTCGTCGATCTGGCTGTACGCATCCATCAGTTCCGCCCGCTGCGCCGCAAGCTGCCCGGTCATCCGGTTGAAGGCACGCGACAGCCCGGCCACTTCGTCTCCACTCGCGATTTCCGGCACCCGCACCTGCAAATCCCCCGCCCGCACGCGCTCGGCGGCCAGGATCAGCCGTCCCACCGGGCGGGCGATCTGGTTCGCCATCACCAGCCCGATCAGCACCGCCGCCACCAGCACCAGCATCGCCACCATGGCGAAGATCAGCGCGAACGTGATCTGCAGCCCGTAGCGGTTGGCGTCGAGCTGCTTGTATTCCGCCACCGCCTGCTCGACCTCCGCCATGTGACTGAGGATCGTCGGATCGACCGGCCGGCTGATCATCAACATCAGCGGCGGAATCGAATCGAGCCGTGCCAGCGCCTCGACCGACGTGCCGTGATCCGTGCTGAGCACCACGACGTTGCCGTGACGTGCCTCCTCCACCGCCGAATCCGGCGGCGGCGTGACACCGAAGCCCGCCATCAGCCCGGACGAGGCGATCACCTGGCCGGTCAGCGGCTCGAAGATCACCGCCTCCGTCAATCCGCGCAGCGCCGTCTGCTCCGCCAGCACCTGCGCGAACTGCCCGGGCGCGTTGGCAAACACCTGGCCGGCCCGCGTCAGGTCATTGGCCATCGCCAGCGCGTCGGCGCGGATGGCGTTGCGATGTTCTTCGAGATAGCCCCGCGAGACCTGCAAACTCTGGTCGAGCGCCGTGCGCACGCGGTCGTTGAACCAGGCCTGGATGCCGTAGTGGAAGAAGGCGGTCGCGAAGACCGCAACCAGGATCGCCGGCGCCACCGCCACCACGCTGAACAGCAGCACCAGCCGCACGTGCAGCCGCGAGCCCGCCGAGCCGCGCCTTCGCTCCACCCACACCCGTGTCAGGCGAACCGCGAGCAGAAGCCCGAGCAGCAGCAGCACGATCAGGTTGGCGAGCACCATGCCCACCACCCAGTTCGGCGAGACGCCGAACTTCACCCCGCCCGCCAGCACGGCAAACGTTGCGATGCCGAGCGCGAGCGCGCTCACCGCCAGCGCCAGCGTCACCACGCGCCCGAGCGCCACCTCGAGCGCGCGGCCGAGCCAGGAGCGCCGCCCTCCCTCCCGCGGCGGCGGCGCAGCAAAGAGCGGATGCAGCGGGGCGTGATTCATCGGATGCCGCCCGCGCCCCTCACGCGACCCCTCTGAGCACGGGAATCCCGAGGTCGCGGATCTTCTTGCGCAGCGTGTTCCGATTGAGCCCGAGCATTCCCGCTGCCTTGATCTGGTTGCCGCGCGTCGCCGAGAGAACGGCCCGGATCAAGGGCCGCTCGATCTCGGCCAGCACCTGCTCGTAGATCGCACCCTCGTCCGCCATTGCCGGCCGCGCCAGGAGGTCCCGGAAGTGCCGCTCGAGGAGCTCCGAAAGGGGCAGATCGCGAAGCCCGCCATCGCCGGCCGCCGCCGCCTCCTGCCGCCTGCCCGCCGCCGGCCGCACGCTGAGCTCCCGCTCCACCGCCTCGGCCGTGATCGTCTCGCCCGGATGCAGCACCGCCAGCCGGCGCATCAGGTTCTCGAGCTCGCGCACATTGCCCGGCCAGCGATAGTCCGCCAGCCGCTCGACCGCCCCGGCATCGAGCTGCTTGCCCGCCAGCCCGTCGGCCCGCGCCCGCTCCAGGAAATGCCGCGCCAGCGGCGCGATGTCCTCGATCCGCTCACGCAACGGCGGCAGCCGGATCGGCACCACGTTCAGCCGGTAGAACAAATCCTCGCGGAACAGCCCGCGCCGGATCAGCTCCGCCAGCTCGCGATGCGTCGCGGCGATGATCCGCACATTCACCTTGATCGGCTCGCGCCCGCCGACGCTCGTGAACTCGCCCTCCTGGAGCACGCGCAAAAGCCTGGTCTGCGCCTCTGGCGGCATGTCGCCGATCTCGTCGAGAAAGAGCGTGCCGCCGTTCGCCTGCTGGAACCGCCCGAGATTCCGCCCGATCGCGCCGGTGAAGGCGCCGCGCTCATGGCCGAACAGCTCTGCCTCGACCAGCTCGCGCGGGATCGCCGCCATGTTGACGGCGACGAACGGCCCGCCACGCCGCCGCCCGTAGTCGTGCAGCGCGCGCGCCACCAGCTCCTTCCCGGTTCCCGACTCGCCGGTGATCATCACCGTCAGATCCGCGGTCGTCAGCCTGGCGATGCTGCGGTAGATCTCCTGCATCGCCGGGCTGCGGCCAATCAGCGGCAGCCGCCCTTCCGCCTCCGCCTCCGGCCCGCGCTCCTCTGGCGCCGGGGCCGCGAGCGCGCGCTTCACGGCGGCCAGCAGCTCCTTCAGGTCGAACGGCTTCGGCAGATATTCGAACGCCCCCTGCTGGGCCGCTTTCACCGCCGTCAGCAACGTCGATTGGGCGCTCATCACGATCACGCGCAGCTCCGGGCGAAGCTTCTGGATGCGCGGAATGAGGTCGAGCCCGTTCTCGTCCGGCATCAGCACATCGGTGATGACGAGATCGCCCTCGCCCTCCTCGATCCACCGCCACAGCATCGAAGCGTTCGAGGTGCAGCGCACCTCGTAGCCCGAGCGGCCCAGCGCCTCGGCCAGCACGGTGCGGATGGAACGGTCGTCATCCGCCACCAGCACCGTCGCGACACCGCTCCCCGCCACGCTCACGCGATCTCTCCCCGGGCTATCACCGGCAGATGCAGGCGGAACTCGGTCCGCCCCGGGCGGCTCTCGACATCGATCAGCCCGCCATGTTCGCCCACGATCTTGGCGACCAGCGCCAGCCCCAGTCCGCCGCCGCCCTCCTTGCCCGACACGAAGGGCTCGAAAAGATGCGGCCTCAAGTCTGCCGGAATCCCCGGCCCGTTGTCCCGCACACCAACCACGAGCGGCAGGTGCCGCCGCTCCTCAGCGCCGCCCCCGGCCAGCCACACCCCCTGCTGGAAGGCGGTCGTGAGCACGATCTCCCCGCCGGGCACGCCGCTTCCCGTGATCGCCTCGGCGGCGTTCTTCACCAGGTTGAGCATCACCTGCACCAACTGGTCGCGGTCGCCCAAGGCCGGCGGCAGCGACGGATCATAGGCTTCGACCAGGCGGATCTGTTGCGCAAAGCCGCTCTTCGCCAGCCGCCGCACATGCTCGAGCACGCGATGGATGTTCACCGCCCGGCGTTCCACCGGCTGGTGGCCGAAAAGCTCCATCCGTTCGATCAGCGCGCGAATCCGGTCCGCCTCGTCGCGGATCAGGATCGCCAGCTCCCGGTCGGAGGGCGCGCTCGTCGCCTCGAGCAGTTGCGCCGCTCCGCGGATGCCCGACAGCGGGTTCTTGACCTCGTGCGCCAGCACCGCCGCCATCCCCGCCACCCCGCGGCTCTTCGGCGAAAAGCTCATCCCCTGGTCGAACGCACGCGCGACCGTTGCATCCTCGAGGCCGAGCACCACCCCCGCTTCGACTTCCGGCAGCGGCGCCACCTGCACATTGACCCCGCGCCGCGCGAGCCTCGGGCTTTCCAGCGCCAGGTCATGCGCGGCGATCGTCACCCCGTCTCTGCGAACCTGCCCGATCATCTGCAAGAGCGCGTCCGCCGCCGGCACGAAATCGACCAGCCTGAGGCCGGCAAGTTGTGCCGCAGAAGCAACAAAGAACTGCTCGGCCGCCTGGTTGGCGAACAGGAATCGGTCGGCGGCGTCGAGCCCGACCACCGCCACCGGCAGCGCGGAGAGGATCGCCCCTGCCTCGAGCGCAACGGCGCTCCGCCGCCGCGCCAGCACCGGGCCGAGGGCCGAACGCCTCAAGCCGCCAGCTCCACCGGCTCCGTGGCCCTCGTCACGCCGCGGGCGATCAGCGGGTCGAGAAACAGGCAAAGCTGCCGCTCGACTTCTTCCGCCCCTTCGATCCGGTTGACGCTGCCGCGGAACAGGTGAGCGCCCGGCAGCCCGCGCACGTACCAGCCGAGATGCTTGCGCGCCATCCTGACCCCCGCCGCCATCCCGTAATGGGAGAGCATGGCGCGGAAATGCGCGATGAGGATGCTCTTCTGCCGTTCCAGGCCGGGCTCCTCCACGCGCCTTCCGCTGCTCAGGAACTGCACCACCTGCCCCAGAAACCAGGGCCGGCCGCAGGCGCCGCGCCCGATCATCACCCCATCCGCTCCGGAAGCCGCCAGCGCCGCGCTGACATCGGCCTCGTCCAGCATGTCGCCGTTGACGATCACCGGAATCGTGACCGCCTCCTTCACTCTCTGGATCAGCGTCCAGTCGGCACGCCCGGTATAGAATTGCTGGCGCGTGCGCCCATGCACGCTCACCATGCCGATCCCGGCATCCTCTGCGCATTTCGCGATCGCCGGTGCGTTGAGATTCGCATGGTCCCAGCCCAGCCGCATCTTGAGCGTGACCGGCACCGAAACCGCCCGCACCACGGCTTCGAGAATCCTCCCCGCGCCCGTCTCGTCGCGCATCAGCGCCGAGCCCGCCTGCTGGCCCAGTGCCACTTTTTTCACCGGGCAGCCGAAATTGATGTCGATCAGGTCGGCCCCGCGATCCTCCGCCATCCGCGCCGCCTCGGCCATCGCCGCCGGCTCGCACCCGGCAAGCTGGATCGCATTCGGCCCGCCGGCTGCGATCCCGGCCATGGAAAGCGTGCGCCGGTTCTCGCGAATCATCGCCCAGGAAGCGATCATCTCGGAAACGACGAGCCCCGCGCCCGCCTCATGCGCAAGCCTGCGGAACGGCAGGTCGCTCACGCCGGACATCGGCGCCAGGATCACCGGCGGATCGATGGCGACGCTCCGCCCCGGCCCTTCGAGGCGGATCGGCCCCAGTCTCTTTGGCGACACACTGCCTATCATTTGAGCAAAATACCGGCCTGCCTTCTGCCGCGCAATCAGGCAACCGCCGCTTCAGCGGCCAGGGGCAACCGCCTCCGGCAGCGTGACAGCCATTAGATGATGGCAGCCTTCCGCAGACCGAAAAAGCGCGTCTGGCCCGCTTCCGCAGCCACTCGAGCACGTGCGAGGCCAAGGTATTTGGGCTCGATCTCGATGCCGATCGAGCTTCGCCCGGTCCGGATCGCGGCCAGCGCGGTGGAACCGGTCCCGAGAAAGGGGTCAAGAATGATGTCACCGGCAAACGAAAACATCCGGATCAGCCGTTCCGCCAGTTCCACCGGATAGGGCGCCGGATGGCCATCGCGCGTCGATGCGCCCTTCAGATCCACCCAGAAGGAGCGGAACCAGCCCTGCATTTCCTCCTTCGTCAGCATGGACAGCGCTTTCTGCAGCATGCCGGTACTGCGGTACACCCCCGGCTTGCGCATGAAGAGGATGTATTCGACATCATTTTTGACGACCGCTCCGGGCTGGTACGGCTTGCCGTAAAAGCCTGCGCCGTTTCCCTCCACCTCCGTGGCCCCGTTCGCGATCTTGTGCCAAAGGATGGGCGTCAGGCAGTCCAGCCCCCGATTCCGCGCCCGCACCTGGATGTCGGCATGCAAGGGCATGATCAAATGCCTGCCGCCCCGCTTGCGTGGAATGCAAACATCCCCGACCACGCAACAAATGCGGCCGCCTTCGACGAGCGCCCGCGCGCAATGGCGCCACACTCTGTCGAGTTCATCGAGGAACGCTTCGTAGTCCGCGATGGCGCCGAGCTGCCCGCCCCGGTCCTCGTACTTCTTCAGCGTCCAGTATGGCGGCGAGGTCACGACCAGATGGACGGACTGGTCAGGTATCCAGGAGAGATCACGTGCGTCGCCGAGTTGCAGCCGGTGCGTGGTGACGTCCAAGGGGGCCGGCCATGGCCGCGTCCGGTATCGTCTGTTGATGGCCCGAAGAGCGGCCAGTCCGGCGGCGGTATTGTCCGTCGCCGGCAGTGCCAGGGAGGTCGAAAGCTCGGCGTCTTCGTCCACCGCGGCACCGCGCACGGCCCGACGCGTTTTCGGCTCCGCATCGCGGAGCAGAAGCTCGCCCGGATGCCTGCCCCCCGGATGCCTTGCCGCCAGATGCCTTGCCGCAGGCCCGGATTCGTCCATCGCCAAATCTTCTCCCATGCCGGGGGCAGCGTTCAAGGGGCGGCTTCGGCCGCCGGACAGGCCCCTTCGCCGCCACCCGATCGGCTGGTAGCCTTCCCCCGCTTCACGCGCGTGGCGGCGTCGATGAAAGGGAGTGCCAACCATGAGGATCACGAATGTCGCGACCGCCGTGATCGACGGCAATTTCCCCTGGGTGCTGGTGAAGGTGGAGACCGATGCCGCCATTTCCGGATTGGGCGAGGCCTATTGGGGCGCCGGCGTGGCGGAACTCGTGCACCACGCAAAACCGCTGATCGTCGGGCAGGATCCCGTCAACATCGCCAGGATCGTCGAGCTGGTCCAGCGCTGTCTCTCCGGCGAAGGCTCGCAAGCCGGCGCCGCGGTGGCGGCGATCAGCGGCCTCGAGCTGGCACTCTGGGATCTGCTCGGCCGCGCCCTCAAAACACCGATTTCGACATTCTTCGGCGGACGGTTCCGCGACCGGATCCGCATCTATGCCGACTGCCATGCCGGCGCCACGCCGGATCCGGCCGAGTACGCGAAGCGCGCGAAGGAAGTGGTGGCGGCCGGATTCACCGCCATCAAGTTCGATCTCGACACGCCGAACCCCTACACGATCGATATTTCCGATGATCCGCATCCGCGGCGGCAATGGTTCGAGCCGTTCAACCGCACCATCGGTTCGCAGGAACTCCGCTGGATGGTGGATGTGGTCAGGGCGGTACGCAGCGCCGTCGGGCCCGGGATCATGGTGGCGATGGACGCGCACTGGAAATATGGCGTCAACGACGCGATCAAGCTGGCCCAGGCGCTCGAGCCGTTCGATCTCCTGTGGCTCGAAGACCCGGTCCCGCCCGAGAATCTCGAGGCGCAACGCCAGGTGACGGCGAGCACGCGCACGCCGATCTGCACCGGGGAGAATCTCTATCGGAAGCACGGCTACCGGGAGCTGATCGAAAAGCAGGCGGCGCGAATCGTCGCCCCGGATATTCCGAAGATGGGCGGGCTTCTCGAAGCGAAGCAGGTCGCCGCCTACGCCGACCTCTATTACATGCCGATCGCGCCGCACAACGTTGCAAGCCCGATCGCCACCATGGCGGCCGCGCATCTCTGCACGGCGATGAACAATTTCCTGGTGCTCGAGTTCCACGCCATCGACGTCGCGTGGTGGGACGCGCTGGTCGAAGGCGGCCCGACGATCGTCGATGGATTCATCCATCCATCCGACCGTCCGGGGCACGGCCTCACCCTGAACGACGACGTGGCGCGGGCCCATCTCAAGCCCGGATCGAGCTTTTTCGGCGAGGTCCCCTGGGCGTGAAGGAGGAGGCTACTACCCCGAATCAAACTTGAGTGACACATATCCCCGCGCCCGATCGCCATCTTTTCCCTCTCCCTCTGGGAGAGGGTCTTCTTTTTTCTCCCCTCTCCCTCTGGGAGAGGGGTGGGGGTGAGGGTCTGGGGTGAGGGTGAATCACTCATCCATGAAAGTCGGTACTATTCTTTCGGATTCTTCTCTCGCCAGGCTTCATACTCGGGGCGGGCCGCTGCCGAGAGCGGGTAGTAGCGGCGGAGATCGCCCCCTTCGCTCAGCCTGAGGCGGGAAAAATCCTCCCATTCATGATGGATGTCGGCCTGTTCGATCACCTCGGCGGCAAGCGCGACCGGAACGACGATCGCCCCGTCGTCGTCGGCAACGATGATATCACCCGGCACGACGAAGCAGTTGTTCATCGCGATCGGCACGTTGACCGCGTAAGGAAAGATATTCGTCTGGGTATGGAAGTTGGGTGTGACGCCGCGCACCCAGAGGCCGAGCCCGAGCGTCTTCACCTGGGGAAAATCGCGGATGCAGCCGTCGATCACCACGCCCAGGCCGCCCCGGCCCTTGAAATAGGTGAGCATCATTTCGCCGAAAACGCCGCTGCTGAGATCCCCGCGCGCATCGACGACGACGATATCGCCGGGCCTCGCATGATAGAGCACGTGGCGGTGCAGTTGCTTTTCCGGATCGAGATACTCGCCCTCGCCGTAGATGTCTTCCCGCTTCGGCATGAATTGCAGGGTCAGCGCCGGGCCGGCGATCGCCTGGCCGGGCGTGAAGGAGACCGGGCCCGTGATATGGGCGTTGCGGATGCCGAGACGGGCGAGCGTGCTGCTGGCGGTTGCCGCGCCGATCCTGCCCAGCGCGGCAACGAGATCGGCAGGCGGGCGCGTGATGTCCTCTGTCTCTGTCATCCCCTCACTCCCCCCGGTCGATCGCGCTCAGCCATCCGTGCGGGCCACGCGCCAGCGGGCGCCCGGGTGAAGCACAGGGCGCGCCGGAAGGCCCTTCGATCGGTCAAACCGGATTCCGGGTTCTATGCCGGAATTTTCCCCGCACTCTCCCACCAGGCCCGGAGCGCCCGCGGCTCGGCGTTCAGATCGATCGCATCACGGGCGAACGCATGCCAGGCATCGCGGTGCTTTTCCGATACCGTGGTCAACACCGGCTTGCCCGCGCTCATCGCCGCTTCGAATGCCGGGGCCAGCCCGCCTCCCGCGGCCTCGAGCTTGCCGAACTTGCTGAGGACCACGAGATCGCTCATCGCAATCTGCTCGAGAAGCCCCCTGCAGGCCGCTTGCACGCCTTCTGCATCGAGATGGCACGAGGTGTGGCTCGGCGCCGTCTCCAGGTACATCCGATAGGTCCGGCTGGACGTGATATCGCGGAGCGTGCCGGCGCGGCAGGTGCGGCCGGGAAGGCCATGCGGCTCGGCGATCACGCCGACCACCTTCGCGCCGCCGGCGCGCCATTCCGCGACCGTCGCGGCGATCAGCGCCTGGGCGCTTTCATCGTCGGTTCGCACCACGGCGGCAATTCTGTTCGGGTCTGGCATCGCGGCGATCTCCCCGCTCCTCGTCCCGGAAAATACGCCTGCCTGGCCCGATTGCCTACCGCCCGCCGACTTCCATCGCCGTCTCTGCGCGCATTCGCCCGCCCATGCCGATGAACGGCACCAGCGCGGCGGCGATCAGGCAGACCGTCCCGACCGTGACGAAGGCGTCGAGATAGCTGCCGGTCACGGTCCGCACATATCCCGCTCCCCAGGCGGAGAGTGCCGCCCCGATCTGATGCGAGGCGGCAATCCAGCCGAACATCACCGCCGCGTTCTCCTTGCCGAACGATTTTTCCGCCAGCCTGACCGTCGGCGGCACGGTCGCGATCCAGTCCAGCCCGTAGAACATCGCAAACAGCGGCAGCCCGTAGAAGCTGAACGAGAAGGCGAACGGGAGATAGATCAGCGAGAGGCCGCGCAGCCCGTAATACCAGAACAGCAGGAAGCGGCTGTCGATCCGGTCGGTGAGCCAGCCGGAGCCGGTGGTGCCGAAGAAGTCGAACACGCCCATCATGGCCAACAGGCCCGCCGCCTGCACTTCGGGAATGCCGTGATCGCCGCAGAACGGAATGAGATGCGTCCCGACCAGCCCGTTCGTCGAGGCGCCGCAGACGAAGAACGTTCCCGAGAGCAGCCAGAAATCGAAAGACCTGATTCCCGTACCGAGTGCGGAAAGCGCGCGCCACGCCGGATTTTGCGTGCCCCGTCGCCCCGGCTCGACCGCGCTCGCGCCGTAGGCTGCGAGGCCGATGTCGGCCGGCCGGTCGCAGAGCACGACGAGAACGAGCGGGATCAATGACAATGTCGCGGCGGCCAGCACAATCGACACCGCACGCCAGCCGAGATGCACGGCAAGGCTTGCCAGCACCGGCAGGAAGACAAGCTGGCCGGTGGCGCTGCTCGCCGTCAGCAGCCCGAGCACCAGCCCGCGCCGCTTTGCGAACCACCGCTCGGCAACGACCGCGCCCAGCACCAGCGCCACCATGCCCGAACCCGAACCGACGACGAAACCCCAGAGCAGGACGAGCTGCCACGCTGCCCGCATGAAAAACGTGAGCCCCGCGCCCAGCCCGAGCAGCAGCAGCGCTGCGCTCACCGTCCTGCGCAGGCCAAACCGTTCCATCACGGCAACGGCAAACGGCCCCATCAGGCCGTAGAGCAAGAGGTTGACGCCAACCGCGCCGCTGATCGTGGCGTCCGTCCAGCCGAACTCGCGCTCGAGCGGCAGGATCAGCACGCCCGGCGTCGCCCGTACCCCGGCCCCCGTCAGCAGCACCACGAACGTCACGCCCGCGACCAGCCAGGCGTAATGAACGGATCGCCGCCGCATCATCCTGCTCCTCTCCCCGGCACGCTTCGCCGCGGCACCGCTTCCCCGCTGCCGGCTCCCGCCCGATCCTGCACTGAAACCTCCGATGGCGGCTCGCGCTCGCAGAGGATAGGGGCACTGGCCCGGATGCCCGACCGCGCGCCGGGCATCCCTGCCCCGCGTCGGCCGTTCCTCGCCGCGCTGGTCGCCAACCGCCGGTCCGGCCCGGCGCCTGTCCCTTCCGCCGCGCCCGGCGCGCTATCTCACGCCGTCTGCACCGCTTCCGTGGCCGTTTCCGTTTCCGTCCCTGCCGCCCGCTCTTCCGCCGCCCGCTCGGCGGCCACGATCGCCGCCTCGCGCGCCTCGCCGAACGTGCTCACACACCAGGTAACGCCAAGCGCCTCTTGCGCCCCACCATCCGCCAGCAGCGGATCCCCGACCGGCCAAAGCCCGAGCAGCACCGGCGCGCCGTCGAGCCGTTCGCGCAGCCGGCGCACCAGCAGGCGGAGCGGCGCCGGACTGCCCGCCAGGTCGAATGACAGAATCGCCGCCATCGCCATGTCGCAGGCATCGAGTTCGCCGATCCGCGCGCGCGATACCGCATCGTACGGCACCACCTTTGCCGTGATGCCGCGCCTTGCCAGCAGCACGGCCAGCATCGCGGCCGCCACCTCGTCGAACGGCCCGCGGCCAGCCACGCACAGCACCCGCGCCTTCTCTCCGCCCGGCGCATCGCCGCCGGGCGCGCCGGCAACGTGCCCGGCGCCGGCGGCGGGCGGCTGCATCAGCTCCCCCGCGGCGCGGCGGATGCGCGCGATCTGCTCGGGCGTCAGCACTGAGCGCCCGGCATCGCGCGAGGCGATTCTCAGGCCCTCGCGCATCACCCCATCGTAATATTCCGACATCGAATGGCTTTCCAGGAACCGCTCCTTGCTCTCTTCCGCCTCGTCCGGGTCGCCGGCCAGAAGCCGCTGATAGAAGCTCTCCATCGGCGTCAGCGCCGGCCCCTCGCCGAGCAGCACGTCGAGAAAGGCCAGCGATTCGATATGCCGGCCCAGCACCACCAGGCAGAGCGTGATCGGTGTGGACAGGATGAGGCCGATCGGCCCCCACAGCCAGGTCCAGAAAATGGCAGCAACCACCACGGCAATCGGCGACAGCCCAGTGGTGCGGCTGTACAGCATCGGTTCCACGACGTTGGCGATGATCAGCTCCGCCCCGACGAACAGCACCGCCGTCCAGATCGCCTTCTCCCAGCCATGCCCTACCGCCGCTGCCAGCAGCACCGGCAGCACGGCGGCGAGGTACGAACCGACATAAGGGACGAACCGCAGCATCGCCGCCATCGCGCCCCACAGCACCGGGCTCGGCACGCCGATCATGAAGAGGCCGGTCCCGACGATCGCGCCGAACCCGCAATTCACGCCGAGCTGGGTCAGGAAGTAGCGGCTCAGGCGCCGCCCCGCCTCATCCATCGCCGCCGTCGCGCGAAAGAGATCGCCCGCCCCGAGCACCCGGATCAGCCGGTCCCTGAGATCGTCCTTCTGCAGCAGGATGAACACCGCGACCAGCAGCACGATGGCGAGCGTGGCCAGCGGCCGGATCACGGGTGTCAGGATGCGTTGCCCGATTTCGAGCGTGGAAGGAGGGCTGGCGCGGGTGATGAAGACCGGCACCGCCACCTGTCCGCCGGGCGCCAGTGCGGGCGCCTCGCCCGCCGCCAGTTGCGGCACCGCTGGGGCCGGCACGCTCGGCGCGCCAAAACTCTCGATCCGCTTGATCAGCGCATTGATCCGTCCGTGCAGGGCGCCGCCGATCACCTCCTGCAATCCTTCCAGCTTCGCGCTGATCGTCGTCTGGTACTGCGGCGCCCGCGCCACCACGGCGGCAATCTGGGTGCCGATCACGGCACTCGCCGCGATCATGATGCCGACCGCCAGCACCACCGCCAGCACCGCTGCCGCCACCCGCCCGATCCAGAGCCGCCTGAGCAGCGCCATCAGCGGGCTCAGCACGAAGCTCAGCAGCACCGCGAGCGTGATCGGGATCAGCACCTCCCGCCCGATCGAGAGCGCCGCCACAACCGCCACGCCAATAACCACGCCGGCCAGCAGGTTCGCTCCCGGCATCCGCACCCCTGCCGGCGGAAGCGGCGCCGGAGCCGCCGCCGTCACGGGCCCCGGAGCCTGGTCCCGCTCAGCCACCCCGCCTCCGCCCGATCTCCCAGCGTCGCATGCGAACGCCCCGCGCTATCGTTCCCGACATGATACGCTCCCGCCCGGGCGCGGCGAAGAGTGTCCGCCCGGCCGCCCTTTTCCCGCCTGCCCCGACATCCCGCCGTTCGCTATTCTCCCCTCCCCCGCACGCCGGATTCCGCCGCCATGCAATGGCTGTTCCTCGTCCTCGGCCTGCTCGCCGCCCTCGCCGAGCTGCACGCCACCACCTTCTATCTTTCCGCGGTCGCCATCGCCGCGATCGCCACCGCCGTCGCCGGCACCTGGGTGGCACATGGCTGGCTTCCCCTCGTCTTCATCGTCCTCTGCATCGCCCTCCTGCCCGCCGTGCCGCCGCTCCGCCGCCGGCTCTCCGCCGGCCGAACGCTCCCCGATCCCGATGTCGGCCAGACCGTCACCGTGGTCGAAGTCGGGCCCGACGCGCGCCACCTCTCCGTCAGCTACCGCGGCTCCCGCTGGACAGCGGTCATGGACAGCGGCGCGCCGCCTCTCCCGGGTGAGGTTGCCGTCATCACCGCCAGGACCGACAAGCTCCTGCATCTCGCCGTTCCGGTCGCGTCCCGAGCCACGCCGTGAATGCGCTTCCACCCTGCTCCGCTCGCAGGGATGCCCCATCCATCCTATCTCTGTCGGCGTCACTGCACGCCCATCCAAGGAGCCCAGCCGTGAGCCAAGCCGTCCTCGATCCCGCCCTCTCTGCCGCACGCGCTCCCGCCCCACGCACTCCCGCCGACGTCCGCGCCGCGCTCACCTTCATCACCCGGTCGGACAAAAAGCCGGTCTTCGAAAGCTCCGCCCTCACCGGCGGCGCACCGCGCGTCCACTTCCAGACCGAGCAGCACATCGTCGAGATCCGCGACCTGCGTCCGCTCGCCGCCAGCTTCACGCTCGACCGTCAGGGCTTCGCGCTCTATCGCTCGCCGACCGCCGTTGCCGATCTCTATGACGACGAGGCGGTCGAACACGCCTATTATGCGGAAATCGAAGCCCTGCTGCGTTCCACGATCGGAGCAAGCCGTGTCATCGTCTTCGATGCCACGCGCCGTTCCGATGGCAAGGCAGGGGCCAGGAACCGGGACGGCATGCGCGGCCCGGCAAGCCGCGTCCACGTGGACTACACCGTGAAGAGCGGCCCGCAGCGGCTGAAGGACACGTTGGGCGAAGCCGAGGCCACCCGGCTGCTCGCCGCCGGCGTGCGCATCGTGCAGCTCAATGTCTGGCGCCCGATCCAGGGTCCCGTGGCGCGCTCGCCGCTCGCGCTGGCCGACGCCGCCAGCGTCCAGCCCCGGGACCTGGTCGCGACCGATCAGGTCTTTCCTGACCGGATCGGCGAAATCTACCACCTCGCCTACGATCCGTCACAGCGCTGGTATTACGCGCCCGGCATGGATCGCGACGAGGTGCTGCTGATCAAGGGCTGGGACAGCTTGACCGACGGGCGGGCGCGCTTCACCCCGCACGGCGCCTTCGATCTTCCCGCCACACCGGAAGGCGCGCCACCGCGCGAGAGCATCGAAGTGCGCACGATGGCAGTGATCGGCGGCTGAGCCCGGCTGACCGCGATGCCCGCCGCCCTCCTCACCGACGTCATCATCATCGCCCTCCTGGTGCTGCTGGCACTGGCCGTGCTGCGCCATGGCATCCTGATCGTGCCGCAGCAGCGGGCCTGGGTGGTCGAACGGCTCGGCCGGTTCCACACCGTCCTGCCGCCGGGCCTCAACCTCATCGTCCCCTTCGCCGATCGTGTCGCCTTCCGCTTCGACATGCGCGAAGTGCCGACCGAGGTACCCTCGCAGGTCTGCATCTCGCTCGACAACACCACGCTCACGGTGGACGGTTTCCTCTATCTGCAGATTACCGATGCCATCAAGGCGGCGTACGGTTCGTCGAATCCTTTCGTCGCTGCGATGCAACTCGCCCAGACCTCGATGCGTTCGGAAATCGGCAAGCTGCATCTCGATCAGGCGCTCTCCTCGCGCCAGATGCTGAACGCCGCGGTTGCCAACGCGGTCGAGGAAGCAGCGGTCAACTGGGGCATCAAGGTCCTCCGTTACGAGATCAAGGACATCACCCCGCCCGGTGAAATTCTCCGCGCGATGGAATTGCAGATCACGGCGGAGCGGGAGAAGCGGGCGCTGATCGCCCGCTCCGAGGGCCAGCGCCAGCAGCAGATCAATACCTCCGAGGGTCAGCAGCAGCAGGAGATCAACCTCGCCAACGGGCGCAAGCAGGCCGAAATTCTCCGCGCCGAAGGCGAGGCCCGCGCGATCCAGCTCGTCGCCGAGGCAACCGCCCAGGCCATCCGCAGCATCGCCACCGCGGTCGCCACCGAAGGCGGGCTGGAGGCGCTGCAGCTCCAGGTGGCGCGGGATTTCATCGATCGCTGGGCCAATCTCGCCAAGCAGAGCACGACCATGATCGTCCCCGCCGATCTCGGCAATATCGGCTCCCTGGTCGCCACCGCGCTCGGCATCATCAAGGGAGAATCGAAGCTCGGCGCAGCGCCGCCTTCCGGCTCCGTCCCCGCCGCCGGCACCACGACCTGACCCGACCTTCGTCACTGCCCGGCCCATCGCCTCCGCCAGCCAAGAATTGACGCCCCCGCGCCGCCGCGCGAAACCGGGACATGCCGATCGCTGCCCTTCTGCTCGCCGCCGGAACCGGCAGCCGCTTCGGTGCCGCCACACCCAAGCAGTTCCTGCCCCTGCTCGGCCGCCCGGTCATCCGCCACGCCGCCGAGGTACTCGGCGCGCACGCCAGCCTTCTTCAGCCGGTCGGCCCCGGTGAGGCGATCGAACAGGCACTCGCGGGCCTGCCGCATCTGCCCGCCGTGCCGGGCGGCGCCACCCGCCAGGCCAGCGCACGGGCCGGCCTCGAGGCCCTCGCCCCGCACTCCCCCACCATCGTCCTCGTGCACGACGCCGCCCGCCCCTTGATCCCGCCCGGCACCGTCCCCGCTCTTCTCGCCGCGCTCGAAGCGGTGCCGGGCGCCGTCCCCGCCCTTGCCGTCACCGACACGCTGAAGCGCGCCAGCCCCTCCGGCCGCATCGAGGATACCGTGCCGCGGTCCGGTCTGGTTCGCGTCCAGACTCCTCAGGCTTTTGATTTTCAAACTCTTCTCCGCCTGCATCGCACCGCTCCGGACGCTTCGGCCACCGACGATGCCGCCCTCCTCGAAGCCGCCGGCCTTGCCGTCGCCGTCGTCGCGGGATCGGAGGACAACATCAAGCTCACCGTGCCCGAGGATTTGCCCCGCCTCGCCCGCACGCTCGCCGGAAGCCTTGTTCCCCGCACCGGCTCCGGCTTCGACGTGCACGCCTTCGCCAGCCACCGAAAGCTGGTCCTTTGCGGTATCGAAATTCCGCACGATCAGGGCCTTGCCGGTCATTCTGATGCCGACGTCGGCATCCATGCCCTGTGCGACGCGATCTACGGCGCGCTCGCGGAAGGCGACATCGGCCGGCACTTCCCGCCATCCGAGGCGGCCTGGAAGGACGCCGATTCAGCCCGCTTCCTCGCGCATGCCGCCGCCCGCATCGCGGCCCGCGGCGGCGTCCTCGCCAACGCCGACATCACGCTCATCTGCGAGCACCCGAAGATCGCCCCGCATGCTCCCGCCATGGCCGCCCGGCTGGCCGCGCTGCTCGGCGTCGGCTCGGGCAGGATCTCCGTCAAGGCCACCACCACGGAGCGGCTCGGCTTCACCGGCCGCGGCGAAGGCATCGCCGCCCAGGCGCTGGCCACCATCCTGCTGCCGCTTCCCCCTGACAGCCTCGATCCCGCCCTCTACCCTGCCCCACCACGATCCGCCGAGGAGGAGAACCGACGATGACCGAGGACGAAGTCCGCCGCACCGCCTTCGCCATGCCGCTGACGAGCCCCGCCTACCCCAAGGGGCCGTACCGCTTCGTCGATCGCGAGTTCCTGATCATCACCTACCGCACCGATCCTGACCGCCTCGCCGCCGTCGTGCCCGCCCCGCTCGCCCTCGATCCCGCCAACCCGCTGGTCAAATACGAGTTCATCCGGATGCCCGATTCAACCGGCTTCGGCGACTACACCGAGACCGGCCAGGTGATTCCCGTCACCTTCAAGGGTCGCGCCGGCGGCTATACCCACGCCATGTTCCTCAACGACCATCCGCCGATCGCCGGCGGGCGCGAACTCTGGGGCTTCCCGAAGAAGCTCGCCAGGCCGCATCTGCACAAGGAGATCGACACCCTGGTCGGCACGCTCGATTACGGTCCCGTCCGCGTCGCCACCGGCACCATGGGCTACAAGCATCGCCTCGCAGATCACGCCGCCGTCGCCGCCTCGCTTGCGGCGCCCAACTGGCTCCTCAAGATCATTCCGCATGTGGACGGAACTCCCCGCATCTGCGAGCTGGTCGAATACTATCTCGAAGAGGTCACCCTGAAAGGCGCCTGGACCGGACCCGCCGCGCTGGATTTCTTTCCCCACGCGCTGGCACCGGTGGCCGACCTGCCGGTGCGCTCCATCGTCTCCGCCGTGCATCTCCTCGCCGATCTCACCCTCGGCCTCGGCAAGGTCGTTCACGATTATCTCGCCTGATCTCCACCTCGACGGAGGAAAAAATGTCACGCGCTCCGCTGCTCGCCGGTCTCTTCACAGCCGCCGCGCTCGCTCTTGCCGGCTGCTCCGCCGCCCCCGAACCGCCCCCGGTCCCCCCCGCCAGGACCGAGACCATCCCCTTGCCGCCCATCGCCGGCGGAGTGCCGCAGATTTGGGAGCCCGGGCACTGGGACTGGAACGGACGCGGCTATGACTGGATCGCCGGGCAGTGGATTGCGCGCGGCAATCATGCCACCACCTTCATGCCCGGATTCTGGTCGAAGAATCCGAACACCGGCGCCTGGTCCTGGCAGCCCGCCCACTGGACCTCATGACGAATCCGCTCCCGCCCGGCCCACCCGCCGTCTGGGTCTGGCAGCCGGGCCACTGGGTGTAGCCGTCAGGCCGGCTCGACGCATCAACCCGCCGCTTCCGCGAAATCTCCCTTCTGGCTGCTCGGATTGCGGCCGAGCCACGCGATCGCTCCCTGGTCGCGCTTGTTCGCCATCGGCGCGGTCATTGATCGCAGGCACCCCATGCCGAGCCACCGCTATGTCAACCAGCACATTCGCCGCCCCACGCCCGCCTTCGATGCAATAGGCGCCGCCCGACAACGAATGCAGGCGTTGCCTCCTGCTCGCTCGACGCACCAAGACCCACAGGCTCTGGACAGCAGCCTTCATCGCTGCAAAGCGCTCAGCTCAGGGGGGCGAGAAGCCGCACAAGCCCCTGCATATTCTCCGCCCGGCACTTCTCAAGCAACTGTCGGATCTGCGCGCGCACCGTCAGCGCGGAAACACACCGCCTGGATGCAATCTCGACCACGGATTGCCCCACCTCCAATCCGGCCGCGACCTCGGTTTCCGCAGCGGTCAGCCCAAAAAGCCTGGACAGCCGTGCGGCACCATAATTCGAGGGATCGCCGAGCGAGCGTAGCGTCACCACGGCTAGCAGCCTGGCCGCCTGTCCTGGCAGCCGCTCGGGTGCCACCGGCAGTCGCGAGACGATTACCGCAAGCGGCGCCCCGGCCGCGCGTGCAATCAGCATCGCTCCGCCTGCACCGCCACGCGCGGCATCGTTGATGAGCTCCCGGAGCCGCTGCTTCTGATCGGCCGTCTCTGCCGTGAGCTCCCGCCGGTGTCCGCCCAGCGCAAGACCGCCGGAGGCGAGGGCCCGTTCCGCCGTCGCGCTTGCGAACATGATTCTTCCATCCGCGTTCACGACGATCACCGCGACCTCAGAGTGACCGAACGCGGATGCCAGGACGGCCGCGTCGTCGCGCTCCTGCCCGATCCGCCAGCCCAACTCCAGAGCACGCTTCAGATGCGGCAGCAGCCGGTGCAGGCGCTCGCACTCCGCTGGTTTGAACGGCCTCGAATCCGGTGGCCGTCGAAACCCCATCGCCGCGCCCACCGGCCCCTCCACCCGGATGCCGGCAAGCAGAAAATGGCCCATCTCACCGTTGTGAAAGCCTGAATAGGTCCAGATTTCGGAGCGTTCTTCTCGCGCACCGTTCGCCGTTGCCCCTCCGCTCGCAGCATGGGCGAGCAGATGCCCGTTGCCGCACCTCGCGGACGGAGCAACCGTGCCCGAACGCGAAGCGTGCAGCTCCACGGCCTTTTCCGTCCAGTTCGCCGGCACGAGGACGCGAAACCGGCGACCCGACGCGTCTTCCAGGAACAGTGTCCCCGAGCTCCCGCCGAGCCAGCGACCAACCGCCTCCCAGGCGGGCGGCCATCGGCCCGCATCGACCGAAGCCTCGTAAAGTCCGCCGACAATTTCGCCGAGACCGTCGCTTTTCTCAGCCATGGTGTGCCTCCACACCCACAGTGCGAACTTTTTCGACCGGCATAGTCAATTTTGACGATGCCAAGGTCACCTCGATCTAACATAGTTCCCATCGGCAACAAATGTCTTTTCGTAAGAATTCAGGACGGCGCCGGCGAAGATCTTGACGGCCGCCCGGTACCGGGAGGGAGCGATGTCTGCACGCGAGTTCCGACTCAGAAGTCGGGCCCAGCACCGGCAATCCGCTGAGATGCCTCGAGGTTCGTTCCTCTCCTCCCCCCTCCCGGCAAACATTCACTTCGGCACTCGCGCGCCCTTTTTACCTTCTCGTTCCGACTGCCAGTCGCAGCACACCAAATACGTCGCCAACGACACGGTCGAACATCAACGGCAATCAGACCGAGTCCGTTTGCTGAGCAACATCAGCCACCAGCCCAGCCCGGCTATTAATGACGGCGCCGGGGCCGACAAGACGAGAGGCAGGCAGGATTATGAATGAGCAGACCTATCCCCCGCTGATAACGGGAATCCTGGTAGCTTTCATGCTGACTTTGGTTGGGTGCGCTCATCCATTCGAGAACATGTATACGCAGAACAACGTAAAAACTGACCCATCAAAGGCTTGTCCCGATAAAAACGAAATTTTTCTTGACGTAGCGCCAAACTCCGACCCGACACCGGCCCCGCAACAGACCCCACCGGAAAAAGACGCTAGTACCCCCACCGCATCGTGGAAAATGCAACCTTGCGAGCAACTCGTAGTCAGCAAGGCGATCGAGGAGTGCCTGAACGCGACCATGAAGACCAATACCCTCGATAATATTGTTCAGCGAGCGAGCAGCGGAGGCGAACTTCTAGTCGTGCTGGCCGGTCTCGCAGCGGGGGTCGCGGGTATAGTTGTGGTCAACCCACCAGTAGCAATCGCTGGTTTTAGTACGGTAGTAGCGTCAACCTCCACCAATTTGTCCAAAGTTGTCACGGGAACTCCGGCTACCCCAGCCGTCACAAATATGCAGATGGCCG
>JASHOF010000141.1 GCA_030041255.1 Acetobacteraceae bacterium
ACCGGCGATCGTACCGCACAGGACCAGCAGCAAAATCTCCGGCAGGAGATACAACACCTTGGCCTGCTGGCGCGGATCACGCAGCGCGGCGAAATGTGCCAGGAATGAGACTTCGGTTGGCTCGGCCATCGGTGCCTCCTATCGTGAGGCACCGTAAGAATCCTACTTTCGGTCGCGCCGGAATCCCCCTCCTTCACTCGATTGCCATGCGGTGGGCGAGCCGATTGCTTGACCGCCTGGGGATGATAGGCTAGCAGCCGGCTGATCACATCAGCCGGCCATGACACAAGATAAGCCGACAGGGAGGGCCGGCAGAATGGGCTCTGCCGCTCGCATTGGGGGTGAGCGGGGCGACGGGTGCGGGGCGGACCCGCATGGTAGTGCGCCGGACGCGGCCGGCCTGGGCGGCCTCGACACTATTCCCAAGCTTCTGCTGCACCACGCCAAGGTCAGACCGAATCGTCCGGCCATGCGCGAAAAGAGGCTCGGCATCTGGCGATGCTGGACTTGGCGCGAGGTCGTGGGGGAAGTGCGGCGCATTGCCTCGGCGCTGTCGGCGCTGGGGCTCGAGCGGGGCGATCGGCTGGCGGTGATCGGTGACAATCGCCCGCTGCTTTACTGGTCTATGGTTGCGGCGCAGGCGCTTGGCGCGGTGCCTGTACCGCTTTACCAGGACGCAGGAGCGGGTGAGATCGCGGATGCGCTGGCCTGTACCGAGGCGCGGTTCGTCGTGGCCGAAGAGCAGGAGCAGGTCGACAAGGTGATCGAGATCCGGGAGCGGTGCCCGCGCCTGGAACAGGTCCTCTATACCGATCCACGCGGGCTCAGGACCTATCGCCAGCCCTTCCTGCACGAGCTTTTCGCGGCGGACGGAAGAGGGCCGGAGGAATGCTCGCTCGACGCCGCCTCCTTCGTGGCGGAAATCGCGCGCGGCAGCGGCAGCGGACCGGCCGGCATCTATTTCACATCCGGAACCAGCGGCCCGCCCAGGGCGGTCGTTCTCAGCTTCGACAACGTGCTCGCGACGTCGCGGGCGGTGATTGCGTTCGAGGGGCTGACCGAGCGGGAGGATGTGCTCGCCTATCTGCCGATGGCCTGGATCGGCGACCACATGGTCTCGGTCGGCCTGGCTTATTGCGCCGGTTTCTGCGTGAATTGCCCGGAGTCACCAGCGACCGTGATGGCGGATTTGCGGGAGGTCGGCCCGACCTTTTTTTTCGCGCCGCCGCGAATCTGGGACAATATCCGGAGCACGGTGACGCTCCGGATGGAGGATGCGGGGGCGCTCAAGCGCCGGCTCTACGGCTCGTTCATGAGGCTGGCCGCGAGGGCGGGCCGCCGCATCCTCGATGCGGAGCATGTCGGGCCGGACGCGCGCCTCCGTTACCGGTTCGGCGAGCGGCTGGTTTATGGACCGCTCAAGAACGCGCTCGGCATGAGCCGGGTGAGGCTTGCCTATACGTCGGGCGAGGCGATCAGCCCCGGGACCTTCGACTTCATTCGCTCGCTTGGCATCAACCTCAAGCAGATCTACGGATCGACCGAGGGTTCGCTGTTCGTCACGGTGCAATCCGATCGCGAGGCCTCTGCCGGCACGGTCGGGCGACCGCTGCCAGGGGTCGATCTCGAAATCGGCGCGGAAGGCGAAGTACTGTTCCGCGGCGCGGGAGGCTTTCAGGAGTATTGCAAGGACCCGGCGGCGAGCCTCGCGGCGAAAGCCGCGGATGGCTGGATTCAGAGCGGCGATGCCGGTTTCATCGATGGGCACGGGGGTCTGCATATCGTGGATCGTGCCGAGGAGGCGGGGCGTCTCGCCGATGGCACAGTGTTCGCTCCGATGCAGATCGAAAACAGGTTCCGTGCGGTGGGGCCGATCCGGGAAATCGTCGTCTTCGGGCGCGGCCGCGACTACGTGGCGGCGTTCGCGACGATCGACGCCGGACGGGTCGGCAATTGGGCCGAGCGGCGAGGCCTTGCCTATACGAACTACCGGGAACTCGCACAACGCCCGGAGGTGCTCGACCTGGTGCGGGAAACGATCGAAGCGATCAACCGCGAACTGGCGCAGGACGCGACGCTGGCCGGGGCGCAGGTGCGCCGCTTTCTCATCCTGCAAAAGGAATTCGATCCTGACGACGGTGAACTGACGCGGACACGCAAGCTCAGGAGGCGATTCATCGCCGAAAAGTACGCCGCCCTGGTCGATATGCTCTATGCGGGCGAAATGGCAGGTGAGGTCGACGCGCCGGTTGCCGGCAAGGACGGCGGTATCACGATGCTGCGAACGAGATTCACGATCGGAGAGGCAAAGGTCCTGCGGGCGACGCAAGGTGGTGCCGGGACGATGCGCCAGGAGGTCGCCGCGCCCGCATGAATGAGGGCAGCCCCATGCATTCGAACGGCGGCGTGCTGCTCAAGGTCGAGGGCATCGCGCTTGCCTTCGGTGGGGTGAAGGCGCTCGCGGATGTCAGCTTCGACATCCGGAAAGGCGAAGTTCGCGCCATCATCGGGCCGAACGGGGCGGGCAAGAGTTCGATGCTCAACGTGATCAACGGCTTCTACCGGCCGCACGCCGGCAGCATCACGTACAAGGGGCGGACGGTCAGGCACATGCGGCCGCACCAGGCGGCGAAAGCCGGGATCGCCCGCACCTTCCAGAACATCGCGCTTTTCAAGGGCATGACGACGCTCGACAACATCATGACCGGCCGGCTTTTGAAGATGCGCGGCAATTTTCTCCTGGACGCCCTCTATGTCGGCCCGGCCCGGCGCGAGGAGACGGCACACCGCGCCGTGGTCGAACAGATCATCGATTTCCTCGAAATCCAGGCGATCCGCAAGGTCCCGGTGGGGCGGCTGCCATATGGGTTGCAGAAGAGGGTCGAACTCGGGCGCGCGCTGGCCGCCGAGCCCGATCTTCTGCTGCTGGACGAGCCGATGGCGGGAATGAATTTCGAGGAAAAGGAGGACATGAGCCGGTTCATCCTCGACGTGAACGAAGAATTCGGGACCACGATCGCGCTCATCGAGCACGACATGGGAGTGGTGATGGACATCTCGAGCCGTATCGTCGTGCTCGACTACGGCCGCAAGATCGCCGATGGCACGCCCGATGAGGTACGCCGCGACCAGGCGGTGATCGATGCCTATCTCGGCGTTGCGCATGACGGCGGGAAAGGGGCATGAGAGGACGCAGGGTGCGGAATGATCCCCCCTGGCCAAGATAGAAAAGGGAGGTGCCGTGCATATCCTCTACGCGATCCTGATCGGTCCCTTCGTCACCATGGCGAGGGAGCCCGCGTTCCTGATCGAAGTATTGATCGGCGGGCTGCTGGCGGGCGTGATGTATTCTCTGGTGGCACTGGGATTCGTGCTCATCTACAAGGCTTCCGGCGTGTTCAATTACGCGCAGGGAACGATGGTCCTGTTCGCGGCGCTGACATTCGTTGGCATGCTGGAGGCAGGTCTTCCCGTGCTGCTCTCGCTGGTCGCGGTGATCGCCGTCATGATCGTGCTTGCCTTCGCGGTCGAGCGCATGGTGCTGCGGCCGCTGGTGAACCAGTCCGAGATCATCCTGTTCATGTCGACGCTCGGGATCAGCTATTTCCTGGTTGGTCTCGGGCAGATCCTGTGGGGCGGCGACGTGCATCCGCTCGATATCGGCATCCCCTCCGGGCCGCTCACCGTGCATGGCATCCTGATCAACCAGCTTGATCTCTATGCGGCGATCGTCGCCGGCACGCTGGTGGCGGCGCTGGCGCTGTTCTTCCAGAAGACACGGGTCGGGCGCGCGTTGCGTGCGGTTGCCGACGACCACCAGGCGGCGATGAGCGTGGGTATCCCGCTGAAGCAAATCTGGGTCTTCATCTGGGCGATCGCGGGGCTGGTGGCGCTGGCCGCCGGCATCATGTGGGGAGCGAGCCTCGGGGTGCAGTTCTCGCTGGAGCTGGTGGCGCTGAAGGCGCTGCCGGTGCTGATACTGGGCGGCTTCACTTCGATCCCGGGCGCGATCGTAGGCGGGCTGATCGTGGGCGCCACCGAGAAGCTCGGGGAGGTGTTCTGGGGCCCGGTGATCGGCAGCGGGGTCGAGGACTGGTTCGCCTATATACTGGCCCTGATCTTCCTTTTGTTTCGCCCGCAAGGGCTGTTCGGCGAACGCATCATCCAGCGGGTGTAGGCCATGCTGTACCGCGAGGTCGGACAGTTCAGGACCAGCTACGCCGCCGACCAGGCGATCTTTCCGATCCGCCAGGACCGGTTCGGGATGCTGGCACTTCTGCTCGTCGCCTATATTGCCGTGCCGCTGATGGCGAACGAGTACTGGCTGAGCACGATCTTCGTGCCGTTCTTCGTGTTTTCGCTGGCGGCCCTTGGCCTCAACATCCTGACCGGTTATGCCGGGCAACTCTCGCTTGGCACCGGCGGGTTCATGGCGGTCGGCGCCTTCACCGCCTACAAGCTCGCGACCGCGTTTCCCGGCCTCAATATCGTTCTGGTGTTCGTGGCTGCCGGGATCGTCACCGCGCTGGTCGGGCTCCTGTTCGGCATCCCGAGCCTGAGGATCAAGGGGTTCTACTTGGCGGTTGCGACGCTGGCTGCGCAATTCTTTCTGATCTGGCTGTTCGTCAAGGTTGCCTGGTTCCAGAATTACAGCCCGTCCGGGGTCATCACGGCGCCCCCGCGTGCGGTGTTCGGGCATTTCTTCGTCACCGGGCCGGAGGCGCTGCCGGCCTACAAGTACTGGTTCACTCTCACCTTCGCCGCCGTGCTGGCGCTGGCGGCCAAGAACATGGTGCGGGGCGCCACGGGACGGAAGTGGATGGCGATCCGCGACATGGACATTGCGGCCGAGATCATCGGCATCCGGCCGCTCAGCACCAAGCTGCTCGCCTTCGCGGTAAGCTCATTCTATATCGGGATTGCCGGCGCGCTCTGGGCCTTCATCTACACGGCGAGCGTGGAGGCGCTGGCCTTCGATATCGACCGCTCGTTCCAGATTCTTTTCATGATCATCATCGGTGGGCTGGGCAGCATCCTCGGCTCCTTCCTCGGCGCCGCCTTCATCATTCTGCTGCCGATCTTCCTCAACAACCTGCCCGATCAGCTCGGGCTGCACGTGGGTGTGGCGCTGGTGACCAATCTGCAGGATATCATTTATGGGGCCTTGATCGTGTCCTTCCTGATTGCTGAACCGAACGGGCTGGCAGCGCTTTGGCGGATCGGCAAGGAGAAGCTCAGACTTTGGCCGTTCCCGCATTGAGGCCCGGCGGGCAGGGTGCGACGGATGCATTTGCGGGCGCCTCGCGCGTGTGCTAGCCATGCCCGATCAATACCGTCGGGCGCGCGCGAAGCGCTCCGCCGAAGCAGACGGATTTTTGCGGAGGGGGCGATGAAACTACGGAAGTTGGCTGTCGGACTGGCATTGACCGGGGCGATCGGTTGGGCAACCGGAGGCGGGCCCGTGTTCGCCCAGAACGAGCAGTTCATCCCGAGGCTGGTGTATCGCACCGGGCCCTATGCGCCTGACGGCATTCCGTTCGCGAACGGTTACGTCGACTATCTCGACATGATCAATGCGCGCGATGGTGGCGTCAACGGCATCAAGATCACGTATGAGGAGTGCGAGACCGGCTACAACAACGACCGCGGTGTCGAGTGTTATGAGCGGTTGAAGAATCATCCGCCGACGGGTGCATCGCTGGTCGATCCGCTTTCGACCGGCATCACGTACGCGCTGATCAGCCGGGCGACCGCTGACAAGATCCCGGTGGTTTCGATGGGCTACGGCCGCGCCGATGCGAGCTATGGCCCGGTGTTTCGCTACGTCTTCACCTTCCCGGCGACGTACTGGGCGGGCGCCAATGCGATCGTCGAGTATATCGGCTCGCAGGTCGGGGGGATGGACAAGCTCAAGGGCAAGAAGATTGCCCTGGTCTATCTGAATGCCGCCTATGGCAAGGAGCCGATACCGACCCTGAAGGCGCTGGCGACGAAGTACGGCTACACCTTCACCGGCTATGCCGTGAACTCTCCAGGCATCGACCAGCAGGCGACCTGGCTGCAAATTCATCAGGCAAATCCCGATTATGTGCTGATGTGGGGGTGGGGGGTCATGAACTCGACCGCGATCAAGGATGCGGCCTCGGTCGGCTATCCGATGGACCATTTCATCGGCATCTGGTGGTCGGGGGACAACCCGGACGTCGAACCGGCGGGGATGGCCGCGAAGGGATACAAGGCGGCGGAGTTCCATGGCGTGGGTGCGAATTACCCGGTGATCCAGGACATCCTCAAGTACGTCTATGACAAGGGGCACGGGCACGGGCAGAGAAGCGGCGTCGGCGGTCCGCTTTATGATCGTGGCGTGATCAATGCGATCTACGACATGGCGGCGCTCCGCACCGCGCAGAAGAAATTCGGAGACAAGCCCTTGACCGGGGAGCAGGTGCGCTGGGGCCTGGAGAATCTCGACCTGACCGGTGCGCAGATCAAGGCGCTGGGCGGAGAGGGCCTAGTGACGCCGATCCACCTCTCGTGTGAAGATCATGAGGGCGCCGGGAACGTTCGCATCTCGCAGTGGGACGGGAAGGCCTGGCACATGATCACCGGCTGGATCGTGCCTGACCGGACATTCCTGCGCGAGATGTACAAGGAGTCGGCGCTGCAGTACGCGAAAGAGAACAACATCACGCCGGTCAACTGTGCTGAGGTGCATGCCTCCCGGTAGCTTCCTGCGGACGTGATCGCCGACCGTTGCGTTGAGAGGCGAGTGCCGGCTTTCCACGGAAGCGGGCACTCGCTTTCTATCTCGGAGCGCGTTCTGCTCGACGAGGTTGCGCTTCGCGGATCGCCCTGCTCAGCGAGAGGATGCCGGATGTGAGCGAGCCGGACTCCCTGCTCAGGGTGAACAATGTCGAGGTCATCTACGACCACGTTATCCTGGTGCTGAAAGGAGTCTCGCTTGCCGTGCCGGAAGGAGGCATCGTCGCCCTTCTCGGTGCCAATGGTGCCGGCAAGACGACGACGCTGAAAGCGATCTCCAGCTTGCTCCGCGCGGAGCGCGGCGAGGTCACCAAGGGCAGCATCGAGTTCCGGGGCGAGCGCGTGGACCAGTTGTCGCCGAGCGACCTCGTACGGCGCGGCGTGGTCCAGGTGATGGAGGGCCGCCACGTGTTCCAGCATCTGACGGTAGAAGAGAACCTGCTCACCGGCGCCTTCACGCGGCACGACGGACGGGACGGGATCGCGCGCGATCTCGAGCATGTCTATCTCCACTTCCCGCGCCTCAAGGAACGGCGGCATGCGCAGGCGGGCTATACCTCGGGGGGTGAGCAGCAGATGATCGCGATCGGCCGGGCGTTGATGTCGCGCCCGAAGCTGATCCTGCTCGACGAGCCGTCGATGGGGCTTGCCCCGCAGCTCGTCGAGGAGATTTTCGAGATCACGCGGAGCCTCAATCGCGAGCAGGGTCTGGCGGTGCTGCTGGCCGAGCAGAACGCCAATATCGCGCTCCGCTTCGCCGGCTACGGCTACATCCTCGAGAACGGGCGTGTCGTTCTGGACGGACCCGCAGCGGCGTTGCGGCAGAATGCGGACGTGAAGGAATTCTATCTCGGCCTGGGCGGCGAGGGACGCAAGAGCTACCGCGACGTCAAGCACTACAAGCGACGCAAGCGCTGGCTCGCCTGAGAGCGTGACTGCGGGCGATTTCAGGGCGAGCGGGACGGAGCG
This sequence comes from Acetobacteraceae bacterium, assembly GCA_030041255.1. Lineage (GTDB taxonomy): Bacteria > Pseudomonadota > Alphaproteobacteria > Acetobacterales > Acetobacteraceae > JAKAWQ01. The sequence continues at coordinate 7,732 of JASHOF010000141.1, forward strand.
GACGGGCGAGGAGGGAGATGCCGATGGGGGGTGTGCCGGCTAAGGCCCGCAGGGGGGAGCCGGGCGGGTGAGCACACGCGGATGGTGGAGCGGGTGAGGGGAATCGAACCCCCGTGTGCAGCTTGGGAAGCTGCCGTTCTGCCATTGAACTACACCCGCGATGTCGTGCCTTTATAGGAAAGGCGGGTTGACTGCGCAATCGGCGGGCCGTAAGCGTGGCGACGGCGGCGGTCCGCCCCTCGTGATTTGTCCGGCCGGCTTGCGGCGAGGTGAAAGAAACGCGCTAAAGAGGCCCGGGGTGCGGCGACGGAAAACGACCGCACTGCGGCATTCCAGGCCGGGCCGGTTTGAAAGGGCCCGCTTCGATGATGAATCCGACCTTCGCTCCCGCGACCGCACTCGTGCATGGCGGGATCAGGCGCAGCCAGTTTGCCGAGACTGCGGAGGCGCTCTATCTGACCTCGGGTTTCGTCTATGAAAGTGCCGAGGAGGCCGAGGCAACTTTCGAAGGAACGGCCGACCATTACCAGTACAGCCGCTTTGCCAACCCGACACTCTCGGTGCTGGAGACGCGGCTCGCCCTGCTGGAAGGCGCAGAAGCGTGCCGGGTGACGGCGAGCGGCATGGCGGCGGTGCATGCGGCACTGTTCGCGGGGCTGAAGAGCGGGGAACGGCTGGTGGCCTCACGGGCGCTGTTCGGCGGCTGCCACTGGATCGTCTCGACGCTGCTGCCAAAATACGGAATCGAAACGGAATTCGTGGACGGGACGAACCTTGACGGTTGGGCAGCGGCGCTTTCCCGACCGGCGGCACTGGTTCTCCTTGAGACGCCGTCGAACCCGATGCTGGAGATCATCGATCTTCCGGCGGTGGCGCGGCTGGCGCACGAGGCGGGTGCGATCGTGGTGGTGGACAATGTTTTTGCGACGCCGCTCTTGCAGAAGCCGCTGGCTCTTGGGGCGGATGTCGTCGTCTATTCGGCGACCAAGCACATCGACGGCCAGGGACGGGTGCTGGGCGGAGCGGTGCTGGGGCGGAAGGAGTGGGTCGAGGGGACGCTGCACCCCTTCCTGCGCAACACCGGAGGGACGCTTTCGCCGTTCAACGCATGGGTGCTGTTGAAGGGACTGGAAACGCTCTCGCTCAGGGTTCCGGCGGCGGAGCGGACGGCGGCCCGGATTGCCGATTTCCTGGCAGCGCGGGCGGAGGTGGCGCGGGTGTGGTATCCGTTCCGGGCCGATCATCCGCAGGAGCGGCTGGCGCGTGCACAGATGCGGGGCGGGGGAACGGTGGTCAGCTTCGCGGTGAAGGGAGGAAAGAGGACGGCCTTCGCGATGTTGAATGCGCTCAGGTTGATTGCGATTGCAAACAATCTGGGTGATGCGAAGTCGCTTGCGACGCACCCGGCGACAACGACGCATTTGAAGATCGGCGCGGCGGAGCGGGCGCGGCTTGGCATTACCGATTCGGTCATCCGGCTCTCGGTCGGGCTCGAGGATGCGGCCGATCTGGAGGCGGATCTCGGGCAGGCGCTCGCTGCCGGGTGGCGAGAACGAGCAGCGGCGTGAGGGCTGGCCTGGACAGGAGCCGGCGCGCGGGCGTTTGATCGGAGGCTGGGAGCGAGCGATGGCGGGAGATTATTCGCAGACGACGCGCGGCATCCGGGTGAGCGTGCATCCGTTCTACCTCGAGGACCAGTCGGAGCCCGAGGCGAACCACTTTGTTTGGGCGTATCGGGTGAAGATCGAGAATCGAGGGGAGGTTGCGGTTCAGCTTCTGCGCCGGACCTGGCAAATTACGGATGCGCATGGGCGTGTTCAGCATGTGCACGGTGCGGGGGTGGTGGGTGAGCAACCGCTGCTGGAGCCGGGAGAAGCGTTCGAATACACCTCGGGGACACCGCTCGAGACGCCGTCAGGATTCATGACCGGGGCCTATCACATGTTGGTGGCTGCCTCGGGCGAATCGTTCGACGTGGCGATTCCGACCTTCAGCCTGGACAGCCCGCACCAGGACCGGCGGGTGCACTGAAACCGGGATGGCGGGGTCGGGTTGCCTCAGGGGGGCGTGGGCACAATATTCTGGGGCGAGCCAGGCTTCGATCATTGATTCGGGAAAGAGGAAACCTATCCGTGAACGTTCTGACTGCTGTTGGTGGCGAGACGCCTGTTCGGCCGAGCCGGGAAGAGGCCGAGGAGGCCGTGCGCGTGCTGCTGCGCTGGGCGGGCGAGGACCCGGGGCGGGAGGGGCTGCTTGACACGCCCGGGCGTGTGGTCAGGGCTTACGAGGAGTTCTTCGCCGGCTACGAGGTCGATCCGGTTGCTGTTCTGGAACGGACTTTCGAAGAGACGGACGGCTACGACGAGATCGTCCTGCTGCGCGACATCCGCATCGAGAGTCATTGCGAGCACCACATGCTGCCGATCGTCGGCAAGGCGCATGTCGCTTATCTGCCGGGGCGACGGGTCGTTGGAATCAGCAAGCTCGCGCGGGTGGTGGAGGCCTATGCGAGGCGGCTGCAGATACAGGAGAAGCTGACGGCGCAGATCGCGAACACCATCAACGAGGTGCTGCAGCCGCGAGGAGTTGCGGTGGTGATCGAGGCGGAGCACGAATGCATGTCCACGCGCGGCGTGCACAAGCCAGGAGTGGGAATGGTGACGAGCCGGATGCTGGGAGTATTCCGGGACGATCCGGCGACGCGACGCGAGTTGCACGCACTGATCGGCAGCCATCTCAGCCTGGGATAGCAGGGAGCGGTTGGCAGCTTTTTTGACGGGCGCTCACCCGAAGGGGTGGGACATCTCCTCGATGACTTCGTAGTGGCGAACGGAGGGGTCGGAAATCAGGGCTGTCGGAATTACTGTGTGTGAGGCGAGGTTCAGTCTCGCCCACCATTGGGCGGTCGACTGCAGGCAAGGGATCGTCGGGTCGGCAAGGCCATAGTGCCGGCTTGCGGTTGTTCCTTGGTTCGATCGAGGCGCCTGTTCCTTCACCCCGACCTGGCATGGCTCCGGCGCTGCGCGCGGGCCGTGTCAAATCCGCCGCTTGCGGCGGGACCGGAGCCACGCGCAGCCCCCGCTTGGGAGCGAGCATGGCGAGGCCCCACGATTTGCCACGGCCCGGGCGCTGCGCCACGGTTGGCCAGGATGTCGCGGCGTCGCGGTCAGTCACGGCCATAGCCAAGCGGCGGCTGGACCGCGGCGATGGTGTCCAGATCGAGATCGATCAGCTCCTGAAGCGCCGCCGCGGTGGTGCTGTCGCGCAGGCTTTCGGGCAGGGCTTCGAACCACGCGGCACACTCGGCCTGCACCGCGATCATCTCGGCCAGTGCGTCGTTCCACCGTTTCGAGCGGCTGCGCCGTGCCGGCCGGGGCGGTTTGACGGTGACCGGTGATGGGAGCGCCAACCGCCGGGCGCGGTAGCGGGCCTGGCGTTCGGCGTTGGTCAGCGCGGTGCTGCCTTCGGGTTCACGGCCTCTGGGCACGCCTGTTCTCCGTTACGGAACGATCAACCAATGGATCAGCCCACCGCGTCGAAGCGGCCCTCGTATAGGATCGCGAACTGGTTCATCGCTGCCTGCCAGCGATGCGCCGCCTTCCCTCAGTCGGCGGCGATGTTGCGCAGCGCCAGCCAGATCAGCTTGTTCGCCGCGTCGTCGGTCGGGAAATGGCCGCGCGTCTTGATGATCTTGCGCAGTGGCGCGTTCACGCTCTCGATCGCATGGGTGGTGTAGATCACTCGCCTGATCTCGGGCGGGAACGCGAAGAACGGGATCACCTGCGCCCAGGCCCGCCGCCACGCGGCCACCACGGTGGGGAACCTCCGGCCCCATTCACCGTCCGCGAACGCATCCCATGCCGCCGCCTCGGCGCTGGCCGCCGCATAGATCGGACGCAATGCCTCGGCCAGCATCCTGCGGTCCTTCCAGCTGGCGTCGTCGAGGCTGTTGCGGATCAGGTGGACAATACAGGTTTGCTGCGTCGTCCGCGGGAATACCGCTTCCAGCGCCGCCGGCATCCCCGTCAGCCCGTCTCTCACCGCGATCAGGCTGTCGTCGAACGCGGTGAACCGGCGGGCGTGCTTGGGCAGCAACACCGGCTCGAAGCTGCCGTTGCGCTCGCGCGGCGTCGCCATGCACAGCTCGCCCTCGCCCGTCAGAACCGTCTTCGAGGTGCCGCCATGGCGGTGGTTGATGGCCCCTTCCGGCTTCTCCGCGCCCGGCTGGTAGCCGAGATGATGGCTGAGTTCGGCATTCAGCGATGCCTCAATGAGCGCCTGCTTGAACGTCGGACCCGCCGCGTTGATCGCTTCCCCAGTCATCGGGCCGGTCAGAAAATGCTCGACCAACTCCTTCGGAACCGACGACCGCTTGGCAACGTCACACTCCAGCTTCTTGGCTCTGCTCGGCGATGGAATCACGGCGCTCGGTCTCCTTTATGTAGTCGGCATCCACCCCACGACCAGCCTCTGGCCGCCAGGCACGGGGCCATTGCCGCCCCAGCGCTGGCGCGGACGGGGACGTCCGCCTTCGCGAATCCGGCGCGACCCCAAACATCAGCCGGTTTCGGCCAGGGACCTCGCGTTCGCATTGCCATCGCCCGCCAACTG
>JASHOF010000015.1 GCA_030041255.1 Acetobacteraceae bacterium
GCTCGACGTGAAACCGCTCCGGGTCCCGCCGGTCGGGCAAGAGCCGCCGCGCCAGGCCGGCCAGCCGGCGCAATTCCTCCGCCACGGGCTCGCCGCGGCCGAGGGCAACAGCCTTCATGCCGCCGCCGGCGCCGCTGGCCCGGCGGGCTCCGGCGCCGGGATCAGCTCTTCGATCGGCTCGCGATCGGCGAGGATCGCCCGGATCGTCCGCTCATGGTGCGCCAGCGCTGTGCGCAGATAGTCGGGCGTGTGACGTCCCTTCACCATGACACGTCCATCCTCGGCGAGAAAGACGCGCCGGTTTCCGTCGCGCTCTATCTCGGCGATGATCTTGCTCGGCCCGCGGTCGATCCATGTTCTGATGTCCGCCTGCAACTGCGCGGCGCGAAGCTGTTCTCGGCGCTCACGCGCTTCCCGCGCTTCCCGCTCCTGCAATTCCTCAACGGTCCAGGTTTTACCGCGTTGGACACCGAGCACGGACCCAGGCATCAGTGTGGGCATCGTCATACTCTCCTTCAAATCGCTTTGCGCCATCCGGGAATCATCGGGCCAGCCGCCTTTTCCTGGGGTGCAGCGAAAGCCTGATCGAGCCTGGCGTCGTCGTACGTCGCAACAATCTGCCCGCGTGCCTTATCCATCGTGGCGCGGGCCGAGATCAGGTCCCCAACGCGGGCCAACTCGGCGAGGTCACGCGCCAGTCCCCGGTGCAAGCGATCGAGCCGATCTTCGGCCTCGAGCTTGCGGAAGAGCGGGCGCCACTTCGCGACCAGCGCCTTCAAGTCGTCCGCCAGCTCGATGAACGCAGCAACCTTCTGCTCGCGCGTCATCTCGAGCAGCCCGGCTGCCTCCCGATGCCCCGGCCCGGATGCGCGCTTGGCGAGCGCCAGGCCGCGCTCCGCCTCGGGATGCAGCGCGGCATGAATGCCCGCGTGCACCTCGTCGAGCACGGCAGCCGGCAGGCGGCCGTCGCGGCCCTCCGCGATCCGCTCGAGCGACGCCAGCGCCTTCTCCCGGAGATTCGCCAGCGCCCTGTTGGCGCTCCCGGTTCCTGCCTTTTTCAGCGCGCGGTCGATCGCCGCCTCGATGTCGCCGCGCGCCGCCTCGGCCAGGCCAGCCGCGAATTCCCGGATCAATGCGTCCATCTCAAGTCTCCCGGATCGTCGTCTCAAATGTCTCGCGCAGAAGCTTGAGCGCATCGGGCGCCGTCTCCCGCAAAGCCGGCCGCAGGAACGGCCGGGCCGGCACGTGCTTGTTTTTGGTGCACATCTCCTGCCAGCGCGCGGGCGGCGCGGCCCGCACGGTCACGATCAGCGCATCGCCCTCGCCGCGGATGCTCCGGCGCATCGCCCCGCTCCCGAGCAGCGGATCGGTCCCTCCCACGCGCCCGGTCCATCCGAGCCGCTCGCGGCCGATGTAGGATGGCGCCACCTTCGCCGTGCCCTCGGCGATTCTCTGCATCGCTTCCGGCAGGTCCGTTCGCAGCCGCGCCACGATCAGGCGGAGCTTCGTGTCGAGCTCGCGCACGCCGCGGACCGAGAACCTCATCATGGCGCCGCGCCGCCGAGGCCAGGATCGAGGAACGTGCGGCGCTTCTGATGCTGCTGCACCTGATTGAATGCCTGGATCGTCGTCAGCCTCACCATCTCGGCGAACTGCTGATTGGCCTCCCTGAGCGCCCGGATCACATCCTGCGGCGTCACGCCATCGGCGTGAATCGTTACGTTCTGCGTGATCTGGGGCGCCGCCGGCGGCACTCCGAGCGGATGCACATAGAGCGGATCGCCGTGCGTGCCCTGCGGTGATGCCCGGTGGTAGATGGCCGCGGCCAGTCCGGATCCTTGATTGTGCACCAGGACGGAATTCCGACGCGCCTGCTCGGGGGTGTTCGCCTGGAGATCGCCCGTCGCGTACTCGTAAACGATCGCTCCGCCAGCCCCGATCCCGGCGCCGATGACCGCCCCCGGCGGCCCGCCGATGTACATGCCGGCCGCCGCGGCAGCGGCCACCTTGGCCGCCTGGGAATGCTTCGCGAGCCAGCGGTCGATGGTGCCGAACAGCACGTCGAGATACTTCAGCAGCACCGCCAGCTCGGGCAGCAGCGCCGTCCCCAGCAGGTTGCCGATGTCCTGCAACCGCGCCAGCAACTGCTCGAACTCCTGAAGCGGAGTCTGCGCGAACGCGGCCTGCTGCGCCGCCGCCCCGGGCGTGCCGGCAATCAGCTTCTGGAACTGCGAGAAGAGGCTCTGCTGCAACGCCAGCAGCGTCGCACCGCGCATGCCGCGGATGCCGAGCGTGGTGCCGATCTCATGGGTGGGCACGTGGCCCCAGTATAGAGTCGTTACCGCTGCCTCGGTCACGGCACTTGTGAGTTTTCTGATGCGGGCGCTTTTCGCCGTTCCCAGGAACCGCGCCCACTGTTTGGCTCGGACCGGCAGCAGTTCGACCGCCCGTGCCACCACCACCTCCTCAATGCTGAGGGGCATTCCCCTCTGCACCCTGGCCAGCATGTCTCGGGTCACGGGATGCGGGTGCGCGAGCACCTCGGCATACACCTCTGCGAGCTCATTGCATGCAGGCTTGTGTTCGCCGTCCCGTGCGGGCGGATACGCCCTGCCGCGGGTCTGTTTCGGCGATTGCCGAGGCAGAATCGCCAAACGCGCCAGCCGGCACAACAGGAGCCCGCTCTCATAGAGGTCTTGCACCTGATTGCAGAGTTCGCCTCGTGTCATATGCCGTTCTTGGCGCGGGATCGTGCCCCGGGGCGTTGGCGCGCCGCCGGGGCTTTTTTCGTCCAGCCTTCCGTCACGTCGCCGCGCTCGCCGGATGCCAGCGCTTGCCGCTTGCGGCGGTAGCTCCCCCGGCCCTTGCGCGCCTTCACGGTTCGCGGCCGGAACCGCGGATCGCAGAGCGCCTTGGCGAGCGGGTTGCGGCGCTTGGCGGCGGATGCTTTGCGCATGGTCAGGCTGTCACCACGGCCGAACTCTCTGCCCGCCGCCGCTTCCTGCCCGTCCGATGCATCTGCCGCCGCGCTTCTTCGAGGTCGTGCGTCACCTGCAAATTCATCCAGAACTCTGCCGAAGTGCCGAATCGCTCGCCGAGCAGGATCGCACTCTCGGCCGTGACGCCGCGGCTGCCATTCACGATCGCCGAGATGCGGTTCTGCGGCACGCCAAGCTCTCGCCCGAGCGTCCGCGCGGACAGGCCGAGCGGCTGCATGAACTCTTCAAGCAGCACCTCGCCGGGCGTCACCCGACCGATGCGCCTGCCGCTGCTCACGTCCCGGAAATCCATGCCGGCGATGTCCTCTGTCCGGATCGCCATTGTCATCCCCTGTGATAATCGACGATTTCCACGTCGTACGCGTCCCCATTCCGCCAGGCGAAGCACACACGCCACTGGTCGTTGACGCGGATGCTGTGCTGGCCCGCTCGATCGCCGGCGAGCGCTTCCAGGTGATTGCCGGGTGGGCTCGCCAGGTCCTCGACCCGGGTTGCCGCATCGACCATCCGCAGCTTGCGGCGTGCCTGCTTCGCCAGGTTTCCTGGCAGCCCTTTCGGCATCCGGTCCGCCCAAACGGCCGCCGTCCGAGCGGGCTATGCGCCAGCTTCGATTTCCACGATGCGCCGGCGGATTTCTTTCCTGTCGTCATCGTTCACGCCGCCCGTCTCTTGCGCGGCAGGCGCTCGCCGATCCCCTGCGCAAGCAGTGTCACCGCCAGCGTGTTCAGGCTCACACCATCGCGCTTCGCCTGCTCGGCAAGGCGCTGGTGCAGGGATTTCGGCGTACGGAGAACCCACCGGCCGCTGTAGCCTTCCGCCGGATCGGCGCCAGGCGGCGACACCGGCCGCCCGGCCTCGCGCATGGCAGTGATCCAGGCTGCCTTCGCATCGCGGCCATTCGCAATCGCCTCCTCGATCGTCTCGCCGTCCGACACGCAGCCCGGCAGGTCGGGATATTCGATCAGAAAGCCGCCGCCCTCATCGGCGCCGAGCGGGCGGATGGTGAAGCGATACTCGACGCCGCCCGCCTGGCCGCCATTCTTCTTCCGTGTCCTGTCAACCGTCCTGCTCATCGGTCCCTCGTACCGCGTCGATGAACGCTACGAACCGCCGGACATAGACCGGCTTGATCGGTCGCCTGGCCGGAACGGTCGGCGCCTCGGCAATGCGCGGGTGCCAGAACACCACGTGACTTCCGCCCGGCTTGCGCACGTTCACACCAAATGCCTTTGCAACCGCCTCGAGCTCGGCAATGCGCCAGTCACGCGGGTTGGCTCGCATTGCTTCCAGCGTCTTGCCAGCCCGCGCTGAGCCCGACGACATGCTGCTACGTAGTGTCATATTCAGTATCGGTCAAGAAAAGCCGCCCGGCTCGGCACCGGGCGGGATTGAGGGCAGGGCGGCCAGGGCAATCGCATTTCAAAGTTGGGCCAGTACCCTGGCGAGGTAGGCGTCGCTGCAGGCGGCGCGGTGGAGCTTTTTGGGAAGCGAGCCCTTGGAAGTCTCCTTGCGGAGCGAGTTGAGGGCCATGTGGCGCAGAACCGCGAGGTTTTTCGGGCCATGGCCGGTTCGGTTGCGCATCCGGTCCTCGTTCATCGCCA
>JASHOF010000142.1 GCA_030041255.1 Acetobacteraceae bacterium
AACTCGTATTCCTCTGTGAATACCGACTTCAACAGACTGGCCCCTGCGCGACGCTCATGCGGGGCGTGTCAATAATCCGATTCTAGGATTAACCCGAAAAGGGTTTTCCCCTGCTTACCCAGGGTTGATGGACAGGGGGCTCCCTGGTGCGCAAGGGGACGCGCCGAGCCGCGACATCGTGCTGTGCCGACGTTGTATGTAGCTGCGGGCGATGGCTCGCCTCGCGCTGCTGGTGAGGGGTGAGCTTCGGCCTTCGGCCAAGCCTCGCCCCCCCACCTTTGCCCGCTCCCGGCCTTCCGCCGTTCATCTGCGAATGAGATCGCGCTCCACCCCCGCCAGCCCGCCGAGAACGGCAATCATCAGCCGCCCGTGCGATGTGGTGGTGTCGGCCCATGCGTCGCCGCGGTAGCGGGGCCCGCATGATCGCACCGGCGGCCCAAGTCCCCGTCGTCACGCTCCCAAAGGCGTACAGCAATCTGCGGCGGCGCCCTCCTCGCGCCCCTTATCCGCCCCGCCCGCTTCATACTGATTGTCGAGCGATCAGCTTCCACGGACAGACCGACGCCGATAGATTATGATTGCGAAAGAAACGCGCCCCAGGCATGGTAGGCGCAAGAACCGGGCATGGGGGAGGTTTGAGGTGGATCGTCGCATCGTTCACAACGCCTTGGCTTTAACTGTTGCCCTCGCGACCGGCCTCGCTGCAGGCACCGCGCGTGCGGACACGCTGCTCTTCTCGTTCGTCAGCGGCAGCGACAGTGCGAGCTGGGAGCAGTCCAGTAATCCCACGCCGTTTGACATCACTGCCAATGGTTTTGGAGTCGATGTCCAGGACGGTACCGAGACAAGCTTCGCGGGGACGAACTCGTTCCCATACGTAATTTTTCAGACCGCCGCCGGCGGCGGCGGGTTCAGAACCCAGACCTTCCTTACCATTGCAACCGGCCCCGTGCTCTTCACAGGAACGGAGGCGGACCCGGTGTTCTCGGCGGGCACTTACGATTTATCCTACTTGGGCGAGTCCGGCTCTGTGGCCGGGGTTCTCACCGTCACGGTCGAGTCTTCGACCGTTCCGGAACCGGCATCGCTCGCGCTGCTCGCAACAGGCTTGGTCGTGCTCATGGGCGCCGGATGTTGGCGTCGCCCCCGCCTCGGTACCAAGATGGCCTGAGCCGCTCCTGCGCGAAGAAGTCCGATCCACGGCCAGCGTGTGCCCGCCGTTGTTGACGTTGCGAGGAACAGTCGGAGGAACAGGACCGCGCCGATGGTCTCGTCCGGGTCGGCCCAGCCCGACCGGCCCATATAGCCCTGCCCGCGCCCCTTTGCCCGCTCACGGCCTCCCGCCCCGTTCGGGTGCGAATAAGATCGCAATCCACCTCCGCCAGCCCGCCCAAAACGGCAATCATCAGCCGCTGCAACGCGCGGCGGCAAGCCCTGCTTGGGTGCGCTCGCGGATAAGACTGCGCTCAAACTCGGCGAGGGCGCTGAACATGTGAAAGACCAGTCGTCCTTGCGCCGTCGTCGTGTCGATGGATTCCGTCAGGCTGCGAAAACCGATGCCCCGCGCCCGCAGCATCTCGGCGGTCTCGATCAACTGCTTGATCGAACGCGCCAGCCGGTCGCGTTTCCAGACCACAAGCGTATCGCCCTTACGCGCGTATTTCAGCGCCTCGGCTAATTGGGCACGGTCTGCGACCGCGCCCGACATGTGTTCGATGAAAATTTCCCCGCATCCGGCCCCGGTGAGCGCATCGCGCTGTAAGGCCGGGTTCTGGTCGATCTTTGAAACGCGCGCGTAGCCGACCGGCATCGCGTGATTCTCCCGAAAGAACGGGTGGGCAAAGGCACGGTTCCTCTGTCTCGTTCATCGCTTCGGGGTTGCACCTCGATGCGCTCGCTCTATCACGGCGCGCACCGCGTCACGAATTTCCGGATCGTGCTCGTTCCATAGATCAACGGTCGGTGGGTGGCGGCCTTTCTCGCGGGCAGCGGCAAACACCGCATCAGCCGATTGTATGCGCTGCGCTTCCTCAAGCTGGCGCAAGTAATCCCATGTGGTCAGAAGAATGATCTTTCGCGGATCGAGCACGACAACGCGCTCAACGTCGCGGTCGTCCCTCAAAAGGATTGCGCGCTCATTTTCGCCCAAGGGGTAGGCACGGATAGTTTCGACGGCGGCGCGCTCCCCCAGGTTTTTTTCCAGCCGTCCGCCCTGTGTGGCGAGGCGCGCCATCTCGTTCTTGAAAGCTTCCGTCGCCTGGACGTGCACCGTATCCATGTGCGCGTTGCGCCAGTCGAGAATTTCCTGCGCGCCCAGCTTGCCGGCCAGTCGCGTCGCTTCGTAAAAAACAGCGTCGGGAATAACAACAGGAAGTTCTGGATAAAGCAGGTAATCGAGGCTCTGCGCGGCAGCCAGCGTAATCAGCGGCGGCACATCCGAGACAATGATCGTGACGTCAACGGCCATGACGCTGCAAGCGCGCTTGGAGAACGGCGCGCGCCTGGTCCACATGGGCGCGGTGCCTTGGCGTGTCGTCCGGTTTCGGAAAATCGAGGTCGTTCTGCGCCATGGCAATCACGAGGTCGGCAAAATCCTCCAGGCCCGCGCGTTCGATGGTCTGCCGTGTGCCGAGCAACCCTGCCGCATAATCGCGCAAGGCTTCGATCTGTTTTGAGCCAGCCGGGCGCGCCGCTTTCTCGTCCTCGGGCATGCCATGGTTCCTTCTCCAAACTCCCGACATCATAGCAGTTTCGAGAAGCTGAAATCAAAAATGAGTTTCGAGAGACGATGTTGTGCGTCTTTGCCCGCAATCCCGATCCCCGCCCATGCTTCTCGAAAACTCCGTTTTCAAGAGCCGTTCCGATGTGCCCGGAACTCTCGAGTTCTGCACCGAAGGTCCGCCGCGGGCTGACGGCGATCGTTGCCGATCCGCGCAGTCATCGGTGCCTTGCACCGGAAACGGACGAGGCTCAATCGACTCCGTTCGCGGCGAACATGCCCTTGGCCCTTGCGGATGTCAGGAATCTGATGAAGTTTTCAGCGGCCTCGCGTTGCCGCGTGCTCGTCAGGGGCGCGGCCGTGTAAGTGAGGTAATCCTGCAGATCGCCGGGTAATGGGCCAAGATACTTGATGCCGGGCGTTGTAGCGATGAGCGGTATCGTTCCGGCGGCGATGTCGTTGCCATGGCCTTTCAGCACGGATTCAAAAATCCCAAGCGGCGATGTGCGCACGATCTTCGGCTTGAGGGTTTCGGCGATGCCCAGGTGCTCGAGCACCGTTGCAAAGTAATTTCCCGATTTGACCTTGTTGAAGGACAGGGTGTCGACCCCAAGCAGAACCTGCTTGAGCTTCTCGGGCGTCGAAATGTCCCGCGTCGGGCTGCCACTGCGCGCCCCGAGTCCGATGCCGACACGACCGATCGTCGGCCGGTCTCCGGCACTTACCTTGCCCGCCTTCGCCAGTTCCGCGGCAAAATCCGGTTGCACGAGAACCACGTCGGCTGCTTCGCCGGCTTCAATTTTCTGCTTCACGACGGGTGAGGGTGCCAGCACCAGTTCGACCTGCGTTTGCGTCTCCTGGCGATAGAGATCGACAACCTTGCTCAAGGCCGGTCCGAGAGGACTGTCAGCCATGACCTTGAGTTCTGCGGCCCGAGCTGTCCCGGCAAACGCGAGCAAAATGGCCGCCAGAACAGCCGGCACAACGACGCGCTGACGCATGGCTTCCCCCGCCGTGGAATGAACGCCCAGCCTAACACGATACAATATAAGAACGACAGCCACCCGCATCCGTTCGGGCAGCATGAGGTCATAAGCCGTATTATGGAAGGCATCGCGCCCCGCCGTCCGCGCAGGCGGGGGCTTTCATCGGGAGCGGTCTGGTTCCTGTTCGCGGTGCTGCAATAGCCGGTCGATCTGCCGTTTCAGCGGCGGCAGATCGCATTTGACGGTGCCCCACACAACGCTTATATCCACGTCGAAGTAACCGTGAATCATCTTGTTGCGCATATCCCGCATATCGAGCCACGGCAATTCAGGATGGGCCTTCACGAAGGCCGGGTCGTGATCCTGAATTTGCCGGGCGGCCTCACCGATGATTTCGATGTTCCGTATGACGGCATCCTGATCGCGCTGGCTCAGCCGGAAGGCGTCCGCGTCGCCTGAACGTTCGACGTATTCCACCGCCCGTTCAATCGCCTTTGCGATGTGTTCCAGATAGTCCTCGACACGTTCCGGATGCTTCATAGCGGTTCCGCCAGTGCCAGCACGCGATCTCGAAATTTCTCGGGCAAAAAACCTGGCGTCAACACCGACACCCGAACGCCGAGCAATTCCTGCGCGGCGCGCTCCAGCCCTGCGAGCGTGAACAGGGTCGTTTTTTCCGTCGCATCCACGAGCAGATCAAGGTCGCTTTCTTCGGTGTCGGTGCGGCTCACGACTGACCCATAGACGCGCGGGCGCGTCAGCCCGTGGCGGTTTATAAGCTCGCGTAACTCCGCGCGGTGCGCGTCAAGGGCTTCGGATGGTTTCATAAAAACATGATAGCACGAAGCAACGGAGCAAAGAACCGGCGCATCGATGTTGAGTGACGAGAGGTCGCGCCGGCAGCGCTTCCTCGTGGCCGCAAATGCTACTGTGCCTGGATGCCCGGTGTACTCCCCTCCTTCATGACCGGCGGTGGGTTCCATTTGCCCGTCAGCGCATCAGGCTTGGGCGCATAGAGGCGCATGGTCAGGTTGAAGGGGCCCTTCGGTGCAGGCAGCCAGTTGGCCTCCTTCGCCGGCCCCGGGTTGGCATTCTGAACATAGAGATCGAGCGATCCGTCCGGGTTATACCTGAACGGCATCCAACTGCTGACGGCGAACCGGTTCAGGCCGTTCGCCACCTGATAGCCCTGTTGATCGTAGAGCGTGATCGACCAGAACGCCTCCGCCGGTGGTGTGGCACCTTTATCGAAATGGATCATGGTGGCGCTCGCGCCACTCAGCGGCTGGCCGGTGTCATCGGCAAGATTGGTCGGGTAAATCGCGTCTTCGGGCAGATTCGCACCGAGCCCAAGCTCAGCGATGATGGCGCGCTTCAGATAGGAGTTGCCATAGACGCCCATCGTATCGGTGTTCATCGACCAGCCGTTGACGATCCTGGCCAGCGTCCTGACCTTCCACGCCATGAGCGCCTGGGCATCCTCCGGTACGGTTTCGAGCGCCTTCCGCACCACGGGGTCCATCGCGGCAAGCTCGAAGCTCCGGCCCGGTTGCAATCCGATCCGTCGCATGCGGGCGATGATCGGCTGGTCTGTCAGGTGCGGCGGCTGTAACTTCATAATCTCGGCAGCGTAGGCAAAGTATTTTGCCGCCGCCATGGTGTCCACCTGGACCTTGGGTGGCGTTTTCATGTCCACGCTCGGGTCGAACGCCGCACCACGTGGCGAGGCTGTCTTGCCCCACTCCGATAGCGGCGTGATCTTCAGCGCCGCCTGGATTTTATGCACTGCGTCATAGTCTGCCGGCCCATCTGTCTTGGTGCGGCCGATGATCCAGACATAGGGCGTGGGCGCATCGATACGCGTGGCACCGGCCGGCACCGATCCCGTCCAGCCAGGAGGCGCTACGAGGAAGTTGCCTGCCTGCGTGCCCGTGGTCCGCCAGCCGGGCGAGGCAAACACGTCTGTCCACATGTCGAGCATCGGCAGTAGATAGTAGCGCCCGCCCGTATCGGGCACCGAGACGATGACCGGTTCCTTGGTCAGATCGAGCCAGGCGCTTGAATAGAGCGTGTCGAAATTCGGCCGGACGACCACCTTCATATCGGCTGACGGATACGCGCCGATATTGGCGAACGTGTTCATCGGGGCCTGGATGGCTGACACCGCTGGTCCGCCGTTCGTAAGCTGCCGCCGGGTTAGATCCATGGTGACGAGCGGATAGAAATAGAGATAGGCGTCCACCCCGATGGCGTGCGCCTCTCCCTCGCTGATCGGCTCGCCAGCTTGCGCCGCCGGCGAAACGTTCGCACCGAGAGCGACGGCGACAAGAACGAGGCCGGTCAGTCTTCGGAGTGATAACATAACTATTCCCTCCATTGCCCTGCCGGTCTTGCGAGATCGCCTGGCCCGACAGGATGCTGTACACGCTGGATGCGCACGAATGACCGTAATCGTAACGGCTTCATTCCCGTTTGTCGATGCCTGAACGAGTTGACGGCCGCTTGCGGTTTCGGCGGCGGCCTGCATCTGGGGCGTCGCCCCCGCCGTCCGCGTGGGCGGGGACTTTCATCGGCAGCGGCTCGGTTCCCGTTCCGGCGGCTTTTTCTCTGCGTCGCCCGAACCCTTCCCGTCCGGTTGCGATCGATGCGGGCGCGAGCCGTCGCCGATGGCGATCCGGGCCGCCGATTATTTCGCTCCCGTACAGCCGTCCCCATTGTATCATGACCCGACCGCGCAACGGGGAGAAGGCGGATGAAGGCGCATATTGTCGGTGGCGGCTTCGGCGGACTGGCTGCCGCGGCCTGCCTCATCCGCAACGCGGGGATGCCCGGCCAGGACATTACGATCTACGAGGCGGATGAACGGCTGGGCGGTGCCTTCTCGCTGGCCGGCAGCGCCGCGGGCGGCTACATCCTGCCGACCGGCTCCGTCTTCGATGCGAGGTTCCGCTGCACGTTCGACCTGCTCGCGACGATCCCCTCGACGGGCGATCCGGCGCGTTCCGTCAAGGATGACTTTTTTGCCTTCAATGAACGCTACCCCTTCCACGACCGGGCGCACCTCTTCGACCGCAACGGCCGCATCCTGCACCGCCCGCATTTCGGCCTGAGCGTCCGCGATCGGCTCGATCTCGTGCGGCTCGCGCTGACGCCCGAGGCGATGCTGTACGGGCGGCGCATCGACGAATTCTTCAGGCCCGCCTTCTTCGCCACCGAATTCTGGCTGCTCTGGACGACGATCATGGGGCCGCTGCCGCAGCACAGCGCGATGGAGATGCGGCGTTACATGAACCGCTTCCTGCCCTTGCTGCCGGATCTGTCGGACATGTCCCACGTCCTGCGCACGCGCTTCGACCAGTACGAGGCGATCATCGAACCGATGCTGGCCTGGCTGCGCCCGCGCGGCGTGGCTTTCCTGACCGGCGCCTTCGTCCGCGACATCGCCTTCGCGCCGTCGCCCGGCCGCATCACGGCCAGCCGCCTCGACTATGAACGGAACGGCGCGGCAACCTCCGTCGCCATCGCGCCGGAGGACATCGTGCTGGTGACCCTTGGTTCGCAGGCTGCCGATCTCTCGGTGGGATCGATGACCGAGGCGCCGCGGCCGCAAGACAGCGGACGGCTCTGGGCGCTATGGCAGCGCCTGGCCGCGGGGCGCACGGATTTCGGCAATCCGGAAGCGTTCTTCGGCACCGCCCACGTGCCGGACACGCAGTGGGTGACCTTCACGGTCACCACGACCGGGACTGAATTCTTCGACCGGATGACGGCGCTGACGGATAGCGAGCCGGGCAGCGGTGGGCTCGT
>JASHOF010000143.1 GCA_030041255.1 Acetobacteraceae bacterium
TCTATTTCGTGCTGCTGCGCGACTGGGGACCGAGCCGCTCGGCAACCTATGCCTTTGTGGTGCCGATCATCGCCGTGGTCAGCGGCATGCTCAGCTTCGGAGAGACCGTTTCGCGAGCGGAGGCGGCGGGCATGATGCTGATGCTCACGGGCGCGGCCCTGGCACTCGGAGTGAGAGCGCCGGCTGTCAGAGGCTAGTGTCCTGCCCCCGACGTTTGCTGCCGACGGCAGCAAACGAAAGGGAATGAGAGGCCACTGAAAATAAAGAGGTGTGTGCCGACCGCTAGGGTGCATCCTACGGCATCAAGCGGTGGAGTCGGCACACTAAAGCGGATCGATACCCAGAGGCATGAAGCGAACCACACAGCTTACGCGACCGCGGCGGAAACCTTGACGCCGGTGATCAGGCTGACGACGTCGGTCACGTGCGTCTCGCCCGTGACCAGAGTGCCGGCCTCGGTTCCCTGGCGGAGCACGAAGATGCGGTCCGTGACTTCGAACACGTGGGGCAGATTGTGGCTGATCAGGACCACCGCCAGGCCACGTTCCTTCACCCGTTTGATGAGATCGAGCACGCCGCGGGCTTCGCGCACGCCAAGCGCGGCTGTCGGTTCGTCCATGATCACGACCTTGCGACCCCAGGAGATGGCGCGCGCCACGGCTACACTTTGCCGCTGCCCGCCGGATAGCAGTCCGACCGGCTGGCGCACGGATTTCAATCCAACCTGCAGCGAGGCGATGTGGTGCGCCGCCTCGCGCCGCATCGCCCGCTTATCGAGGAACCAACGATTCCACCAGCGATTGCCGGTCATCTCGCGGCCGAGGAAAAGATTCGCCTCGACATCGAGCCACGGCACGACCGCCAGATCCTGATAGACGGTCTCGATTCCGATCGCGCGCGCATCCTGAGGTGAACGCAGCACAACCGGCTTGCCCTCGAACAGGATGGCACCACCATCGGGCACGACCGCGCCCGACATCACCTTGATCAGGGTCGACTTCCCGGCGCCATTGTCGCCGACGAGGCCGATGATCTCGCCGGGGAAGAGATCGAAATCCACCCCATCGAGGGCGTGTACGGGACCGTAATGCTTGAAGATGCCGCGCAGAGAGAGCAGAGCCTCAAGCATTACGGGGCGGTCACATGCAGCCGATCGGCGCCTCCTGGAACGCCTTCGCGGCTCCTTCCGCGGTTTTTGCTTCCTCCCATTTGGCCATCCATTCTTTCACGTTGGCGTCGGTCACTACCGGCATCGCCTGCGGCACCAGCTCCGGATAATGGCAGTTCGGGTTGGTGAGGAGATTGTGGATGATGCTCACCGTCTGATAGCCCCAACCCCAGTAGTCCTGGCCGACCAGTGCCTGCACATAGCCGTCCGCGACCAGAGGGAGCTCGGGAGCCAGCGTATCGCTGCCGACGATCTTCACTTTGCCCTTGTTCTTGATGACCTCCGGTAGCGCACTCAGCTTGCCGAAGAACGCCACCGCGGCAACATTCAGAATGGCGCCGGCGTCCGGGTGCGAAATCAGGAGATTGTTCATCAGGTTCTGCGCCTTGATGAGATCGTCGTTGTCGAAGAAGGGGCCGAGGGTCTTCACCCCGGGATACTTCGCCAGCACCGCCTTCGCCCCGGCGAGCCGCTGGTTGAGGTTGGGAGCTCCCGGCCCGCCGCTGACCAGAATGACCGTGCCCTTGTCGCCCATGAACTTGATTGCGTTCTCGCCGAGCAACTGACCCATTTTATAGCTGTCGACGCCGTAGAACAGCTTGCGCTTCGAGCCCGGCACATCCGAGTCCCAGGTGATGACCGTGATTCCCTTGGCGACCGCTTCGTTGATCGGTGCGACCAGCGGCTCCGCCGCGTTGGCGTCCACTGCCATGGCATCGACATGGCGATTGATCAGGCCGGAAAGTACCTGCGCCTCGACGCTGGCATCCGAGGTGGTGGACGCGGTCCAGATCAGGTCCACGTCGCCGAGCTCCTTGGCGCGAGTTTGGGCACCGTAATGAGCATAATAGAAGACCGGATTGTCGAGTGCCTTGGGGATCACGGCGATCGAGTAGCGTTTGGCGGCGCGCGCCACATAGGGCCGGGCGAGCAAAGAGGCGCCGGCCCCGGCGGCGGCAGCGCCAACCAGCGTGCGGCGGCGGATC
This sequence comes from Acetobacteraceae bacterium, assembly GCA_030041255.1. Classification (GTDB taxonomy): domain Bacteria; phylum Pseudomonadota; class Alphaproteobacteria; order Acetobacterales; family Acetobacteraceae; genus JAKAWQ01. The sequence goes on from JASHOF010000143.1 coordinate 2,155, forward strand.
GGAACAGAGGTAAGGGGGGTCTTGGTCATGGGCATCCTCCCGTTTGGTTTTCCCTGCTGCCGGACCTGTTCCCGGCTCAGGCCGAGCGCCGGTATGCGAGCCTCTGGCGAAGCAAGTCAAGGCCGGCAGCGGCGATGACAAGGCCCATGATGAGGTGCTGCCAATAGCCGGCCAACTCGGCCATGCGCCGCCGTTCCCTTCGCCGCGCCATTGTCGCCGACCAGGCCCGCGATCGCCCGAGGCGGATATCGTCGGAGGGCGTGAATCGCGGGCTCGAATAAACCGCGAGACCGCTACCGGGGGAAAGGTCGAAATCCGCCCGTCGAGCGGATGGACGGGGCCGTCATGCGCGAAGATGCCGCTGAGAGAGAGCAGCCGCCCGAGCATTACGCCATGGTCACATGCAGCCGATCGGCGCCTCCTGGAACGCCTTCGCAGCTCCCTGCCGCGTCGTTGCCCCCTTCCACTTCCCCATCCACTCCTGGACGTTGGCGGCGGTCACCACAGGCAACCCCTGGGGCACCAGCTCCGGATAGTGGCAGTTCGGATTGGTGAGGAGATTGTGAATGATGCTCACCGTCTGATAGCCCCAGCCCCAATAGTCCTGCCCGACCAGGGCCTGGACATAACCGTCCGCGACGAACGGAAGCTCGGCCGCCAGGGTATCGCTGCAGATCAGCTTCACCTTGCCCTTGTTTTTGATCACCTGCGGCATCGCGCTCACTTTGCCGAAGAACGCCACCGCTGCGACGTTGACAATGGCGCCGGCGTCAGGGTGCGACACCAGAAGATTGTCCGTCAGGTTCTGCCCCTTGAGCATGTCGTCATAGTCGAAGTAGGGGCCGAGGGTCTTGACGCCCGGATATTTCGCAAGCACGGCCTTCACCCCGGCGAGCCGTTGGGCGAGATTGCTGGCTCCGGGCGGGCCGCTGACCAGGATCACGGTGCCGTTGTCGCCCATGAACTTGATCGCGTTCTCGCCGAGCAACTGGCCCATCTTGAAGCTGTCGACGCCGTAGAACAGCTTGCGTTTCGATTGGGGGACATCCGAATCCCAGGTGATGACGGTGATCCCTTTGGCAACTGCTTCGTTGATCGGCGCGACCAGTGGCTCCGTGTTGGCAGCGTCGATTGCCATGGCATCCACGTGGCGATTGATCAGGCCGGAAATCGTCTGCGCCTCGATATTGGCATCCGCCGTGCTGGAGCCGGTCCAGATCAGGTCGATGTCGCCGAGTTCCTTGGCGCGCGTCTCGGCGGACCAACGGGCATAATCGAAGGCCGGATTGGAGAGTGATTTGGGGATCACGGCGATCGTGTAGCGTTTGGCGGCACGCGCCACGTAGGGCCGGGCCAGCAATCCGGCGCCGACGGCAAGTGCCGAGGCGCGGATGAGGGTGCGACGGCGGAGCGGAACGGAGACGAGCCGTGTCTTCGGCATGGCGTTTCCTCCTGTTTGATCTTACCCGCTGCCGGGCCTGTTCCCGGCTCAGCCCGAGCGCAGGTATGCGAGCCGCTGGCGAAATACGTCAAGACCGGCGGCGGCGGCGATGACGAGGCCGATGATGAGTTGCTGCCAGTATCCGGCCAAGCCGGCCAGCACGATGCCGTTGTTGATGACACCGAGCAGCGCAGCACCGATCAAGACGCCGGGAATGGTGCCCTGCCCGCCGGTCAGGCTGACGCCCCCGATGATCACGCCGGCAATCACTCCGAGTTCATAGCCCTCGGCGGCATCCGGAAGCGCCGTCCCGGCGCGGGCGGTGAGCAGGATACCACCCACGGCTGCGGTCAGGCCCGACAGCACGTAGAGGATCATTTTCAGCCGATTGATGTTGAGGCCGAGCAGCCGGGTCGCCGCCTCGTTGCCACCGAGCGCGTAGACATGACGCCCGAACGGTGTATGCGCAAGGGCGACGTACATCCCCACCGCCAGCACGACCATGACGATGACCGGCACAGGAACCACGCCAAGGGCGCCGCCGAGTGCCGTGAACGCTTTGCCGGCCGCGTTGTTTGGCGGCGTGACCGCCGCGCCGAGCACGATCCCGTAAGCCATCCCGCGGAACACACCGAGGGTGGCGAGGGTGGCGATGAACGGATTGAGGCCGATGCGCGTGACGGCGAACCCGTTGACGGCGCCGGCAAAGGCGCCGACTGCCAGGCCGGCGATGAGCGCGAGCCAAAGCGGCATTCCGCTCGCCAGCACCAATGCGCTCACCATGCCGGAAAGCCCCATGATGGAGCCGACCGAAAGATCGAGGCCGCCGCCGATCATCACCAGTGCCTCGCCGAAGCCGGCGATGGCGAACCAGGAAAAATACAACGCGACGTTGCCGAGGATGTTGTCGACGGTCAGGAAGTACGGCGATATCGCGGCGACGACGATGCAGACGCCGATCAGGCCGAGGAGCACGCCGGCCCAGGGCACCAGCACGGCCTCCTCCAGCAGGCGGCGCAAGCCCGCGGCCCGTGACTCGCGGGTCGTTGATACGGCCATCTACCGCCCCACCCGCTCGAGATGAGGGAAAGAGCGGACTCCCGACGGCGCGGCGTGACACATCGGCAAAAACCGCGGCTCAGGCGCCTGCAGCGACCAGCGGCGGGGCCTTCTCGAGCGGGGCCGGCTGTGGCGCGGCCTCATAGCAGCCGAGGACGGACTGGTCGAAATCGATGATGGCGCCGCTCATCAACCCGGATTCGGCGCTGGCGAGATAGCCGACCGCACGCGCGACCTCTTCGGGTTTCACCAGCCGGCCCACCGGCAGCCCGGCCTCCGCCGTTTCGCGCCAACCGTCCGTGGCGACGTGGTAGGTGCGCATGATGCGGTCTTCGCCGGGGGTATCCATCCAGCCGACACAAAGCCCGTTGACGCGGATGCCGTGGCGCATGACGGAAAAGGCGACATTCTTGGTGAGAGTGAGCAAGGCTCCCTTGGAAGCGCAATAGGCGGTGATGAAACTCTGCCCGCCATGGGCGGACATCGAAAGGATGTTCACGATCGCCCCTTTGGTGCGGTTCTTCCGCATCATCAGGAGCGCGTCCTGCATCAGGAAGAAGGGCGCGCGGAGATTGATGGCGAACATCCGCTCGAAGAGATCGGGGCTGGTGTCCCAGATCGTTCCGCGATCGGTGATGGCTGCCGCGTTGACCAGTATATCGACGCGACCGAACCGTTCTCCGGCCGCCTTGATGACGCTCCGCGCCTCCTCCAGGCGTGCGAGATCCGCCCGGACGTAATGGGCGGCGGCGCCTTTGCCGGCGAGCGCTCGCTCGACGCGTCGGCCGTTCTCCTCATTGCGACCGGTGATGACGATGCCGGCTGCTCCGCGATCGACGAGGAGATGGGCAATCGCCTCGCCGAGCCCCTGCGTGCTGCCGGTAACGACCGCGATCTTGCCGGCGAGGGGGAGCGTTCGGTCCATGTCCGATCCTGATGCCGCTGGCTCCGGGTTGCGGCGCGCAACCCGACGGGTCAAGCCTATCCGCCGTCGGCGCAATGGCGTCAATCGGCGGGTGGCGCCGGATCTGCCCGTGGGCTGGGTTGATCGGCTCGGCAGAAGCCGCCATGCTGACCTGGCGCGGAAGGCGCGCCGCGGAGCGTGCCCGGAAGCCCTTCAGGGAGTGCAGGCATGATCGGGATCGCGGTTCTCGGCGCCGGCCGCATCGGCCGCATCCATGCAGCGAACGCCGCTGCGAACCGGCGCTGCCGCCTGGTCGCGGTTGCCGACACGGTTGCAGCGGCGGCGGAAAGCCTTGCCGGCGCGCTCGGTGCCGAACCCGCGACCGATCCCAAGGCCGTCATTGCGCGGACGGACGTGGACGCGCTCGTCATCGGGACACCGACCGACACGCATGTCGATCTGCTGCTCGAGGCGGCGCGGCGCGGCAAGGCCGTGCTCTGCGAAAAGCCGGTCGATCTCGATATCCGCAAGGTGGATGCGGCGATTGCCGAAACGAGCCGGCTCGGGGCGCGCGCGATGGTGGCGTTCAACCGCCGCTTCGACCCGAGTGCAGCCGCCCTCAGGCGGGCGATCGACCAGGGCGAGATCGGCGAGGTCCGGCAGGTGGTCATTACCAGCCGGGATCCGGAACCGCCGCCTCTCTCCTATGTCGCGCGTTCAGGCGGAATCTTCCGTGACATGACGATCCACGACTTCGACATGGCGCGCTGGCTGCTCGGCGAGGAGCCGTGCCAGGTGTTCGCAACCGCCGAGGTGCTGGTCGATCCGGCGATCGGAACCGCGGGAGACTTCGACACCCTGATGATCGTGATGCGGACGAAATCGGGCCGGCAATGCCACATCAACAACTGCCGCCAGGCGGTTTACGGTTACGACCAGAGGCTCGAAGTGGTCGGTGCGCGCGGCATGCTGCTGAACGACAACCTCCGGCCCTCGACGCTGCGCCGATATAACGGCACTGAGACGGAAGCGCGGGAGCCACTGCTGAACTTCTTCCTGGAACGCTATGCGGAGGCATACCGGCTCGAGCTCGATGCCTTCCTCGCTGCCGTGGAGAAGGGCAGGCCGATGCCTCTTTCACTGGAGGACGGACGGCGGGCGCTCAGGCTTGCCGATGCCGCCCTCGAATCGGCAGGCAGCGGGCGGGCGGTCGCGGTGTAGCCGGCGTGGACGACCGGGGGCCCACGATCGGCGTCGGTGTCATCGGCACCGGGTTCATGGGCAAGGCGCATGCGCTGGCCTACCGGACGGCGGCCAGTCTTTTTCCGCTCGCCGTGCGGCCGGTGCTGGAGATGGTCGCCGACAATGATCGCAGCGGAGCCGAGCGCGCCGGGCGGAGCTTCGGCTTTCGGCGAATGACGGAGGACTGGCGGGAGCTCGTTTCGGATCCGAAGGTCGCGATCGTCTCTGTCACGACGCCGACAGCGCTGCATCATGAGATGGCGCTGGCGGCGATCGCGGCGGGCAAGCATGTGCACTGCGAGAAGCCGCTGGCGACCAACGAGGCAGAGGCGCGGCGGATGATGGAGGCGGCCGAGGTGGCCGGCGTGGCGACCCAGGTCGGCTTCAATTACCTGAAAAATCCGCTGCTCGGGCTGGCGCGCGAAATGATCGCCGGGGGCGAACTCGGTGAGATCACCGGTTTCCGGGGCATTCACGCCGAGGATTACATGGCCGATCCCGAGGCGCCGTTCGCCTGGCGGCTGGAGGCCGCCGGCGGCGGCGTGCTGGCCGATCTTGGCAGCCATATCATCGGGCTCGCCCGTTTCCTGCTCGGCCCGATCGTCTCCGTCTTCGCTGATCTCGAAACGGTGGTGAAGGAACGGCCGATGGCGCCGGGAAGTGCCGAACGGCGGGTGGTGACGGTCGACGACACGGCACGCCTGACGGTGCGATTTGCACGCGGCGCGGGTGGCACGATCGAAGCGAGCTGGGTCGCCAGCGGGCGCAGCATGCAGCTCGGGTTCGACATTGCCGGATCGAAAGGCGGGCTCGTCTTCACGCAGGAGCGGATGAACGAGCTTCTGTTCTATCGCGCGGATGGACCTCGGTCCCGGCGCGGTTTCGTGCGAATCGAGGCCGGGCCGGAGCATCCGCCCTACGGGCTGTTCTGCCCGGCGCGCGGCCACCAGCTCGGCTTCAACGATCTGAAGACCATCGAGATGGCCGACTTCCTCTCCGCGATCGGAGGCGGAGAGGCCAAAGGTCCGGATTTCCGGGAGGGCTGGGAGGTCCAGAAAGTGGTGGAAACGGCCCGCCTTTCGGCGCATGCCCGGAGCCTGCTCCCGGTGCCCTGAGGCCGCCGGCGGTGGATGACGCCTGCTCCGCCTTCTTGCTACAGCGGAATGCCGGAGAGCGGGAAAGCATCGTGCAGCGGCTCCAGCGTATCGCCATCGGCAGCATCGGGATCGGCCTCGTCATCCTGGCCCTGAAAGGGCTTGCGTGGTGGGTCACCGGCAGTGCGGCGCTCTATTCCGACGCACTGGAGACACTGGTGAACGTTGCCGCGGCGGCGTTGACGCTCGGTGCGCTCCGCTATGCCGCGATGCCGGCGGATGCGAATCATCCGTACGGCCACGGCAAGGTCGAATTCTTCGCTGCGGTGATCGAGGGGGTGCTGATCGTCGTTGCCGCCCTCCTCATTCTCAACCATGCCTGGCGGGTCTGGTGGCATCCGATGGCGGTCAGGGCCGCCTTGGTCGGCATCGGCCTCAACGCGCTCGCCACCTGCGGCAACGCGGCCTGGGCGGCGCTCTTGATTCGCGAAGGCAGGCGCGGCCCCTCCCCGGCGCTGGCGGCCGACGGGCGGCACCTTCTGGCCGACGTCGTCACCTCCTTCGTGGTCATCCTCGGGCTGATCCTGGCCGTTCGCGGCGGGGCGCTCTGGCTCGACCCGCTGCTGGCGGTCGCCGTTGCCGGCTATATCCTGTTCTCAGGCTGGAAGATCATCAGAAGCTCGGTCGGCGGGCTGATGGACGAGGCGCCGGATACGCAGATTCGCGAGCGCATCCGCCAGCTCGTTGCCGATCACGCCACCGGTGCGATCGAAGCGCATGACCTGAGGACGCGTACGGCCGGCCGTTTCAGCTATCTCGAGTTCCACCTGGTGGTGCCTGGGGATATGCGAGTCGATGAGGCGCACGCCATCTGCGACCGGATCGAGGAAGCCCTGCGCAAGGAGATGGGCAACCTCCTCGTGACAATCCATGTCGAGCCAGAAATGAAAGCGAAGCGGCACGGCGTGCCGGTGCTGTGAGTCGGGCGGGGCTGCTTCGGGGCGTGCTTCTGTTCGGCCTCTTTCTGCTTCCGGGGACGACGGCGGCAGAGACGGCTTTGCACGTCGTCTCCCTCAATCTCTGTACCGACCAGATGCTGGTCCTGTTGGCGCCGGACGAGATTGCCGGGCTTTCCCCGCTGGCACGTGACCCGGCCCTTTCGGCGGTCGCCAGCGAGGCGCGGGATTTACCGATGGTGCGTCCCTCGGCGGAGGCCGTGCTCCGGCTTCATCCGGACCTGGTGCTCGCGGAGCGCTACGGCGCGCAAGGAGTGGCGGCAGCCCTCAAGGCGCTTGGTGTCCGTGTGGTCATGGTCGCGGACCCGCAATCCTTTGCTGCGATCCGCGTCGAGATAGAGCGGCTCGCCGTGCTGCTCGGCAAGCCGGCGCGCGGCAAGGCGGCGATTGCCGCCATGGATGCGACGCTCTCGGGCTTGCCGCAGCCGGTGCATCGAGCCACGGCGATCCTGCTGGAACCGCGTGGCTTTACGGCCGGCCCCGGCTCGCTCGCCGGGGCCGTGCTGTGGGCGGCAGGCTACCGGGATGCGGCGTCGGGAAGCTGGATCGACCTCGAGCGGCTGCTCGCCGATCCGCCGGATGTCCTGGTACTGCCGGAGGCGAAGGGCTTCCCGTCGCTGGCGACCGGGCTCCTGGACAATCCGGCACTGGCCAGGCTGCCGCGCCGCACGGTCCCGGCGGCGTGGCTGATGTGCGGCTCGCCCTTCGCGGCCCGCGCGGCGGCAGCGATCGCGCGGTGATGCGCTTCCTTGTCCCCTTGCTCGGGCTCCTTTTCATCGCCTCCCTGATCATCGGAGCGGCCGGTATCGGCCTGCCGGCGCCGGTCATCTTCTGGCAGCTCCGGGTGCCGCGCGGCCTCCTCGCGCTCCTGGTCGGGGGCGGGCTTGGCGCCTCCGGCGCGGCGCTGCAGGGCGCACTGCGCAATCCGCTTGCCGATCCCGGGCTGCTCGGCATTTCCGGGACGGCAGCGCTCGGTGCGGCGATCGCGTTCTACTGGGGGCTCGCTGCCGCCTTCGCCCCGGCGCTGCCGCTCGCCGGGTTGCTCGGGGCGGGGGTGGGCGCCATCGCCCTCCTGGTTTTCGCCGGCCACGCACCGACCGGGCCTTCGCTGATTCTCGCCGGAATCGGCCTTTCCGCGGCCGCTGCCGCGCTGCTCGCCTTCGCTCTCGCGCTGGCACCGAACCCCTATGCGCTGGCCGAGCTGACATTCTGGCTGCTCGGCGGGGTCGCGGACAGGACGCTGCTCGACTGTGCGCTGGCCGCCCCCCCGATCCTGCTCGGTATCGCCTTGCTGATCTCCGTTGGACCCGGCCTGGATGCTCTGTCATTAGGCGAAGAAACAGCGGCAAGTCTCGGCATTCCCACAGAGAAAACATTGCGTCGTGTGGCGCTTGGGACCGCTCTCGCGGCCGGTGCAGCGGCCGCGGTTGCGGGCGGGGTCGGGTTCGTCGGGCTGGCCGTGCCGAACCTGCTCAGGCCCTGGTTCGGGGAGCGACCGGCCGCGCTGCTGTTGCCCTCGGTCGTTGCCGGCGCCGTGCTGCTGCTGGCCGCGGACATGCTGGTGCGGATCGGAGTGCTGGTGCTTCCGCTCCATGCCGAGCCGCCGCTCGGTGTGCTGACGGCGCTGCTTGGGGCGCCGCTCCTGGTGGTGATCGCGCGGCGCATGGGGAGATGATCGCAGCCCGGGGATTGTCGGTCGAGCGTGGCGGGCGCCGGATCCTCGATGGTGTTGATTTTGCAGCCCATGGCGGCTGCCTGACCGCGCTCGCGGGCCCGAACGGAGCCGGAAAATCCACTCTTCTGAAAGCATTGTGCGGCATCCTTCCGGGTTTGATGAAGCCTGATCCGCGACGTGTCGCCTATCTCGCGCAAGACCCACGGGCGGCCTGGGGGCTGACGGTGGAGGAGGTTGCGTTCCTGGGGCGGATACCGCACGGCGATCGCAAGCGGGGCCCGGTCGAGCGGGCGCTGGCAGAGGCCGGGGTGGCGAAGCTGGCGAGCCAGCGGATCAATCGCCTGTCCGGGGGCGAAGTCCGCCGGGCCATGCTGGCCCGCGTGTTTGCGACCGAGCCCGAAGTAATGCTGCTCGACGAACCGACGGCCGATCTCGACCCGCGAGCGGCCTTTGCCGTCATGGGCCTGCTGAGGGCGGCGGCGGGGTCGGGCCGGACAGTGGTCGTGGTGCTGCACGCGATCGAGCTTGCGTTGCGCTATGCCGATCGGCTGGTGGTCCTGGACCGGGGCCGGATCGTGGCGGACGCGGCGCCCCTGGCGGCCCTGCCGGCGGCGGCGGCGGCGTTCGGGCTTCGCTTCGGCGAGGACAAGCTGCCGCATCTTCTGCCCGAGTAATGCGCCGGTGGCTTCTTTGCTCGCTCGCGCTGCACGCCGCCCTTGCGCTCCTCCTGGTGGCGGGCACCCGGCTCTTGCCGGGGCGAAGTCCGAAGTCGCCGCCGGTGCTCGCCGAGGTCGAACTGGTGGAGCAGGACACGCCCGCCGTGGGAAGCCGGGCTGCGCCGGCGGCGGCGCCAGCGCACCCGAACCAGCCTTCGGCGACGCCGCCTGCCATGGCGACCAGACAGCCGGCACCGGCAGCGGGTGCCGAAGCGATGCAACAAGCCGAGCCGGCAGCGAGCCTCGTTCGCATCGGCGAGCCGGGCTCGACCGGCACCGGGCTTGTTTCCGGAAGCCAGGTGATCCCGGCCGCGCTCGACCAGGCAGTGCGGAACCTTCCCCCCGCCTACCCGCGGCAGGCGACGAGGAGGGCGAACAGGGCTCGGTGATCCTGAAAGTTCACACCGCAACGGACGGCGGCGTGACGGGGGTCGATATCTTCCGGACTTCGCGCTACGGGCTCCTGGATGAGGCGGCGCGGAGGGCAGTCGGGCGCTGGCATTTCGTTCCCGCGCGCGGCAGGGCGGCCCGTTTCCTCCTCCATGCTGCTCAAGATACGTCTCGTGCTGACCAACCCGGAAGGCGGCCAATGACGGTCAGGATCGACCGAGTGGTGACACGCGGCGGCGATCGGGGCGAAACCTCGCTCGGTGATGGCCGGCGCGTGCGCAAGGATTCGCTGCGCATCGAGGCGATCGGCGCCGTGGACGAAGGCAATGCGGCGCTCGGCCTGCTCGGTGAGGCCGTCGCGGAGGATGCGGCAAGGGCGGAGCTGGTACGCCGATTGCAGAACGATCTGTTCGACCTCGGTGCCGATCTCGCGGTGCCAAAGGAAGATGGCAAGCCCCGCATCCGCATCCAGGAGCGACAGGTGCAAGCGCTCGAGGAGGCGATCGAGGCACGAAATCGAGGCCTGCCGCCGCTCCGGAGCTTCGTGCTCCCGGGCGGCAGCAAAGTGGCAGCGACCGCGCACCTGGCGCGGGCGATCGTGCGCCGGGCGGAACGGCGGGTCGTCGGGCTGGCGGCTGCCGAGCCGCTCAATCCGGCGCTGGTCCGCTATCTCAACAGGCTCTCGGATTTGCTGTTCGTGATGGCGCGCGAAGACAACGAGAAGAGCGGGAAGACGGTGCTCTGGAAACCAGGAGCCTGACCTGCTCAGAACCTCGTGCGCGCACCGAGCAGGAACGAGGCGCCGGGATAGGCGAAGCCGCTGGCCGGCTCGAACTTCGAATCGAAGATGTTGCTTCCGGTCAGGAAGAGTGCGAGGCGCGGCGTAAGCTGCCACGTGGTGGCGATGTTGACGATGGTCCCGGCAGGCGACAGCCCGGTACCGGCGGGAAAGCCATTGTCGTCCACCAGCGAATCTTCGAACGGCCCGACATAGAGGATCTCGGGTGCGATCGTGACGCTGGGCCACGGGCGGATCAGGAGGTTGGCGGAGAACTGATTCTCCGGCCGCCGCAGCAGGAGCTGGCCGGTATCGGCATCGCGCGCATCGGTGAAAGTATAGGCGAGATCGGCGGCAAGCCACTGCCGCGGATGCACCGAGAGGGTGGTCTCCACACCCTGCAAGTGGGCCAGCCCGATATTCACCGTGGTGTAGGCCGGCGAGAAGACGGTCTCGATCAGGTCTTTGACATCGGTGTGGAAATACGTCACGCCGAGACTTGCGAAATCGGCTCGCCCGAAGGCGGGAAGCGCGGTGGTCCAGCCGACCTCGAAGCCGATGCTGCGCTCCGGCTTGAGGTTGGGGTTGCCCTGGAAGCCGCCACCCGAGCCGAAGAGATCGAAGAGCGAGGGGGCAAGGAAGGCCGTCCCGCCCGAGAGCTTGAAGCGGGAGGAGAGTTCCGGCACCGCGAGCACGACGCCGCCCCGCCAGGTGAAGGCGTTGCCGACCGCAGAAACGGCGTCGTCCAGCAGGCTTCCGGTAAAGGTGAGGCGCCGCCAGAGGGTGCTCTGTATGCCGGTATGCCAGGCGCTGGAAATCTGCTCGGCGTGCGTTTCCTGGACAAAGGGAACGCCGGAGTAGCTGTCGTCCAGGCTGTCATCGGCAAAATCGGCCGTCCGCTGGAATCCGAGCGTCATCGTCTGTGCGCGTGCCGGCCCCGCATCGGGCAGGTCGATCGTGTTGTTCCATTGCAGGTCGAAGCGTGTGCCCTGGTAATGGTCGTTGTTGGATTCCTGGTTCGGGTCCGCCGGATTGAGCGGGTCCACGTAATGGCGGAAGTCGTAAACGCCCGATGCCATCAGCACGATCTGCCACCACGGCAGCACCTGGCTCGAGAGTGCGAGCGTGCCGAGAGCGCTGGTGGAGTAGCCGACCTCGTTCGGTGCATCGAAGGCGGGCGAGCCGAGGGTGTCGAAGCCGCCGAGGCTGTGCTGCCCGGAGGCGTAGAATGAAAGTCGGGTGCCAGGAACAATGGTCCAGCCGAGATCGAGGCTGCCCTGCTGGTTCTGGAAGCCGTCCCGCTCGCCGGTATAGACGCTTTCGCGCCGTGGCGTGACATCGAATCCCTCCTCGGTGAGGGCGCTCGCGTCCAGGCGGTAATCGAACGGCCCGCTGGCACCGGAGAGCCCGGCCTCGACCTCGTTCGCGTCGGGAAGCCCGGCGGCAACGCTCATGCTCCCCTCGGGCGGGCCGGAGCCAGGGGTGGTGATGATATTGATCACTCCGCCGATCGCGCCGGAGCCGTAGAGGCTCGACATCGGGCCGCGGATCACCTCGATACGCTGCACGCCGGTGAGCGTATTGAGGCCGAAGTTGAAGGCCCCGCCGGGATCCGATGGATCGTTGACGGGAACACCGTTTTCCAGCACCAGCACCTGGTTGCTGTCGGTGCCGCGGATGAAGACGCTGGCACTGGCGCCGGGACCGCCCGATTGCACCACCCGAAGGCCCGGCACTGCGGAGAGCGCATCGACGAGGGTGGTGTAGCCGCGGTCCTCGATCATCTGGCGGGTGATCACCGTCGCGCCGGCAGGGATGTCTTCGAGGGGCGTGGGAACGCGGGTGGCCGTCACGATCGTTTCGGGGATGTTCACGGTTTCCAGGTCTGCGCTGCTGCCTGGCAGGCTGATTGCCTGCGCCAGCGCGAGCGCAGGAACGGAAACCAGGATCAGGGTGGCAGCAAGGATGCGCAGGAAAGCCCCCTCCGTGCCGGGCCATCCTGCATCCTGCGCTGGGCGGCCCCGTTCTCAGGACGACGGCCGCCTCGGGGCTTTCCCCCGCTGCCTCGGTGCACCCCGCCCGAAGCGTGCGAACAGTCTCGATTCCGGCCGGTCTCCTGGCTTGGGGGTCGTTACCTGGTGCTGCCTTCTCGCCCGTCGCGGGCAATGGCGTCGTCAGGCCAGGCTCGCCGCCGTACAGTTGCGGGGGCAGCCGCGGTTCGCGCGTTCCCGTTTCAGCCCGTGCGGGCCACCGGAATCTGCCCCGACCTTAGCTCGTTCCCGGGCGGGATCAAGCGACGCCTTCAAGGCGGGCAAGAAAGCTCCCCGCCCAGTTGGCCGCGCTGGTGCGTTCGACGGCGGTCATCATCTCCTGCCACCGGCGCTGCCGCTCGGCGAGATCCATGGTCAGGACGGTGTTCAGCGCCTCGGCGGTTTCATCGGGATCAAGCGGGTTGACGAGGAGCGCCCCCGGCAGGTCTTCCGCGGCGCCGGCGAAGCGCGACAGGACGAGCACGCCCGGATCGGCGGGATCCTGGGCCGCCACGTACTCCTTGGCGACCAGGTTCATCCCGTCCCTGAGCGGCGTTACGAGCCCGATCCGGGCCAGGCGATAGAAGCCGGCAAGCGTCTGGCGCGGCACGCTGCGTGTCAGATAACGCAGCGGAGTCCAGTCGAATTCCGCATACTCCCCGTTGACCCGACCGACCAACTCGTCGAGCTCGCGACGGAGCGCGCGATACTGGGCTACTTCGCTGCGCGAGATCGGCGCGATCTGCAGCATCGTCACCTTGGCGCGATGCTCGGGAAAGCGCTGCAGCAGGGCGGCAAAGCCGAGGAAGCGCTGCGGCAGGCCCTTCGAATAGTCGAGGCGGTCCACCCCGAGCACGAGGGCGCGCCCGCCGATGCTCTCGGCGAGCCGGAGCGGATCGCGGCCCCTGGCGGCGCGGCGTGCCAGGGTGGCGAAGGCAGCCGGATCAATGCCGGCACGAAACGGTTCGGCCCGTGGCGCAACGGCCGCGGCAACCAATGCCTCATTGAGGTGGGCGGCATCCTTCGATGTCTGCACGCCAATCACGTCATAGGCGTCGAGCGCGCCGAGCAGCTCTTCCCATCGCGGCAGGGTGGCGAAAAGTTCCGGAGGCGGAAAGGGCACATGGAGGAAAAAGCCGAGGCGCGTCGTTACCCCGCGCGCCTTCAGGGCCGCACCGAGCGGGATCAGGTGATAATCGTGCACCCAGATGAGATCGTCGGCCTCCAGCAGCGGGACGAGCGCGTCGGCGAAGGCGCTGTTGACGGCGAGATACGCGGCGAGGTCGCGGCGGCGATATTCCGTCAGGCTGCTTCGGTAGTGCAGCAACGGCCAGAGCGTGCTGTTGGAGAATCCGACGTAGAAGCCGGCGTAATCCCGCTCGGAGAGGTCGATCGTCGCGAGATCGGCCCAACCGACGCGCGTCAGCGAGGGCACCGTCCGAGTCGGCCCCGGGATGGTGCGGCCCGACCATCCGAACCAGAGCTTGCGCCGGCGCGCCATCGCGTCCCGCACGGCAACGGCAAGGCCGCCGGCTGCTGCCGAACGTTCCTTCAGCGCGGGCACCCGGTTCGAGACGATCACAAGCCGACGCATGGCGCGCCCGCGCTTTCGTGTTCGCCGGCCTCCGCGAGGGTCAGAAGCCAGCTTCGCACACCGGCCGCGGTCCCGAATGTGGATTCGACCCGGAAGCCGAAGCCGCCGAGTTCACGAGCCGCCCGGATGCCATCATCGTCCGTCACGTCGTCGCCGACGAAGAGCGGCACGCGGCCGGCGTAGGGTGGGCGCTGCAGCAGGTGGTGCACTGCGATGCCCTTGTCCACGCCGGCCGGACGCAACTCCCACGCCATGATGGCAGGAACCAGGACGAACCCGGTGCGCGGGCCTGCGACGAGTTTCTCGAGCCCCGCGAAGAGGGCCGCCGCCGAGGCTTCCGCCTGGCGGAAGTGAAGCACGAAGCCATGCGGTTTCTCCTCCAGGAGCACGCCCGGATGCGCGGCGGCCAGTGTCCGGACGCTTTCGCGCCAATCGGGCGGAATCTCGGGCAGATTCGGGCGCTCGAGCGGCAAGCCGGGAGCACGGCGCAGGACCGCGCCGTGCTCGCCTGCGACAGCGATCTTAAGCCCGGGAAAAAGCGCCTCCACTTCCTCGATCGGGCGGCCGCTGACCAAAGCCAGGGCGCCATCGAGCCGGGTTGCCAGGCGGCCGAGCAAGTCCGGCAGCCCGTGCGGCACCTGCACGGCGGACGGAGCGGGCGCCAGTTCGAGCAGCGTGCCATCGAGATCGAGCAGCAACGCCAGCCGGCTGAGCGGGGGCAGCGGCGGCAGGGCCGCGGTCTCCGGGAAGGTGGGGCGCGACCGCATGGCGATCCGAATCAATCGACGATCGCCGGAAGCATGGTTTGCCGGGTCAGCGGCAACCGGTCACCCGCACATCGTAGAGGGGATCCTCGAACAGGGAGACGGCGGGTTCGGCGGCCAGCATCCATCCCTGGAAGACAGGCGATGCCGTGTCCTTGCCGGTGATGTCGAGATAGGCCGCGGCATCACGCTGCTGGCCGGGCGGACGGACCAGGCAGGCCTTGACCGCGATCGCGAGCGCATCGACCTTGGCCGTGCCGCCGACCGGCACCTCGAGCGTGCGGTGGGTGGCATTCACCTTTTCCACGATCTGCAACT
>JASHOF010000144.1 GCA_030041255.1 Acetobacteraceae bacterium
CTGCGAAGCGGGGCGTTGCGCGGCGATCCCGCCGCCGGCCGGCCGGGCCGGCGTGCGTTGCGCCAGGTTTCCCTGCCCGCCCCCCACCGGCGCGGGCCGGTTTACGCCGTGGCCCAGGTTACCGCCCGGAGCCGGGCGACTGACCAGCGACGAAGGAACCTGCACCGACTGCCGCCCGATCGCGTTTGTCGGGAGGCCATTCAGGCGCGCCGGAGCGCCCACCGGCCCGCCGGGCGGGCGGATCGGCCTGCCGCCCACTCCTGCTGCCGGGGGCCGCCAGACGTTGGACTGGATGGCCGTCCGGTTGACGTTGATGGTGTTCCAACGATTGACGTCGACGTTCACATTGCCACCGCCCCAGGCTGGCCGCGCCCAGCCCCACAAGGAGCCGACCACCGCAACGCCGGTGGCGAACGCAAGCCCCGACACGAACGCGTTCGCGGCCAGATAGCCGGGCGGCGGAAAATAGACTGGCGGCACAGCCGGATAGGGCCAGGTGCCATAGGCCACCGTCGGGTTGTAAACCGGGACATAAACGACCGCAGGGTCGGCCGGCTGGATCACGATCGCACCTTGCCCCGAGGTGACCGTCTGCTGCTGTGTGCTCCTCAGCGATCCGGCTTGCTGCGCCTGGGCGCGCAGGCGCTGGATCGAGTTCATGACATCGGCCTGCTGGGTTGCGAACGCGTATCCCACCTGCTGCGTCCAATCCAGCTTGCCGTTCATCATCGCCAGCACCTCGGGGAACGGGACCAGCGATTTCACGCTCGGGTCCCAGTTCTGGCTTTCCAGCGCCGTTGCCAGTGCGTCACCGTGCAGTTGCGCGTTGCCATCCTGTTCCAGCCAACGCGACGCTTCGACGATCTGCAACGGATACGTCGCCGCCATCAGCACCTGGGTGAGCAGGGAATCCGGATAGAGCGCGATCGGCGCCAGCAGCGCGTCGAGCTGTTCGGTGTTGAAAGCGGCGGCCTCGTTCTGCTGCGGCGCCGGCGGCACTTGCGCCATCGCGCCCGGGCAGAGCCCGGGGGAAAGCCCCGGGGATAACAACGTCATGCCGAGGGCAACCGCCAGTGCCGCCGGCGTCGCGCGCGCGTGCATGGTTGCCGTCCTCGCTCCTCAGTTCCCCGGGTGGATGCGGGTGATCTTCGAGCCTTCGAGGCTGAGGCCCGCCATCAGCCCCTGCTGGCCGAACGGCACCGCGTACACATCCTGGGTCAGCGTCGTGCTCGTGATGCTCGCGGCGGCGCCCTTGTCGAGCACCACGACGGAGGGTCCCGACCCGATCGACCAGCCGTCGCTGCTCTTCAGATATTGCAGTGCCGAATCGGTCATGAAGAAGAGGGCATAGCTGAAGGCCTGCGCTCCTGCCTGCAGGCCGAACGAAACCGCGGAAATGTTGTAATATCCGGTCGCGGTTCCGTTCACCAGCAGCGCCCCGTTGCCGGTCTGTCCGCCAATCAGAAAGCCGGCCTTGACGATTTGCGGAAAGACCAGGATCGCCTTCGCCTGCTGGCCAAGGGTGCGCATGTGGGGCTGGTCCGAGTACAGCCTCGCCAGCGCGTTCGCCGCGCCTTGCGCGATGTCACGGGCCGACGCAGCATCGGCTTCTCGCGGCAGAAGGAAAGCCGCACCCGCCGACGAAGCTGCCGAAATCAGAAAGCCGCGTCTCGTCCGAGCCGTTCGCATCTCGCCCTCCCCACGTTCGAGGCCACTGCCGGTGCATCATTTCTGCGTTTGCCACCTCGAGCATAGCCGCCAGCCCGTGCCGGGGGAAGCGTGACCGCGCCCGGCCAGAGCCACCCGGGGCGCTCAACGCGACCAGGCAAGCTGAAGCCCCGGCTCCGGCCAGTCCATGGCCGCGAGCTGGCCAGTGCCGGAAAGCGTGACATAGGCGGTCCGAAGATCCGCGCCCCCGAAGCAGATGTTGGTGACGTGCGGATCCGGGAACGACACCTGGCGCACAAGCCGCCCGTCAGGGGAAATCACGCTGATCGCACCGCTGACGAGCGTCGCCACCGCGATGTTGCCGGAAGCCTCGACCGCGAGGCTGTCGAAGCGCTGATAGCCCGCCAGGCCGATCACCAGGCGCCCACCGTGCGGGGCAGGGGAGGAGCGCCTGCGGATCCGCCCTGGCGCCTCGATCTCGAACGACCAGAGACGGGCGGTCTCCGTCTCCGCGACGTAGAGCACCGATCCGTCGGGCGCGAGGCCGATTCCGTTCGGAGTGAGCATCGGATGGACCAGCTCTTCGATGTGCGAGCCGTCTGCGCGGGCGTAGTAGACGCCGCCGTGATCGCGATCGCGGGCGCGGTTCTTCCCCAGGTCGGTGAAGTAGAAGCCGCCATGCGCATCGAAGACGATGTCGTTCGGGCCGCGCAGGCGATGTTCCCCGCAGGACTCGTAAAGTACGCGCACCGCACCACTCGTGGTGTCGATGCGCTCGATCCTCCCACCGCTGTAATCGGCGGGCTGCAGCCCGGGCCGCAGCGACGTTCCGCTGTCGATCCAGGTGAAGCCGCCGTTGTTGCAGCAATAGAGCGCCCGGTCGGGACCGATCGCAAGCCCGTTCGGGCCACCGCCCGGCCGTGCCACGACGGAAACGGTCCCATCCGGGGCAACCCGGGCGATCGCGCCGCGGGCGATCTCGACCAGCAGCACCGAACCATCGGCAACCCACACGGGGCCTTCAGGAAACCGAAGGCCGGTCGCAAGAATCTTCATCCTCGCGTCCTTAGCACTCTGCCAATGCGGCGCCGATCGCCGCCTCGAGCGCCCGCACCCCGGCGGCCGGCCCATGGCGATGGTTCCAGACCGCGCCGACGACGGCCAGGAAATCCGCCCCCGCCGCGACCAGCGGCGCGCAGTTCTCCGCCGTGATGCCGCCGATCGCGACCACCGGCAGTTCCATCAGCTCCGACCACCAGCGCAGGATTTCGGGATCGGCGCGCGTTGGCGCCTCCTTCGTCGCGGTCGGGAAGAAGGCACCGAACGCCACATAATCGGCTCCGTCCTCGCCGGCTCGAAGGGCGAGATCGCGGCTCGCGTGGCAGGTCACGCCGAGCGTCCGTTGCAGGCCGAGGAGCCGGCGCGCAGCGCGCGCTCCCATATCCGTCTGCCCGACATGCGCCCCGTCGCAACCGGTCTCCGCGGCCAGATCCGGTCGGTCGTTCAGGATCAAGGCAACGCCGCGCGACTGCGCCACCGGGGCAAGGATTTCGATTGCCTCGCGCACGGCAGCATCATCCACATTCTTGAGGCGAAGCTGCACCGCCGCCACGTCCCCCGCGTCGAGCGCAGCGGCAAGTTCCGGCGCGAAGGAGCGCGGCTCGAGCGCCGGCGGCGTAACGAGATAGAGCCGGCACCGCCGCTCCTCCCCGGCGCGGATCAAGCCTTGCCCTGGTAGATCTCGATGATCCGGGAGAGCATGGAAAGTGCCTCGGCCCGCGGCCGCTGGAACGTATTGCGCCCGATGATGCTGCCGTTCGCGCCCCCGTCGCGCAGGCCGCGCACCTCCTCCAGGATGCTTTCCAGGTCCTTGGCCTCGCCTCCCGAAAACAGCACGATCCTTTTCCCGTCGAACGCCGCCTGCATGATGTGTTCGACACGCCTGGCGAGCGTCGAGCCATCGATCTTCTGCTCCTCGTAGACCTTCCTGGCCGCCTCCTGTGCGATGTGCGCGCTCGGCGGCTTCACCTTTATGATGTGCGCGCCGAGCAGTGCCGCCATGTGGGCGGCATAAGCGCAGACATCGAGCGCGGTCTCGGCTGCCTTGTCGAGGTTGGGACCTCGCGGATAGCTCCACACCACGACCGCAAGCCCGGCCGCTTTCGCCTCCTCGGCGAGCGCGCGCAATTCCTCCATCTGGGCGAAGGCGAATTCGCTGCCGGGATAGATCGTGAAGCCGATGGCACTGCAGCCGAGCCTGAGCGCATCGCTGACACTGCCGGTGACCGCCTGGTCCTTGGTGGTCGCAAGGCTGTTCGAGCTGTTGAGCTTGAGGATGGTGGGGATCGCACCCGCGAAGCTGTCCGCGCCGGCGGCGATCATGCCAAGCGGCGCGGCATAGGCGTTCAGCCCGGCATCGATCGCAAGCTGGTAGTGGTAGTGCGGGTCATAGGCGGCAGGGTTGGGCGCGAAGCTGCGCGCCGGCCCGTGCTCGAATCCCTGATCGACGGGAAGGATGACCAGATGGCCGGAGCCGCCGAGCTTGCCCTGCATCATGATCCGGGCGAGGTTTGCCTTCGTGCCGGGCGTTTCGCCCTCGTATCCGTCCAGGATCTTTTTCACGCGCTGGGTGATGCGCATCCCGCTGCTCCCGCTTCCGCTCTCGGATCGTCGAGGGTGGTAACCGATGCCCGCTTGCCTGTCACCCGGGTCGCTCCAGCCAGGCAGCGAGCCGCCGCTTCGCGCCCGGCTCTGCAAGGTCGAGCGCCGCAGGCACCCGGGACAGGAGGCGGGCGCCGAGGCAGGCCGCGACCCGTTGCACGGACGGAAAGGCCGGACATTCCGGATCGAGCACCAGATTCCTGAGACCAAGCCGCAGCGCTTCCAAGGCGCGGCCCGGTGCATCGGCGCAATCGAAGAGATCATCGGCCTCGGTGGCCGGAAATTCGGCGCGCGCCGCCGCGATCATCGCCTGCCACCAACCGCATCCCGCGTACAGCGCAGCGCCCGGCCCGGAAACGAGCAGCACCGGCCGCCCCGGGGCGAGCGCCACGCGGGCGTCTGCAAGACCGTGCACGATCACGGCTGGTCGCTCGATCATGCTTGACGTTCAAACGATTGGACGTGTTGATTGCAAGTGTGCTCAAAAACCCGACTGGCGTGGTGACCGCGGAGCAGGCAATGCCGGACAACGAGGAGATGGTCGCATCGCGGCTGGAGGCGGCGCTGGAGCGGATCGCGCGGTGCGCGGCAGAGCGTCCCCCGGTTGCGGCCGGTCCCGCGGCGTTGCCCGCCTCCGATCCGCGGATCACCGAGCTTGCAACCCGGCTCGAGGCGCTGATCGCGAGCCTCCGCGCCGTTCTCGGCCGGCAGGCCTGAGGTACCGCCGATGGCCGAGGTCAGCGTTCGCATCAACGGCTACGTTTACACCGTTGGCTGCGAGGACGGGCAGGAATCGCACTTGCAGGCCATGGCGGCCGAGGTGGATGGCCGGGTCGCCAGCATCAAGGCGGTCGGAGCGCAGAGCGGCGAGGCACGGCTCCTGATGCTGGCCTCCCTGTTGCTCGCCGACGAACTGCACGACATGCGGCTGGCGCAGGCAACCGCTTCCGCTGCGCCGGCGCCGGACGCCGCCCGCACGGCCCGGACCAAGCGGTTCACGGAACTTGCCCTCCGCGCAGAGGCGATTGCCGAAGCGATGGAGCGTCCCTAGATTGCCCTCTGCGGAGCTGCCCGGTGCGTCAGGCACGTCACCCCCGGGGCCACTAAGCATCCTCCCGGGAGCTGGCGCTGCCGCGGTCCTGGCCGCGGTATCCGGCGCCCACCTGCAAACGCAGGCCTTGGGAGGGTGAGACGCCAACGGCCAGGGCGGCTCCGCACTACGACCTCAGGGACGCCAAGAAGGCGGCGCGGCTGGCGGCGCGCGCTCGCCGCGCCGGCATGGACCCCGCGCTCGGCTCGGAACTCGCCAGGCACGTGCTGGCGGAAGCGCCGCCGCCGGTGGGAGCGATCGTCGCCGGCTACTGGCCGATCGGCGAGGAGATCGACATCCGCCCCCTCCTCATCCGCCTGCTCGAGCGCGGCCACACCATCGTGTTGCCGGAAACGCCGCGCCGCGGCGAAGCCTTGAGCTTCCGGCGCTGGCGGCCGGGCGAGGCGCTGCTGCGCGAACCCTTCGGCACCTTCGCCCCCAGGGGCGAGGTCTTGACGCCCGACTTCCTGCTGGTGCCGCTGCTCGCCTTCGACCGCCTCGGCCGTCGCCTCGGTTATGGCGGCGGTTTCTACGATCGCACGCTCGCCGCGATGCCGGCCGCGGGCCTGCTCGGCTGCGCCTATGCCGGCCAGGAAATAGCCGAGGTGCCCGCCGGCCCGGGCGACGTTCGGCTGCCGGCGGTCGCCACCGAGCGCGGCATCATCCGCTGCATCGCCGGGCCCTGATCCGTGCGCATCCTCTTCCTCGGCGACATCGTCGGCCGCAGCGCGCGCGAGGCAGTCGCCGCTTCGCTCCCCGGGCTGCGTAAGCGCCTCGCCGTCGATCTTGCCATCGTCAATGCAGAAAACGCCTCGCACGGCTTCGGGCTCGCCCCGGAAATGGCGCGTGCATTGCTCGCCGCCGGCGCGGACGTGCTGACGCTCGGCAACCACGCCTGGGACCGGCGCGAGATCACGAGCTTCATCGCCGAGGAGCCTCGCCTCATCCGCCCGCTCAACTTCCCCCCCGCAACCCCGGGCGCGGGCTCGGTCACGATCACTCTCGCCGACGGGCGGAAGGCACTCGTCGTGAACGCGATGGGCCGGCTGTTTCTCGATCCGCTCGATTGTCCCTTCCGCACCACCGAGCGCCTGCTCGCCCAGCATCGGCTCGGCGGCACCGTCACGGCCATCGTCATCGACTTCCACGCCGAGGCGAGCAGCGAGAAGATGGCCTACGCCCACTCCTTCGACGGCCAGGTATCCCTCGTGGCGGGCACCCACACCCACTGCCCCGCGGCCGATCACCAGGTGCTGCCGGGCGGCACCGCCTTCATCTCCGATGTCGGCATGTGCGGGGACTATGACAGCGTGATCGGCATGGCGAAGGGTCCTGCCTCGATCCGCTTCTGGACCCGCATGCCGGGCGAGCGCCTGGCCCCGGCAGAGGGAGAGCCGACCCTGTGTGGCGTGTTCGTCGAGACCGACGATACGACAGGCCTTGCGCTCCGCATCGCCCCGCTGCGGCAGGGCGGGCGGCTTTCGCAGGCGATGCCGGATGTGGGGGCGGTGGCGGTTGGGGCGTGGCGAGAGGGCGGGCATTCTCCTGGCGGAGCCTGACCCGCGAATTGCGTTGGGATGACGCCTTCGTCGTTCTAAGCATTGAGTGCGCCGCGGGCGCACGGAAGTGGAGGGGTGCGCCGAGCCGCGCCGGGGAATCGCAAGTGGAGAATCGTGCACTGCCGTCGGTGGGTTCCGCCAAGCGCCCGGATCGTCGGGTTGGCAAAGGGAACCGCTGGGTGTTCTTCGATGGAGACAATACGTTATGGCATGTCGAGGCACTGTACGACCGTGCTCGGCGTGATCTGGTCCGGTTTGTGGAGCAGTCTGGCGCGAGTGCGTGGGAGGTCGAGACCTTTCAGCGGGAAGAGGACAAGCGCCTTTTTGGGGAGCTTGGATATTCGGCCGTACGGTTCGCGAGATCCTTCGAGAACACCCTGCGAAGGTTCATACCCGGCGCTACGACGGAGCAGGCAGAACGCGTCAGGCGCTTGGCGATGTCAGTGTTTGAGTCCCCGGCTGAGACAGATCAGGATGCTGCTGGAGTTTTGGTGACACTCAGAAGTAGCCACAACTTGGCCCTCGTTACAGCAGGGGAACGCTGGGTACAGGAGCGCCGACTTGCGGGGTTTAACTACACGGGACTATTCGATCTCGTCCATATCGCCGAAAAAAAGACAGCGACACTCTTCCGCGAATTGGTCGCAAGTCTTTGCATTTCTGCAGAGGCGTCCTGGGTGGTCGGGGACAGTCTACGATCAGACGCGATCCCAGCCTTGGAAGCTGGATTGAATGCGATCCTGATCGCAAATCACAATTGGGTGGAGGTAGAGCGGGATGGTGGCCGGCCAGCGCACTTGAAGGTGGTGGACCGATTAGGCGACATTCTACCGATCATCGTAACATCGGGGCTCGAAATTCCTGCCCCAGCGCACCCCTGACCCGGGTGAGGCTGTCGCTCAGTCCTTCACGTTCGGTGGCTATTTCCTTGATTCTCCGTTCGAGCTCCGCAATGGGAGTGTGACCGAAGAGGTGCGGTGATTCCGCGTCTACGAAGATCAGTCCTGAGTTGCCGCCGGATGCATCCGGCAGCAGTATGGCTGCGAACGATTTCCTGCCGCGTCCCGCGCGGGTCGCCTCGCTCTGCGTCATTCCCCAGTCCTTAACCAGGTCGGCTACGTTCGTCGTGACCTCCGGATCGTATTCCGACTGCCCGAGGCGCCATGCCCGGCCGATGATTCCGAATCGGATGGAGTTTCGGCGGCCGCGTGTGTTTGGGTTGCCGGATGGTTCGGATATGTAAACGTATTCAACCAGTTGGTACAGCATCTCCGGTCGGAGCACGTCCTCGATATGGATGGTCGATCTGAAACCTCCTTGGGCGAGCGGGCGTACGGCTTCGTCTATGATGCGCATGAACTTGTCCCATACGCGTAGCCGGGCGACTTCTTCGTCGGCCTTCCGCTGGTAGTCTTCGAGCACCACGCTGGTGGATTTGGCGGCTATTTCGCGTGCCGCTTGGGGGTCGAGGGTGAATTCCACGCCCGCGGCCTTTACGCGGCGAAGGGTACGGATCGAGTCCGCCAGTGACCCGACGATCCTGTCGATAGCATTTCGCAGGGGCGGGAACAGGAAAACGAAAAGGACGACGGCCGGCCAGGGGAAGAGGGAGCGTATGATGGCGCCGAGCCAGACGACAAGTTGGATGAGGCTCGTGGTTAGGCTGGGCCCGCAGGATCCGTTCATATCTGCTTGAATTCCAGGAACTGACGAACCCATCGGCCGTCTCTGTTGAACCGTATCGAGCCTCCCCCGGCGCTGCAACGGGAGATTCGATTTCGCACGTCCGCGTAGCTTGGACGGCCGGCTGGAAGGCCGTTTCCCACGGCGCCGCCAGACGGGGCGCGCTCATCCCGGATGTGGAGATGGGTGGGGACTATGACAGCGTGATCGGCATGGCGAAGGATCCTGCCTCGATCCGCTTCTGGACCCGCATGCCGGGCGAGCGCCTGGCCCCGGCAGAGGGAGAGCCGACGCTGTGTGGCGTGTTCGTCGAGACCGACGATACGACAGGCCTTGCGCTCCGCATCGCCCCGCTGCGGCAGGGTGGGCGGCTTTCGCAGGCGATGCCGCTCTGTTCGGAATGCTCGCTTCCCGCCCGTGACTGATCAGCGATCGTTCACTGCAAGGGTCAAAGCCGCGCGCACTGCCTCCGGTCGGGGGATTGGCGCTACCGCGCCGTAGCCGGTGGTCGAAAGCGCGGCCGCCGCCGTTGCGTAGCGCGCCGCGTCGGCGGGCGAATCCGCTTGCAACAGGCGTGCGAGGAACGCACCGGCAAACACATCGCCCGCACCGGTCGCGTCGAGGGCACGGACGGCAAGGCCGGGCAGCACGATCCGTTCCCGCCCGGCGGCGAGAATTGCACCCTCCCGGCCCCGCTTCAGGACCACGATGGACGGGCCGAGCCGGAGATAGAATTCGAGAATGGCGTCGGGCTCGGTAAGCCCGGTCAGCGCCGTTGCATCGTCCTGGCCCGGCAGTGCGATGTCGGCCTTGGCGATCGCGGCATGGATCACCGCCGCGGCGCGCGCGGGAGGCCAGAGGGCAGGGCGGTAGTTGGTATCGATCGCGATCCGCCCGCCGCCGCGGCGGGCGATCTCGATCGCCGCGAATACCG
>JASHOF010000145.1 GCA_030041255.1 Acetobacteraceae bacterium
CTGCCCGGTGCCGGTCTATGAGGCGATGGCGCGGCAGTTCTTTGCCGCGGTGGCCGAACCGAAGCCGGCCAGGCCGGCCAGGCGTAAACCCTGATACGGCGGCCCGATCAGGTGATTCCGTAGCTCCTGGCCAGCCCCGCACCCGGATCGTTGCCGGTGCTGTAGGGAAGAATCGGATAGCGCAGCCCCGCCTTGTCGAGGCCGCGCAATCCGACAATTCCGGCCTCGAACTCTTCCGGCGGCAAGGCGATCGCCAGCTCGTCGTCGGCCACGCCGCCATAGCGGCGTTCCGCGTAGCAGGGGATGGAGAGCGAGATCTCACCGCCGGCCAGCGCCCGCCCCCAGGAATCGGCGCACGCCGTCTCGCCGGTGACGCTGAAGCCGATGCGCCGATAGTTTCGCCACTGCAACCCGTTGATGAACAGAATCATCTGCGCCGGGTTGGCATAAAAGAG
Source organism: Acetobacteraceae bacterium (assembly GCA_030041255.1). Lineage (GTDB taxonomy): Bacteria > Pseudomonadota > Alphaproteobacteria > Acetobacterales > Acetobacteraceae > JAKAWQ01. Next base: position 456 of record JASHOF010000145.1, read on the forward strand.
AACGATATCCGGCGGGTCGAGACGCGCGGTGCGCAGCGGCGAAGCGGCCAGCCCCTGCCATCGTCCGGGTGCCACGCGCGGCATCTCGTTCTGATGGGCGTGTGCCGCTTCGCGGTTCTCGAACCACACGCCCGTCATCGTCTCACCGGAAGCGAGCCTCGGGTCGGGCTCCTTGAGGCCGATCACCGAGGCGCAGCCGGTAAAGGGAAGCACGCTCTCGGCAACGATGCCGATCGTCTGGCCGCCGAGCCGCGCATTGGTGACAAGCTGGCAGGTGGTGAAGCGCCGCCCATCGGCGCTGATGCGGATCCCGGGCACTGCAAGCAGCGCCTCGCGCTCGGCGAACAGCTTCATCCCGATCGGCAGGCTGCGCAGCTTGAGCAGGCCGGCAAGCTCGTTCGCAAGATCCTTGAGGGCGGCCGCGGTGGTCATCGCGCCAGCGCCCGGCGCAGTTCGATCAGTCCGAAAACCAGGAAGAAGATGCCCGCGATCCGGTCGATCATCCGCCGCGCACGAGTGCCGATCGCGGCGCGGAAGAAGCCGATGGCGGCGACCAGGCCGCACCACCAGAGAAGGGAGCCCGCGAAAACGCCGCCGGCCGTCAAACCGGCGGCGGCAAGGTTCAGCCCACCGGGCGGCGCGAGGACCGTGAAAAAGGCCGCGAAAGCAATGATCGTTGGCGGGTTGGTCAGCGTCAGCAGAACCGAGCCGAGATAGGTGCCCCGCCCGGCGGGAAGAACCGGCTCGGCGACGCGGACGCGGAACGCACTGAAGGCGAAATAAAAGAGCGCGAGTGCCGCGACAAAGTGCAGCGGCCTGGCGTGCACCAGCAGGAAATGCGAAAGGCCGCTCAGGCCCGCTGCGGCGATCAGGGCGTAGGTGCCGTCTCCGGTCGCGATGCCAAGGCCGGTCGCAAAGCCCCTCCGCCAGCCGAGCGCGAGGCTCCGGCGCATGCAGAGCAGTGACATCGGTCCGACCGGCGCGGCGACCGCAATCCCGATACCGGCGGCCTTCAGAAACAGAACGGTCGGATCCATTCGCCTTCCCCTCTCAAGCGCCGAGCCTGGCCAATGAATGACTCGCTCCGCAGGCACAAGGCAAATCCTTCCCTTCTCGCTTCCGGCGACGGCGGCGCGCGACGGCAAGGGGCGCGGAATGCCGGCTCTGGTGCCCCGTTTCGACGGCCCACGGCCAGCCGCTGCCGATGGTCAGCCTGCCGATCGGGCCCGACCCACTGCAATGCGCTAGAATACGCCGCCCGCCCAAGGTCCGGAACCGGCGGCCGCGTCATCAGTGAGCGAGTTTTCCCATGCTTCCCACCTGGCTCCATCCTGCTCTCTTGTCTCTTGTCGCCCTGCTCTGGTCGGCAGCGGTCTCGCCCGCCAGCCTGCGGCACCCCGACGCGCAACAGCCGCAGACTTCCCTGGCAGGAGATCTCCTGGTGGCCTCCCCCCAGATCGGCGATCCGCGATTTTGGCATACCGTCATCGTGATCGTGCAACAGAACGATAACGGCGTCGTGGGCATCGTGATCAACCGGCCACTGGCCACGGTACCTCTTGGCGGCTTGTTGCAAGCACTCGGTTTGAACGATGCAGGAGTCGAGGGAACGATCCCCATCTTCGCCGGCGGCCCGGTGGCCCCGACGATCGGTTTCGTGCTGCACAGCACAGATTATCATCGTCCCGGAACGATGGCCATCGACGATCATCTTGCCTTGACGAAGAATCCGCACATCCTGGAGGACATCGGACACGGCCATGGGCCAAGGAAGAAGCTGGTTGCCTTCGGCTGCGCCGGGTGGGCCCCGGGCCAACTGCAAGGGGAGCTGGCGCGAGGAGACTGGTTCGTCATCCCTGAAACCACCAGCTTGGTATTCGACGACAAGCGCGATCACGTATGGGACGATGCGATGGCAAGCCGGACCACGCAGCTCTGATGGCCTTCCGCCGCGGGCAACGGAAGTTGCGCAACAGCCCGCAACCCGCTGTGCACGGCGACGAACCGTCCTCACCCGGTGCTTCGCACCACCCTCTCCCAGAGGGCTACCGAATTCACATATCTCGTTACGGTACCGACAATTTCAACGAGCTCGAAACGAAAAGCCGAGCGAATCGAGTCACTTGGAATTCCGCTTCCGACATGGATTGGTTATCCGGAACGATATGGCAACCTATTGACAACATTGTAAAGGTCCGATATGTGGATGAGTAGGCCGGAGGGATTGCACCTCCGGCCTCTCGCAGAACCGGACGTGAACCTCTCGGCTCATCCGGCTCCCATCATCCGGCCTACGAGCAGTACCCCAGCGACCGATGTATGAACGCATTCGGCTGCCGTTGCGCCAGCCGCTTGAGCAGTTCGGCGCCCCTTGTTTTATGGCCCCTCAGCTTCTCGTGCTTGCGCATAAGCCACCGGATCAGGAACAGGTTCATGTTCCACCACACTGACTTGAGCGCCGATCCGTGGAACCGGCCATAGTATTGCTGCCAGCCCCTCAGGATCGGAGCGAACTTGGCCGAGAGATCGGCCAAAGCCTTGTCGCTCTTCAGTTGCAGGTGCCATCCTCGGATGATATGACGCATGCCCTTGAGGGCGTCGCGACTGACCGCCGGGGAGAAGTTTACATACACTCGGCCATACCATACTTGTCCAGTGCCTTGCGGGGCCGAAACGTATAGCCCAGAAACGTGAACTGAATATCGGGGTGATCGCCGGTCCGCTTGATGTCCTTGCAATAGACGACCCGTGTCTTGCTCGGATGCAGCTCGAGCTTGCAGGCTCGGAACCTTTCCCGGATGCGGTCAAGCACATAACCTGCCTGCCGCCCGCTCTTGCAGTGCAGCACCGCATCGTCGGCATACCGGGCAAACCGGACGCCGGGCAGATGCCGTGAGCCTGTCCGTAATTTTTTGTGTGGGGCATAAGCGACGCCGGGGAGGCGTATGATGCCGAACAAAGCTGAGGAGATTTCGGAAAATAAGCGAATCGCTGGGCGTGGAGAAGGATTCCCCACGGCGGATCGGCGGTGTCGATCGCTTGTATCATTGATTCAGCAGCAATCCGGGTTCGATGGGAGACGTTCGGGAGCAAGCTGGACGAGCGCGGGCGTCGGTTGTTCGCGGCAGCGGAGGTTCGGGCGGCTGCGGGCGGCGGGCTGGCGGTGGTTTTCAAGATGACGGGGCTGGCACGTGCGACGATCAATCGCGGCGAAGACGATTTGGACGCGGCGCCTTTGCCGAGCGGGCGCATCCGCCGTCAAGGCGGCGGCCGACACGCGCTCGGCGACAAAGACCCCGGCCTCAGCGAGACGTTGCGTCGATTGGTCGACCCGGACACTTTCGGCGATCCGATGCGTCCTCTGGTTTGATTCTCGAAAAGCCTGGAAAGGGCGGAAACTCGGCTTTTCGCGCCGGGGCAATCGTAAGGCCGCGGAAGGCTCCAACCATGCCGATCGCGATGCGCCTTCCGATACATCGACGCAACAGTCCTTGCGGCGCCGGGACGCGGAGGGCCGGTCGTGTCCGTCGACACGAAGAAGAAGGAACTGATCGGGGACTTCAAGAACGCCGGCACGGACTATCGGCCCCAGAGCGAGCCGTTGCGCGTGAACGTTCACGACTTCGAAGACGAGACGCTCGGCAAGGCCGCTCCCTACGGCGTCTACGACGTGACCGCCGACGAGGGATGGGTCAGCCTCGGGATCACCTCGGACACCGCCGAGTTCGCGGTCGCTTCGATCCGTTGCTGGCTGGAGCGCATGGGGCGGCAGCGTTATCCCGAGGCGACGGAGTAGACGATCACGGCCGATTGCGGAGGTCCGAACGGGGCGCGGGTTCGGCTGTGGAAAGTTCCGTTGCAGGCGCTGGCCGACGAGACGGATCTGACGCTCCACGTCCGCCATGATCCGTCAGGGACGTCGAAATGGAACAAGATCGAGCACCGTCTGTTCTGTCACATCACGCAGAACTGGCGCGCTCGTCCGTTGACCGACCGCCTCGCCGTCGTCGAACTGATCGGCGCGACGACGACGAAAACCGGCCTGACGGTCCAATGCGCCATCGATCCCCGCGCCTACCAGCAAGGCGTCAAAATCAGCGACGCCCAACTCGACGCCGTCAATCTCGTCAGCGCGGCGTTCCACCCCGAGTGGAACTATTCCATCCGTCCGGGCCCAAAGCCAAGAACGTAGCCGTTATTTCCCAATGCCCCCTTACTCGCCGTACGCACAAACTCCCACGATGATTCCATTTTGCGACGTGCGATTTCATGTGACTATGTCCCGACAGGTGCACGGAGCGGCAACCATGGCGTTGGCAGACCCAGGCAGCGGCCGGATTGCGTCGGATTTGGCGGGCAAACGCGCCATCGTCACCGGCGGCGCCGGCGGCATCGGTCGCGCGATCGTTGCCGCCCTTGCCCGCCACGGCGTGCGCGTCGCCGTCGCCGACACGGCAGCGGACGCCGCACAAGCGGCGGCGCGCGAGGCTGGCGGGGTGATGGGGGTGGCACTCGACGTACGTGACCGTGCTGCGGTGACGCGCGCTTTCGCCGCGGTCGAATCCGAGCTTGGCGGCTACGACATACTCATTGCCAATGCCGGGGTATCCTCCATGCGTGCCGCGGTCGATCTCACTGACGACGACTGGAGAGAGAACTTCGCGGTCAACGCCTATGGCGTGTTCGTCACCAATCAGCTCGCGGCGCGCCACTTTCTCGCCCAAGGCGGTGGCGTCATCGTCAATACCGCCTCGCTCGCCGCCAAGGTCGGGGCCCCCTTGCTCGCCCATTATTCGGCCAGCAAGTTCGCTGTCCTCGGCTGGACGCAGGCGCTCGGACGCGAGTTGGCGCCGCGCGGCATCAGGGTCAACGCCGTCTGCCCCGGCTTCGTGCAGACGCCGATGCAGGATCGCGAAGTGATCTGGGAGGCGGCACTGCGTGGTGTGACGCCGGAGCGAGTGCGTGCCGACTATGTTGCAGAGACGCCGCTTGGCCGGCTCGAGCAGCCAGAGGATGTCGCCGGGGTCGTGGTGTTCCTCTGCTCCGATGCGGCGCGATTCATGACTGGGCAAGGCATCAATGTTACAGGCGGCGTCTACACGAGCTGAAGGCGCGGAAGCGGCGGGCAGCGCATGTATCCGTATTGCCTTCGGTGCCGTATCCGAGAATGGCCGCACCACTCGGCACCCTGCCGCAGATGCGCAGGGCTGTCGCATCGACCGGTTTCCTTATTCACCCGTCGAACGCAGGGTTGCAGCACGATGCGAGCCAGATCAAGGCGGCCCGGACACCACTTGGTCCAGGACAACGGCGAGCGCTGCCTCGGTCGGCGCGATCGGCGCCGGCAGCTCCGCGATCGCCGCGGCGGGCACGTCCTTGAGCCCGTGCCCCGTCGCCACGGCCATCACGCGCGTGCCGCGGTCGAGCCAACCCGAAGCGACCAAGTGGGAAATCGCTGCGACCGGCACGGCGGCGCTGGGCTCGACGAAAAGGCCCTCGCGTGCGGCGAGCGCGCGCATCGCCTTGATCACCGCCTCATCAGGCACGGCGACCGCGGTGCCGTCGTAGCGACGCAGCCAGGCGAGCGTGTAATCGCCATCGCGCTCGTAGCCCGCAAGCGTGTCGTTGAGCGCGCTGGCGATCGTGTGTTCCGGGGTCCAGGCCCTCACCCTTGCGCCACTCTTGAACGCCCGAACAATCGGCGCGCATCTCTCCGGTTGCACCGCAACCGGACGCGGCACACGCTCGATCAGGCCGAGCGCCCGCATCCGCGCGAAGCCCTTCATCATCCCGGCCAGCAGCGGGCCGCAGGAGATCGGCAGCAGCAACACGTCCGGTCGCGCTGCGGCGATCTCGTAGGTGATCGTTGCGTAGCCATCGACGCCGTATGGGTTGTAGTAGGTGGTCGTAAGGTTGACCCAGCCGAAGCGGCGTGCCGCGACGGCGGCAAGCCTGCAGCAATCACTCGTTTCTCCCTGGACCGTGGCCAGCCGCGCGCCGTGCACGAGGATCTGCCTGAGCTTGCTCGGCGGCGCTGTCGCGGGCACAAGCACGACCGCCGGCAGTCCCGCGCGCGCCGCATACGCGGCGGCCGAAGCGCCAGCGTTGCCGCTGGATGACAGCACCACGCCACGCTTACCATACTGGCGGGCGAGTGAGATGGCGACAGCAATGGCACGGTCCTTGAACGAGCCGGTTGGCATCACCGCGTCGTTCTTCACCCAGAAGGCATCGAGGCCAAGTTCTGCCCCGAGCCGCGCGCAGAAGAGCAGCGGCGTGCCTCCCTCGCCGAGCGTCACACGATTCGCGGGCGCGCAGTCTGGCAGGAACCGCTGCCAGTACCAGACGCCGGGATTTCCGGTTTCGTCCGGTGTTGCCGTCGGCTTGTCCGGAAAGCGCAGGTCGAAGATGCCACCGCAGCGTAGGCAAGTGGATGGCATGTCGCGCATCGCCGCGCGTTGCCCACATTCGGTGCAAACGAGATGTTCCTCGTTTGCGATTCCGGCCATCAACGCGTCATCACTGCGAAGTCCTTGCATCGCGCCCGGTCCCTCGGCAGCAGCGCTCATGCGGCGAGCGGCCGGCTCGTCGCTCGCAGCTCGCGGAAGTTGTCGCGAAGGTGCCCGGCCGCCCTGAGCGCCAGCGCCGAAACCGTCGGCGTCGGGTTGACCACGCCCCCGGTCGCGAAAACGCCGCCATCCACGATGGACAGGTTCGGCACGTCCCAGGCTTGGTGCCGCCGATTGACAACCGAGGTTGCCGACGAGCAGCCCATGCGGCAGGCACCGAGCAGGTGCCAGGCCGGCGTGCGGTACACGCCCTCGGCGCCCATATAGTCCTGCACGCTGCATTCGAACGCATCGGCGGCGGCCGCGATGTCACGCAGCCGGTCCCCCATGAAGCGCACCATGCGGCGGTCGTTTTCGCCGGGCGCGTCATGCAGGTGTGCGACCGGAACGCCCTCATCGTCGCGTCGCTCGTGGTCAAGGGGGACGCGGTTCTCTGGGTTCGGCAAGTCGTCGCCGATCGCGTGGATCGCGATACCATGGTCGAAATGGCGTTCAAACCAGTGATGATGGCCGCGCCCCCAGGGTGCCCGTGCCTCGGCGGCATAGCCGAGCGCCCGCTCATCAGAACTCCGGCCGTCGGGCGGCCGACCGCGGTCGCCCAGGGTCTCGACGAGCTTCTGCACGGCGTCATCGCCTTCGAGGTCGAGCAGCCGTTCGGCCGGCACGCCGTGCGAGCCGACGGCAGAGGCGGAGGGCCATGACCCATCGCCCGGAATGAGGTCGTCGAGGAATTGCGCGAGCAGCGGTGCTACGTCTCCCGCCTGCGGTTGGTCCGCCATCTTCACCCCTTCCGGCCCGTCGGGCGACCCGCTCTCTGCACGGAGCCGAAGGCTACCCCGCCCCGGCACGGCTGTGGAGTCACCGCTGCGGTCAGTGTGAACGTTGCGGCTTGCGTTGCAGGTGGAAGGCGGTTGAGTCAGTGTCGTGCGTTGCCTATAGTCTACTCTGCTTCCAGCATACGTCGTGCGGCAACAAGGGATGGAGATGGCCATGATCGAGAGGATTTCGCGGCGCAGCGTACTGAAGGGTACGGGTGCCCTCGCAACTGCAGCCGCGCTCGCGGCTCCGCGGGTGGCGCGGGCGCAAAAGAAGTCCATCCGCGTCCTCCTCGTCGCCGATCCATTCTATTACGCTCTGAGCGGAGTGGCGGCGCAGTTCACCGAAGAGACCGGCATCGCGGTGAACATCGAGAGCTTGTCCTATGACGCCCTGAACGCAAGACTGGTCACCTCGTTCCTCGGCGGCCACCCCGACGCCGACGTGATTTCCGTGGACAACATCTGGCTCGGCCAGTACCTGGAAAGCAAGTGGGTCAAGCCGTTCAACGATCTCATCAAGGCTGACAAGGACATCAACTTCGAGGACTTCATACCAGGCGTCATCTACTCCATAAACGAATGGCGCGGCCAGATCGGCACGATGCCCGTCGCGCCGTACGGCATGGGCGTGATGTATCGCGAGGACTCTATCGCGGCGGCGGGCATCAAGGTCCCGAACGACGGAAGCTGGACCTGGGACCAGTATTTCGACATGGTCAAGAAACTGGACGGCCAGAGCTTCTCGGGCCACAAGATGTCCGGCACGGTTGTCGCCGGACAGCAGCCGGCGCCGATCGTCCACATGTACACACAACTCGCCGCCAGCATGGGTGCGCGCTGGTTCAAGCACTTCCCCGAAGCCCCATGGGACTTCACTCCCACCATCGACAGCAAGGAAAATATCGCGGCGATCACGCTGTTTCGCGACCTCTACAAGAATTCGCCGCCCGAGTCGGTCAACTACAACTGGTTTGACGCGGGCATGCGGTTCGCCAAGGGCGACATAGGCATGTTTTACTGGTGGACGCCTTACTTCTACTTGTGCCGGAAGGATGGCTACATGTCCGGCAAGACGTCGGTGGTGGCCGACAAGATGGGAATCGTGCCGCTACCGCACTCCTCTCACCCGCAGGTGATCAGCATCGGCGGCTGGGGCCTCGGGCTCCCAGCGAATTCCATTGCCCAGGACGAGGCGTGGACCTTCATCAAGTGGGCGACGTCGGCGAAAACGCAGAAGGCGATGGCCCTCTACGACAAGTACGGGTACCAGTTCTCGGATTTCGCGCGGCGCTCGCTCTACGGCGACCCCGAGTTGCTGAAGATCTATCCCTATCTGCCAATGCAACTGACCGCGCTCGAAACGGGCAACGGCAAGATCAGTCGCCCCGGCGTGCCCACGTACACGACGCTGGAGAGCATCTACGGCCTCAACCTTAACAAGGTTCTCACGGGTGCGCTGTCGCCCGAGGAGTGCGCGAAGCAGACAACGCAGTACTGGATCAACGTGCTCAAGGGCAACTTCATGGTTCCCTTCCGTCGGCCGAGCTACGACGATACGCTCGAGGCAACGAAGGCGCTGATCACCAGCCTTGCCTGAACTCGAACCCGAGGCGCGGCCCGCAGTGTCGCTGCGCCTCGACCGGCCGCTTCCGGTATCGGCCCGCCTGGCATGGCGTGCTGCGCTGCTATCCCGGCGGCGCAGGCTGTTCCCGTACCTGCTCATCGCGCCGTCCGTCGTACTGCTGCTCCTGCTCATCGCGTTCCCGCTGTTCTTCGCGCTGAAGAACAGCTTCTACTTCTGGAACATGCAGATGAGCCCGATGCCGCTCGGTTTCGTCGGCCTCGGCAATTACGGCATGGCGCTGCACGGGCCGGTGTTCATGGTCTCGCTCATGAACACCCTGGTCCTCACCGTCAGCGGCACTGCCCTCGAAGTGGTGTTCGGCCTTGCAATCGCGCTCCTGCTCTGCCGCGAGCTGCCCGGCATGAGCCCCGCGCGAGCGATCCTGATCATGCCAACCACGATCGCGCCGATCGTGGTTGGCTTCCTGTTCCGCTACATGTACCAGCCGGATGGCGGGATCATCCCCTGGCTGCTCTCCGTTGCCCATATCCCCGTGCCGGCACGCGGGTTGCTGGGTTCGCCGATCACCGCGCTGCCGAGCATCGTCCTCGCCGACATGTGGGAGTGGACGCCATTCTGCGCGATCATCTTCTACGCCGCATTGCTCGGCGTTCCGCACGAGGTGATCGAAGCGGCGCGGCTCGATGGCGCCAGCGCGTGGGCGACGCTCCGGCACGTCAGGCTACCGCTGATCGCGCGTCCGCTCGCCTTCGTGACGATGCTGCGCTTCATGCAGCTCTTCAACACGTTCGACCTGGTGCTGGTGTTGACGCGCGGCGGCCCAGGCTCCTCCACCTTCACGCTCGGATACATGCTCTATCAGCAGGGGTTGGTGGATTTCAACATCGGCCTGGCCAGCGCGATGACCTGGATCATCGTGCTCATTGTCAACATATTTATTACCCTCTTCGTGTTCTTCGTATTCAAGGACGCGGGTTGAGCCGATGGCCGTCAAGTCACGCACCGCCGACACTCTGGCCTATCTTGCGCTTGGCGTCATCCTGCTCATCTTCGCCGGCCCTATCGTGTGGTTCATCCTGCTCGCGATCCGTCCGGCCCAGACCGTGTTCGCGATCCCACCGGTGCTGCACTTCACGCCGACCCTGGAAGCGATCGAGGCTACCTTCGTCCACCCCGGCACGAACCTCCCGCAGCTCTTCAACAGCCTCGTGGTCGCGGTGTGCGCGGTTGCGCTCAACCTGCCGCTTGCCTTTCCTGCCGCTTACGCGCTGTCGCGCTTTCAGGTGCGCGGGCGCAAGAACATCATGCTCTGGTATCTCGGCCTCCTGATGGCGCCGCCCATTGCCTTCCTCATCCCCTATTTTGTACTGATGTCGCACATTGGCCTGAATGGCACCTATCTCGCGATGGTCCTCATCATGCAGACGATCACCATTCCGTTCTCGGTCTGGCTCATGAAGAGCTTCGTCGATGACGTTCCGACCGAGCTGGAGGAGGCAGCACGCGTCGACGGCGCCGCGTGGCATACGGTGATCCTGCGCATCACGCTGCCGCTGGTGCGACCGGGCCTCATCGTGACTTCGATGTTCGCGTTCGTGTTCGCCTGGAACAACGCCGCCTTCCCATTGGTGCTGAGTTCGCAACGCACCGAGACGTTACCGATCGGCACGCTCGGCTATTTCGCCACGGCGGGCGTTACCTGGACGTACATCGGAGCGGCGGCGGTCGCGGCGATGCTGCCGCCGATGCTGATCTTTCTTTTCCTCGACCGCTACGTGGTGCGCGGCCTGACCTTTGGATCGATCAAGGGATGAGCCGATGACGGCACGCAAGGGATTCGCGATCGTTGGCGCCGGGTTGTGGGGCAGCCAACACGCACGCGTCCTCTCGACCCTGCCGGAGGCGGCGCTGATCGGCATCTTCGACACCGACGCCGTCCGCGCCGAGGCGCTCTCTGCACGCTTCGGGGCGCGCCGAACCTATCCGGACCTCGCGACCCTCCTCGCCGACCCCGAGGTCGAGGCGGTGACGGTGGCCACCCCCGACTTCGCCCATGCGGAGGTGATTCTGGCATCGCTTGCCGCAGGACGCGACGTCTTGAGTGAAAAGCCGCTCGCTACCACCGTCGAGGAGAGCGAGAGGGTAGTGGCCGCAGCGCGCCGATCGGGGCGCAAGCTCATGGTAGATTTTCATAACCGCGTCAGCCCCGCCATTGCCGCCGCGCACCATTGCGTCGCCGCGGGAGAGCTCGGCCGGCTCCTCCATCTCAGCGCCCGGCTCAACAACACCACCTTCGTGCCGCTCGAAATGCTGTCCTGGGCGGGGCGGTCCTCGGCGCTCTGGTTTCTCGGCAGTCACGCGGTGGACGCGTTGCGCTTCATCACCGGCGACGAGATCCGGCGCGTGCAGGCTGTGCGCCGGGATGGTCGCCTGAAAGCGCTGGGCGTCGATACCGCCGACGTACATCTGGCGCTACTCGAGTTTGCATCCGGTGCGGTCGCGACGCTCGAAAACAGTTGGGTGCTGCCACCCGATTCTCCGCTCGTGTTCGACTTCCGGCTGGATATCGTGGGCGAACGCGGGGCGCTGCAGATCAGCACCGCCGACAACGGAGCCTTTCGCCGCTTCACCGGCACCGGCCTCAGCACGATCGACCTGTTCGGCGCCACCCCGGCGGCGGGATCGCGCATCGGCGGCTTCGTCTACGAATCGATTGCCCGCTTCGTCGATGCCGTGGTCGCCGACGCGCCGGTGCTCGCCGGGCCCGAGGACGGGCTGGCGGCAACGCGAATCCTCGCCGCGATCGAGCAGGCGGCGGCGACGGGCACGGCCATCGCTATCGCCGGATAGTGTCCTGCCCCCTCCGTACAAGGTCTGGCGCACAGTGTGTTGCAGCAAGGCTACAGATCCTGGTGGTGCCTGAATCGGCGTGAGGGCGGTTCCGATCGGGTATGACGAAGCCGTTTCCATTGTGGATCGCCGATGCAGGATGAAGTGTTTTGGTGCGGAACCAGCTCGGCAGCAGGCTCAGGAGTCGCTGCGCCGCGGCGTGAGCTCTCCAAGCTATTGCATGCTTTCCTGATCCCGTCCCAGGAATCCGCCATCGAAGGGAACAGCCAGAGGTGCATCCGAACGGCCGCGGAGGAACAGCCGATCCCGGTCAGTGGAGACCATCATGATCTCACCTTCGTCCGCGGGAATGACGAGCCCGCCGATGACGTTGCGCACTTCGACGCATCCGTTTGGATCGAGCGCGAGAGCGGTTGCGAATCCTTCCTCATTGAGGATATTGGCGGCGATCGAAGCGCGATGCCCGTCGCCCAGGCAGGCCCGCCCCTCCTCGATTCCAAGCACCGCGAGATGGCGTCCGTTCCAGGGCGAATAATCTCGGCCGCCGTTCGAAAACCAGAGGAACGTGAACGGGAAATCCCGTGGATCCTTGAGGCTCACGAAAAGCTGGTTGCGGTCCGGCCGGACGACGGCGCACCAACCCAACCGGTTGCCCGGCCGCTCGACGAGGCCGAGGAAATCCTCATGCTTCTCGGCGATCGGATAGCGGGTGATGTCGGCAGTTCCGCGATCGGCCAGCGGAACACGCCTCAGGTCCTGGAACCGGGACGGGTAGAGGAGCCGTGAGCGTCCGCGTGCCGGGTCGCTTTCCTGGGGCAACCCCGGGGTCAACCCGAACGCTTTTGCCGAAAATGAGATGCGGCCGCCTGCCGGCAAGCGGATCATGGCGTGATTGGCGACCGGGACCGCGCCCTCGCCGCCGGCGAACACGTGTCGCTGATAGAGAAAGGGATGCCCGTCGCGCAGCGTGAATTCCTTGAAGACGCGCGCCCCGAGCACCGAGGCGACCAGCTCGAAGCGGGCGGTTACGGCATCCGCCTTGCGCACCGTTTCCAGCCAGCGCCATTGGCTGTTCGCGGTTGCGCCGTGGGCAGGACCGTCTTCGAGATCGCTCACGCCGAACGGCGCGCAGAAGAAATCGCCCGCAAGGCATCTGAGACAGCGCGGGATCGTCTCATCCCCGGCGATCACCGGATCGTCGACCCAGGGTGCCTTGTGCAGCGGTTCGATGCTGCGTCCTTCGATGCGGACGGCGAACCGGCGCACGTGGCCCGCGCTGAGATCGATCGTCGCTGCGACGTCCGCGGCCTCGATGGTATGTAACCGCTCGCTCATGGGCCGGGCGCCACGGCGCCGGCGGCCACGAAGGCACTGATCTCTGCCTCCGAAAACCCGTACTCGGCGAGAATTTCCTCGCTGTGCTGGCCGACCAGCGGCGCCGGCCTTTCGACCGCCGCCGGCGTGCGGCTCATTTTCACCGCCGGGGCAACGACTCTGATTTCTCCCGCGGTCGGATGGCGATAGTGTGTGATCGCGCCCATGTGCCGCACCTGCGGGTCGTCCGCCGCCTCGAGATGCGTCTTCACCACCCCGCACCAGATATCCGCCGCGAGCATCGCCGTGAGCAGGCTTTCCGTCGTCCAGAGACGTGTCCGCTCGGCGAGCTTCTGCCAAATCTCGTCGCGCTTGTCGAACAGAGTCTTGGGATCGTCATAGGCGAGCAGGCCGTCATCGCCGAGCACCCCGACGAGCTTGCGATAAGGGCTCATGGCAATGGTCACCCAGCCGTCCGCGGTCGGATAGACGCCGAACGGTGCTTCCATACCGGGATGCCCGATCCCTGATTTCGGGCGCTGGAAGTCCTCGTGAAAGTTCATCGCCGTCAGCATTTCCTGGCCCTGATGGGCGAGCATGGCGGTCAGGAGATCGACCTTGATCTCCTGCCCTTCGCCGGAGCGTTCGCGCCAGTAGAGCGCCGCCAGGATGCCGTAGACCATGTTCATGGCACCGACCTGGTCGGAGAAGCCCGAGCCGACGGGAACCGGCGGCCCGCCGCCATGGCCGGTAGCGGCGGCGATGCCGGTCAGCCCTTGGATCAGCATGTCCTGTCCGGGTCGTGAGAGATAGGGTCCGCTCTCTCCGTATCCCGAGCCGGAACAGTAGATGATACGCGGATTGATGGCGCGGAAATCCTGGTAGCCGAAGCCCAGCCTGGCGAGCACGCCGGGGCGGAAATTCTGCACGACGACATCCGCCGACTCGCCGATCCGATAGAGGATTGTCCTGGCTTCGGCACTCTTGAGATCGATCGCGAGCGAGCGCTTGTTGCGGTTCCAGGCGAGGAAGTTCGGGCTCTCCGTACCGCCGACCCATTTGTTGTTGAAGGTCATCGAGCGGAACAGGTCCCCTTGTCGCGGCCTTTCGAGCTTGATGACGTTGGCGCCGAGATCGGCCAGAAGCTGCGTCGCGAACGGCCCCTGCAGCAGATGGCTGAAATCGAGGATGGTGATGTCGGCGAGTGCCTTGGCGGTCATCATGCTTTCTCCGCAACCGTTGCGCCGATGCCTGGGCCGGAGCACGCCGCCTGCCATGCGCGTCGCAACGTGTCGAGGACGTGCTCGCCGCGCCCACCATCGACAAGTGCCTGGCGGATGATTGCCGAGGCTCTGCCCTGGAATGCGATGAATCCGTCGAAGCGCGGACGCACCCACGCGCCTTCGGTGGTGGCCAGGGTGCGACGGTAGAAGTCTCCTGCCCTGTCATTCAGGCCGGGATCGCACCATGCCGCGCGCGCCGCGGGTTGCCCGTCGTGGTCGGGTATGAAGGCGCATTGCGCAGGATGCGAAACGAGCCAGCGAAGATGCGCGATGAGCGCGGCATCCGGCCCGGCGCGGCGGGTCAGCGCGATTCCGGTGCCGCCCAGCACGCTGCCGCGCCGTCCGCTGGGGCCTGCTGGCGCCGCCCCGAACACGACCCTTTGCGCGTCGCCTGCCGCTGCGTAGTTCACATAACCAAAGACCAGCGGCACGAAGGCAATGCCCCGATCCCCCTGCAGAGCGTCGAGCAGGCCAATCGGGTTGAGCCGCTCGCTGCCGGCAGGGGCGCGGGCGTGCAGCCGCCGCAGGATGCGGAGTGAGGCGAGAAAAGTCGGAGTGTCGAGCAGGTCCGGCCCGCCAGGCTCGCATCCGAGCGCGAGCGAGGCCGCAAACAGGGAGAGGATCGCGTGCGGGCCGGCAAGCGACAGCGCGACCGGCACTCGCTCGGACAGGTGCACGACATCGTCCCAGCTGTCCGGCCAGACATCGAGGCGGTCGAGAAGGCCGGCGCTGACCTGCGCGGCAACGTCGAGCGGCAGCGCCCAGTGGCGATTCCGCCATTCGTAGCTGGCCATCGCGGCGCCGACCGTAGCCCTCGCCCAGTCTGCGATCTCCTCGGGGGCGAAGAGAGCTTCGAGCGGGATCAGGCAGTCCTGGGCCACCGCTTCGCCGAGATGCGGATGATCCATGACGATGAGGTCGTAACGTGCGGCAAGCGCGCCGATCGGCTCCGACTCGAAACCTTCGAGCGGCTGCTTCTCCCAACTGATGAGCGGGCTTGCCGCGATCCCGGCCGCCGCCGCGAGGGCGTTGTAGCCGCGGGGATGATCCCAGGTCAGGCCACGATACGGCGCGCCGGCACGGCTCACCGGCGGGCTTCCCGCACCTGATCCACGAGCCGGCGCCCGGTGGTGTCGGAGGCAATGCGCGTGACGTGCCAGCGGCCGAGATTGGCCGTGAACAGCGCGGATCCGTCGAAGGCGATGTTCGTCGGATGCGCCAGAAGATGCGCCGTCGGATCTTCCACATATACCTCGGCCGCTCCACCTGAAGGGGAGATGCAGAGCAGGCGCGACGGCTCGTAGCAGCCGACGAACAACCGACCTCGGTCGTCGAGTGCGATTCCGTCCGGCAGCCCCGGCAGGTCGGTGGCGAACGGCTCGGCCGGACCCGCGGCGCCGTCAGGGCCGATCGCAATGCGCCTGACGCGCCGCCCAAACGTTTCGCATACGAAGAGATATCCGCCGTCTGCGGAGAGGGCCATGCCGTTGGCGAATGCGAACGCTTCGCGACACCAGAGCCCGCCGCTGCCGGTGGCGAGATCGTAGGCCCAGATGCCCGGTCCGGCGGCGCCGAAGGCGTGGCTATCGGAGACCAGCAGCCGATTGCGGGCACCGTCCACCACCGGGTAGTTCGGAACCAGGATGCCGGGCGGAGTGAAGCGGCGAACCGTGTGGTTGCGGAGATCGATGCGGTAAACCGCTGCCGAGTGCAATTCACAGGCGTAGAGTGCCTCGTGGCCGTCGAAGGCGAGCCCGAGCGTGAAGCCGCCGATGGTTGCGAACTCCTCGATCCCCGCGCCGTCCGGGGCGATGCGCAGGATCTGTCCGTTCTCGCTGCCGGCCCAGACGTACCCGTCGGGCCCGATCGCCACGCACTCCGGATGCTGCAGGCGAGGGCTCGAAAAGATGCCGTCGAACAGCACGCTTGCCCTCTCCAGCGCGAGCACGGTTCTCCCGCCGGTCGTGAAGCCATGCCGTATCATGGCCTGGCCTCGGGCTCGATTCGCTTTCCGCTTCCTTCTGCGAAGGTGTGCAAGCCAGAGCGGTCGAAGCGTATTCCGACCGCTTCGCCCATGCGACGGCCTTCGCCGGGGCCGACCTTGACGTTCAGGAGATCCTCGCCGACGCGCACGCTGAGCAGGGTCGAATCGCCCAGCAGTTCGGACGCGAACACGCTGCCCGCGAGATCGCCGCAACCGGGTTCGGTCACGAGCAGATTTTCCGGCCGCTGGCCGAGAATGAGCGGCTGGGGCGTGAAGCCCGGAATTCCTTTCACCGTTCCTGCCGGATGGCGGAAGGTGCCGCCTTCGATCTCTCCCCGGAGGAGATTCATCGGCGGCGAGCCGATGAAGCCGGCGACGAACAGATTGGCGGGCCGGGCATAAATCTCGGACGGCGTGCCCTGTTGCTGAATGCGCCCCTGGTCCAGAACGACGATCCGATCGGCGAGCGTCATCGCCTCCACCTGGTCGTGCGTCACGTAGATCGTAGTCGTGGCGAGTTCGCGCTGCAGATGCTTGAGTTCGGCGCGCATCCCCATGCGCAGCTTGGCGTCGAGATTGGAAAGCGGCTCGTCCATGAGAAACAGGCGCGGCGTGCGGACGATGGCGCGTGCCAGCGCCACCCGCTGGCGCTGTCCGCCCGAAAGTGCCGCCGGCCGGCGGTTGAGGAGATCATCGAGCTTCACCCGGGCCGCCGCCGCCCGCACCCGGGCTGCGCGCTCGGCCGGTGGCAGGCGCCGTATCTTCAGCGGATAGCCAATATTCTCCGCCACCGTCATGTGCGGATAGAGCCCGTAGTTCTGGAACACCATGGCGAGATCGCGGTTGCGCGGCGGCTTGTCGTTCACCCGTTCGCCGTCGATCAGCACGTCGCCCGAGGTCGGGTCCTCCAGGCCGGCGATGATACGCATCGTCGTCGTCTTGCCGCAACCGGACGGACCGAGGAGAACGAGAAACTCCTCGTCGGCAACGGCGAGCGAGAGATCATCGACGGCGACGAAGCTGCCCCAGCGCTTGACGATCCCGGCGAGCACGACCGCAGCCATCCTCACTCGCCTTTGACGAGCAGGCCGCCGTCAACCCTGAGGATGGTGCCGGTGATGAACGAAGCGCGGTCGCTGGCCAGGAACAGCACCGCCTCCGCAACTTCGCACGCTTCGCCGAAGCGGCCGAGCGGATGCGCCTCGTTCCACGTTCGAATCAATTTCGCCGGGTCGGGATGGCTGCGGAAGATCCGTTCGTTCAAGGGCGTCATGATGGTCCCGGGCGCCACCGCGTTGACGCGGATTCCATGCGGTGCGAGGTCGATCGCAGCCTGCTGTGTCAGCGCGTTGATGCCGCCTTTCGCGGCGGCATAGGCGGCCCAGCCGCGGAAGCCGGTCAAGGCCTGCACCGAAGAGAGGGAGACGATGGCGCCGCCGCCGCGCTTCTTCATTGCGGGGATGCACACTTTCATGCCACGCCACACGCTGGTCAGATTGGTCGAGATCACGGTGTTCCAGCTCGTTTCGTCGATCTCGTCGACGGCACCGCCGATCGCCCGCGCGGCATTGTTGACGAGGATGTCGATGCCGCCGAAGGTGGTCAGCGTCTCCGCTGCCAGGGTTTCAAGATCGGCCATCGAGGTGACGTCGGCACGGACGAAGCGGGCGATGAAGCCGGCACGGAGGATCGCTTCTGCGCTCTCCCGGCCGGCATCCTCGTCGATGTCGGCGAGCACGGTGGCGGCGCCGGCGCGGGCCAACGCCTCGGCAGAGGCGCGGCCGATTCCCATTGCCGCGCCGGTGACGATGGCGACGCGCCCCTGCAATTCCATTTCCGCCATCTCGTCCCACCTTCCTATTCGCCCCGGAAATTCGCACTGCGCTTGTCGAGGAAGGCAGAGATTCCTTCTCCCGCGTCGCGGCTGCCGTAGAGGCGGAATAACACCTCCTGCTCGAGCGAGCGGGCGGTGGCGAGCGGGGCCTCGATGCCCTCGCGGAGCAGCCGCTTCATCTCTGCCTGCGCCAGTGGGGCGACCTGCAACATTGCGCGTGCCCGGGCCAGCGTCGCTTCCTCGAGCTTGTCGTCGGGCACCACTTCGGCGGCGAGCCCGAGCTGGAAGGCGCGTTCGCCGCTGATGCGTCGCGCCGCCAGCAGCATGTCGGAGGCGACGACCCTGCCCACGGCGCGAGTCAGGCGCTGCGTTCCACCACCGCCAGGCGAGAGGCCAAGCAGTCCTTCCGGCAGGCCGAGTCGCGCGCTCATCGCGCACACGATCACGTCTGCGGTGAGGGCGATCTCGAAACCGCCGCCCAGCGCGTAGCCGCGAATCGAGGCGATCACCGGCTTCGGCAGCGTATCCAGCTTGTCGAACACCCGGCGACTCTCGAGCTGGTAGGCGATGAAGGCGGCCGGACGATGGCCGCGATATTCCGCGATATCGGCGCCGGCGACGAAGGCGCGATCGCCGGCACCGCCGAGGATCACGACGCGAACCGCCGGCTCTTTCGCCAGCGTGTCGAGATGGCTCTCCAACGCCTGGATCATCGGCGTCGACAGTGCGTTCAGCTTGTCCGGCCGGTTGAAAACGAGACGAACGATCCCCGCCTCGAGGTCCTGGCGCAGGACGAGATCGCTTCCCATCGTCATCCCTTCACCGCGCCGACCGTCAATCCGGCTACGAAGTAGCGCTGCAGCACCATGAAGATTGCCACGACCGGCAGCGAGATCAACACGGAAGTTGCCATCAGCTCGCCGTAGCTGATCCCGTACTGGCCGATGAAATCGTTGATGCCGACCGGTAGGGTTCGCATCGACTTGGAGGAAATGAACGACAGCGCAAAGAGAAACTCCTGCCAGGTCACGACCAGCACGAACACGGCCGTGGCCACCACGCCCGGCCGGGAGAGCGGCAAGACGATGTCAAGGAAGGTGCGCAGCGGGCCCGCCCCGTCGATTTCCGCGGCTTCCTCGAGCGTCGGTGGCAGCCGCATCAGAAATGCTCGCAGCATCCAGATTGCCACCGGCAACGTCACCGCCACATAGGCGATGATCAGGGAGGCGTAGGTGTTCAGGAGGTCGGCGCTGCGCATGATCCTGTAGATCGGGATGATGATGGCGCTTTCCGGAAACATCTGCGCGGCCAGCACCAGCGCCATCAAGACGGACAGCAGGCGGAACTGGGTGCGGGTGAAACTATAGGCGGCGAGCAGGCCCAGCGAGACGCTGATGGCGACCGTCGCCAGCGAGACGACGACCGAGTTGATGAAATAGGTGCGGAATTCCGGGCGGAAGGCATGGAGGAAGTTCGCCAGGGTCGGATGATCCGGCCAGAGGCGGGCCGGAATGGCGAACGGTTCGGTTGCCGGCTTCAGCGACACCGACACCATCCAGAAGACTGGCAGGAGCACGAACAGCACCAGACCAAACTGCAGCGATGCCAGTCCGGCCCGCCCCGCCGCGCGCGACCCGCGGGTCACGCGCCGGCGCTCTTTCGCTCTGCACCGCGGCGGATCGCGGCGTACAGCGCCAGCAGCAGTGTCAGAACAAGAATGGAAAACACGCCGTAGGTAGCCCCTTCGCCGAAACGAAATTCACCGAACGCCAGTTCGAAGATACGGGTGGGGAAGATATTGGTCGCGTTCTCCGGCCCGCCCCGTGTCAGCACCCAGATCATGTCGAAGTAGTTGAAAGTCAGGATGGTCGTCAGGATCACATTGAGCGCGATCAGTTCCCGCATCGCCGGCAGTACAACATCGAAGAGGCGCCGGAGCTGCCCGGCGCCGTCGATGATCGCCGCCTCGATCTGCTCCGCGTCGACGTGCTGCAGCCCGGCCAGGTAGACCACGGTGGAGAACGGAAAACCCTTCCATACCGCAGCGACGATCGCCGCCGGAAGTGCCGTCGAGGTCTGAGCGAGCCAGGGGATGCCCTGCCCCGACAGGTGCAGCCGGATCAGGAACGAGTTGATCAGGCCAAGCTGCGGGTCGAACATG
This sequence comes from Acetobacteraceae bacterium, assembly GCA_030041255.1. GTDB lineage: Bacteria > Pseudomonadota > Alphaproteobacteria > Acetobacterales > Acetobacteraceae > JAKAWQ01. The sequence continues at coordinate 20,854 of JASHOF010000145.1, forward strand.
AAGCGCCAGAGGATGGCGGCGACGACGCCGGGCAGCACCCAGGGCAGCAGCACCAGCGAGCGCATCAAGGCGCGGCCGGGCAGCCGCTGATCGAGCAGCAGGGCAAAGGCAAAGCCGACGACGTTCTGAAGCAGCACGACGCCGGCCGTCCAGATGCAGGAGTTCCGAACCACTTCGGCAAAATCGATGCTCGTCAGGATCTCGCGATAGATCGAGAGGCCGACGAATTTCGGTGTCGGGTCGATGAACGACGTCGCATAGAGGCTGTCGATCACGGTGCCGATCATCGGGTAGTACATCAGCACCCCGACCAGGATCACGGCCGGTGAGACGAACAGGAAGACGAGCCAGCGTCCGCGCTTCACCGTGGCGCCCCGTGCCCGCAGGCAGGCGCCGCCTGAGCAGGTAGGCGGCGTCTTCGCGGCAGGCTTTTCGTCAATGCAGCGCGTCGATCGCGGCGCAGGCCGTGCTGGCCGCTGCGCCCGGATCCTTGCCGGAATAGACGTCCTGCGCCAATGTCACCTCGATGTTGGAAACCTCGAGATAGCGTGGCGAGAGCGGACGTGGCGCGGCGTCTTCGAGGTATTTCAGGATGCGCCGCGGCCCCCTTCGTTTCCCGGCGAGGAACGTCTTGGCGGCCGCGATGTTGGCGGGGATCAGATCGACCACCGAGCCGTTGACGTCGGTGCGCGTGAGAAAGCGGATGAACTTCCAGGCTGCGTCCTTGTGCGCGGCGGACTTGAAGATCGCCAGATTCCAGCCGCCATAGGTGCCGACCGGCGTCTTGCCAGCCGGCGCGGTACCCGCAACGAAGCCCCAATCAAGCTTCGATTTCAGCAAGGTCGGCTGCTCGAGCGCAGGCCAGAACTCCATGGCCAGGGAGCCGTTCAGGAAAAGCTGGCGCATGTCACCCGAGGCCGCATTCAGGATGCCACGTGGCGCGTAAGGCACCAGCGATTGCAGATACCGTAACGCAGCGACCGATTGCGGACTGGTAAGGGCACAGCTGCCATCGGCATTCAGCACCTTGCCCCCGTTCGAGAAGATGAAGGAGTCGAGGACGACGGTCGTATCCTCTCCCTTGTGTCCGAACAGGCCGATGCCGAAGCGGCCATTGCCGGTCAACTTCTTGCCGGCGGCGGCGAGCCCCTTCCAGGTGAGCAGGCTCTGGGGATCGACGCCCGCCTGCTGCAGCAGCCTCTTGTTGTAATAGGTGAATGACCAGGCATCGACGTTGAAGGGGATGCCCCACAGGTGGCCGTCGTAATTGGCGGAATCCCACGCCCCCTTGAAGAAGGTGGCGGAGGTGATCCCGGCGGCCCCGGCCCGGGCGTCGAGCGGCTCGATGACACCGGCCTTGGCGAACGCCGCAATCCATATCTGGTCGAGCGTCGCGACGTCGGGTGCATTGCCACCTTGCACGGCGGTGAGCAACCGCTGCTGGTACTCCGGATAGGGAACGGTCGTCACGTCGACCTTGATATTCGGGTTTTCCTTTTCGAACCGCTGGACGGCCTCCTTCTGGTATATGCTGAGGCCCGATTCGGCCTGCTGATTGTCCCAGAAGCGCAGCGTCACCGTTTGCGCGGGCGCGGTCGTGGCGACGGCCATGAGCGCGGTCGCGGCGAGCAGAATTCTCGGTATCATCATGTTCTCCTCCCTTTCTTGTGCCGCCGTCACGGACGGCTGGCGGGCGGCGTCGCGTATCGTGTCCTTGGCAGTGGCAGATCCTCTGTTTCGCTCGCATCGGCGAGCGTGACCCTGAGGCCGATCGAGGCGAAGGCGAGCCGGTCGGCGGGCAGCGAGCCGGAATCGGTGATCAGCTCGCTTGCCGCATCGGCCGGTGCAATGCGGTGGGTCGCTTCCAGTCCGACCAGGGAATGATCGGCGAGCACCACCACGTTCCGCGAAGCGTGGATGAAACGGCGGGCCGCCAGGGCCAGCCGCTCATCTTTCGATGAGAGTCCAAAATGGCGGGAAATGCCGTCGACGGAAAGGAATGCTTTGTCGACCCTGAGGGTTTCGAACAGGGCGCCGAGGCTCGGGCCGACGAGACAGCGCGAGGCGGCCTGATACTCGCCGCTGGTCAGGATCACCTTGATTTCCCGCTGGCCATCCAGGCGTTCGAGCACGTCGAGCGAGTTGCTGACGACCGTGACGCCGCGCAGTTGAGAGAGCGCTTCGGCAAACATCAGTGCGCACGCACCGGCATTGACGAGAATGGTGTCACCCGGCGCCACCCGGTGCACGGCGGCAGCGACGATCAGCCGCCTGAGGTCGCGAATTTCACGGGCAATTCCTGCCTGCGGCGCGGCAATCTTCAGGCCGAGCCCGCGCTCCCGCGCGCGCGCCTCCATGGCGCGAGTCATGTTGCGATACCAGTCGTGCGCGGGATAGTGCGGCAGAAAACCGATGCACCGGCCCCGCGGCACGCGAGGCGTCAGCCTGGCAGGTGCCGCAAGCAGGCAGAGAAGGACCTCCGGGCGGAGCAGCCAGCCCGCTTCGTCCCGCTGGTAGTAATCGCCGAGCCTGGCACGATCGAGAATGGCGTGCGGCGTCCGAACCTCGCCCGGCATCGGCGCGCCGGCCAGCGCATCGGCCAGGACATCGACCGCCCGCATACCGACGATGTCGGGAAAGAGTGCGGCGCAGGCCACCATGCGCCCGCCCCGATCCAGGGCATCGAACAGCGCCGTGCCCTCCCCGCCCACCGAATACCCCGCGACATCCTCGATCCCCAGCCGCTCGGCGGCCTCGAGCGCGCCGAGAATCGAATGATCGTTGACCCCAAACACCAGATTGATGTCCGGATGCGTCGCGAAGGCATCCATCGCGACGCGGAGGGTGGTGTGATAGCGGCCGTTGCCATCCACCCGCCAACTGCTCACCGGCCGGCCGACCGATTCGGTAAAGCCGGCCAGGAAGCCCTCGCATCGGGCGCGCGTATTCGGGAGGTCCTGCAACGTCACCAGCAGAACCCGGGGCTCGCGATGCGGTGCGAAGCGTTCGCCGGCCAGCGAGCCGAGCTGCTGGCCGGCCTGGAAATTGTCCGCTCCGAGATAGACGCCGCCTTCCTGCGGCGCCGATTCCGCGAGGAAGGGAATGCCACGCCGCCGCGCGCTCAGCCTCAGCGTATTGGCGCCGCGCCCTTCGATCGGAGGCAGGACGATCGCATCGACGCCGGCCAATTCATCGCCGACGAATTCGTCCGCCGGCGTCTGACGCGGCCGCAGCGCCTGGGCACCGCCGTGGGTGCGCCCGATCAGGCCACGCTCTGCCAGCCGGGCCACATCCCGGCGGACGGTGATCGCCGAGACGTGGCCGAGGCAGGCCGCAATCTCGCCGATCGCCATTTCGCGCCGTTCGGCAAGCAGCCCGATGATGGCTCGCTCGCGCTCCATCTTGATCATTTAGATCATTTCGCCAGCGTTTTCCTCGGCCAAAAACAGATCACATCCCGGATACGATGACAAGCTGGTCAGGACGATTGCTCACCTTGATCGTTTCGACCGTCGATGCGTCGTAAGCGGTGCTCTGAGACCATTCTGCTCGCGCGAGCCCGAAGGTGCTTGTAGTGGCTGAGGCGAGGAGCTTCAGGCTATCCGTATGGATGAAGTTAGGGACGAAACGGAGGCCGGGTTTCAGCGGGTTGAGCTGCTGACCGGCCCGATCCGGCGGCGGCGTTGGGCAGGGGAAGAGAAGGCGCGGATTGTAGCGG
>JASHOF010000146.1 GCA_030041255.1 Acetobacteraceae bacterium
GGACCACCTCGAGCGGCGCCTGGCCGCCCTGGCCCGGCGGGTGGAACGGGAGGGGGTGCGCGCCTGAAACGTTACGGGTTCGGCCGATCCAGCGCTCCAACAGCTTTCCGGGCATACTGCTGGGGTTTTCAAGGCCGCTGGCGGCGTGCGCGGGTGATAAAAAATCAAAGGAAATCAAACCGCGGCACGGGGCGGAAGCGGGTGGGCCAATCCACCGGCCATAAAAAGGGCTGCCGTGCGGCCGCTCGGGACCGTAGAGACCCGTTCTCGCGGCCTCTCTACTTCAACTGCGCCGGCTGACGGAGGATCATCTCGGGGCGCCCGCGATAGCTGCCGATCGGACCGGTGACGCAGACCTTTTGCCCACTCAGCTTCCCAAGCTGGGTGAACCCCGCCATTGCGGTGTCGAAGATCACTGCCGTGAAGGTTTCGCTCGGATAGGCGGCCCCGAAGTCGAGGAACGTGGTGTCCCTGCGCGATCTGTACACCGACGCCACCGTTCCGCAGACAGTGCCGGTTTGGCCGACGTGCGAAGCCGCATCACGATCCCTGATCGTTGCCGCTCGAGCCGGTACAGCGATGGCACAGGCCAGGAGCCCGCACAGAAGCGTCCGATGCATTGCAGCTTCCTTCGCAGATTTGGGCAGGGCAGCCCATACGCCACAGAGATTGCCAGCCGATGAGCGGGCGCCAGCGACCGGCGGGAAGGCTCGTCCGCCACGCAATAATATTTCTCGGCGCGGGATGCAGAGGGCGCTCACGAGGGCGCGAAACTGGCCCTTTGCCGCCCCGGGAGTGGTATCCACTGCGGTTCCAACGCGGTCGTTACGCTTGGCGATTTCAGAGCAAGCTATTAAAATAGTTGGTCGGAGCGGCGGGATTTGAACCCACGACCCCCAGTCCCCCAGACTGATGCGCTACCAGGCTGCGCTACGCTCCGGCCAGTGAGTGATGTAGCAGCCGGGGCGCGGCCGGGCAACGCAGAGCGGCCGGGGCGTCAGAGCAGGGCGCGGATAGCCTCGAGCTCGTGCAGGGTCTCGAGCAGGAGCACGCGCAGGCGCTCCGCCTCCGGTTCCTGCTTCTGGCGGACGAGAACGCGTGCGGAAGGCATGGGGCTGGGGGCGAGGCCGGGCATCGGCAGCTCGGGATTGCGGGCGCGCTCGGCTGCTGCGGCGGCCTGCTCGGCCGGCGATGGGGGCGGGATTTCCTCGGCCAACCGCCCTCCCCCTTCGCGCAGCAGCCGCTGCACACCCTTGATCGTATAACCCTGGGTATAGAGGAGATCGGAGATGCGGCGGAGCAGGGCGATGTCGTCGGGGCGATAGTAGCGCCGGCCGCCGCCCCGCTTCAAAGGCTTCACCTGCGTGAAGCGGGTTTCCCAGAAGCGCAGCACATGCTGGGGAATATGCAACTCGTCGGCGACTTCGCTGATGGTGCGGAAGGCATTGGGTGCCTTGCGCGCCTTGGCCGGGGTGGGGTCGGCTGCGGCGGCCGGCGCCGCCGGGACGGTGGCCGGGGCGGAAGCGGGCGGAGTGCTGCGCGATGGCGGCGCACTCATTCGTCCTCGGCTCCCGTGGGCTCGAGCCCGTTCACACGGGCGCGCAGGCTCTGGCTCGGGCGGAAGACGAGCACCCGTCGCGGCAGGATGGGAACTTCCACCCCGGTCTTCGGGTTGCGGCCGATCCGGCGCCCTTTCTGGCGCACAGAAAATGTTCCGAAGCCACTGATTTTCAGAGATTCCCCTTTCTCCAGGGAGGCTTCCATCCGGCCCAGGACGGCCTCCAGCAGGATGGCCGACTCGTTGCGCGAGAGGCCGACCTCGGCGTAGATTTTTTCGGCCAGATGGGCGCGGGTGATGGTTGCCATTGGCGGAGGCTAGGGCAAGCCGTCCGGCGGCGTCAAGAAATCACGAAAGCTCAAAGATTTGGCAGGCGAAAGCCCATCATACCCTGAGCAGGGCCGAACCCCAGGTCAGGCCGCCGCCGAGCGCTTCCATCAGCACCAGATGGCCGGGGCGGATACGTCCTTCGGAGAGCCCCTCGGCGAGGGCGAGCGGGATCGAGGCAGCAGAGGTATTGGCGTGGCGATCGACGGTAACGATCACGCGCTCCGGCGGCAACTGGAGGCGGCGGCCCATGGCGTTGATGATGCGGAGATTGGCCTGGTGAGGCACCAGCCAGTCCAGGTCGGCGTGGGTCAGGTTGTTGGCGGCCAGCGCCTCGTCCACGACCTCGGCCATGCGGGTGACGGCATGACGAAACACTTCGCGGCCGTTCATGCGAAGCGTTCCCGGACGATCGCGCCGGCCGACCGCGCCGTCGACATAGAGAATGTCGGCGTGTGCGCCGTCGGAATGCAGATGTGTGGACAATAGCCCGTGGTCGGCACCGGTGCCAGTGCCTTCGCCGGCAGTGAGAAGAACGGCGCCAGCGCCGTCACCGAACAGAACAGAGGTCGTGCGATCCTGCCAGTCGAGGATGCGCGAATAGACCTCGGTGCCGATGACGAGGGCGCAGCGGATTTGGCCGCCACGGATGAAGGCGTCAGCCACGCCGAGCGCGTAGATGAAGCCCGTGCAGGCGGCCGAGACGTCGAAGGCAAAGCCGCCCGGGATACCGAGCGCGTGCTGGATGGAGACGGCCGTGGCGGGGAAGGCTTGGTCGGGGGTCGAGGTGGCGACGATCACCGCCTCGATCCCGTGCGGTGCACCGCCGGCGGCAGCCAGTGCGGAGCGGGCGGCAGCGGCGCCCATCGAGCAGGCGGTCTCGTCGGGGCCGGCGATATGGCGCTGGCGGATGCCGGTTCGCTCGCGGATCCAGGCGTCGGATGTATCGACCGAGAGAGCAAGCTCTTCGTTGCCGAGGACGCGCCGGGGCAGGTAGCCGCCGGCCCCGGCGAGCAGGGAACGAATGACCGGCGCGGCCTGCATGGCGGGCGCGGCGAGCAGAAGCCCTCCGATGTCGTTGATCATGCCGGGCTGCCCTTCAGATGGCCGGGGCCAGCGGCTGGCCACCGTCCGCCGCCTTGCGCCCGCCTGGCGATTCGATGGTGCCCATCCGCGCGAGGCCGGCAGAGATGCCCTCGTTGAAGCCGTGCAGGAGCATGTCCATGGCGACATCGAGAGCGTGGGCAAAACCCTCGGCGTCGGTGCCGCCGTGCGATTTGACGACGACGCCGTTCAGCCCGAGCATGACGGCGCCATTGTAGCGGCCGGGATCGAGCCATTCGCGCAATCGATCGAGCGCCGGGCGGGCGAGCAGGTAGCCGAGACGGGCGGAGAGGCTCGATTCGAACACCTGGCGCAGCAGGCCGCGCACGAGCTTGAGTGCGCCCTCGCCGGTTTTCAGCGCGACATTGCCGGTGAAGCCGTCGGTGACGATCACATCGGTGGTGCCGGCGGCGATGTCGTAACCCTCGACGAAGCCGTAGAACTGCTGGCCGAGGGGACTTTCCTTGAGGATCTCGGCCGCTTCCCGCAACTGCTCCCCGCCCTTCAGCTCTTCGGAGCCGACGTTGAGGAGCCCGATCGTGGGTGCCGGAAGGCCGAGTACGGTGCGGGCAAAGACATCACCCATGACCGCGAACTCGATCAGGTTGCGCACGTCACAGGCCACGTTGGCGCCGAGGTCGAGCATGATCACGTCGCCCCGCTCGGAAGGGCCGATCGCGGCCATCGCCGGGCGGTCGATACCGGGCAGCGTCTTGATGACGATCTTGGAGAGCGTCAGCAGCGCCCCGGTGTTGCCGGCGGAGATCACCCCGCCGGCCTCGCCGGAAGCAACCGCATCGATCGCCAGGCGCATCGAGGCGTTGCGCAGCCTGAGTGCTGCCGTGGGCTTCATGTCGTCGCCGATCACCTCGGCGGCGTGGCGCAGCACGGCGTTGGCGGCGGCGCGGTGGTGGTGCGCGAGAAGCGGCTTCAGCCGGGCGCTGTCGCCGACCAGGAGGAACCGCATCTCGGGGTGGCGCTCGGCGGCGATTTCGAGGCCACCGACGATGGCCCCGGGCGCGCGATCGCCGCCCATGCCATCGACCGCGAGTGTCGGGGCACCGGCCACGGGTGTTGGCCTCCAGGCCGCGCCGGGTCAGGCCCGGACCACGCCCTTCAGCCCCTTATCCGCAGCGGGTGCGACCTCGCGCCCATCGTAGTAGCCGCAATGGCTGCAGACGTGGTGCGGGCGCTTCTGCTCGCCGCAGTTGGGGCATTCGGCGAAGGGCTCCGTGGGCAACGCCTCGTGGCTGCGCCGCATGCCGCGCCGTGAGGGCGAGGTCTTTCTCTTCGGAACCGCCATCGCAACCAAGTCCTTTCCCGCTGTTGCCGCCCGGCGCGGCGCGAATCCAAAGTTTAGGCTGCGGCGGGGCGGCTGGCCACCGTGCTCCGCGTGCGAATGCGCCTTCCGGGCCGGCGCATCGGCGATCTCATTCCGCTGCCCTGCCGGTGCCTGTCGCCGGCGGCAGAGGGCAGCGGAGGAAGAGAGCAGGCGGCCTGCAATTTCATCGGCTTGGCCGTTTACCGCCTGGACCGGGGCATGGCCGGGCCTCTAGCAGAGCAGGTGGATAGCTGCAAGAGAGCCGCGGCGCTGCCGGTCCGTCCGCGTGGCCCGGACCTCGCTTGGAGTCGCTCCTGGAAAACGTTGGACCCGTCGTCATGATCGCGGGCGGGTGTCAGGAGAGCGTGCCCCGATGACGAACTGTGCTCCGGCAGGACCTGCCCCAAACGCCCGGCCCCGACAGTGGGCCGCCGCCTTCATCCGCCCGCCGCAACGTCTTCGGCAGGCGACCCTCGCCGAGCCCGCGGGGCCTGCTATGCTCGGCCCCACTCTTTCCCTTCCGAAAGGACCGAACGATGTCTCTGAGCACCAACCAGCCCGAAAAGCACTGGAGTGGCGTGCGGGGCAAATGGGGCCTTTTCGTCGCCCTCGGCATCGGCCTGATCGTGCTCGGCGTGATTGCCTGGATCGATGTCGTTTCCGTTACGATCGCCGGCACCATCCTGATCGGCGCCCTGCTCCTCGTCGGCGGTGTGTTCCAGGTGATCCACGCCTTCATGACCCGCGAATGGGGCGGTTTCCTGTTCGGGCTCTTCTGCGGAGTGCTTTCTTTCATTGCCGGCATCCTGATCATGCGCGAGCCGGTGCGGGGTGCGATCGTGCTGACCATCGTCATTGTCGCGTTCCTGGCCGTTGGCGGGATCACGCGGATCGTGCTGGCGATCAGGCATCGCGGCATGCCGCGCTGGGGCCTCCTGCTCCTGAGCGGCATCGTGAGCCTGATCGTCGCCTGGCTGCTGTACAGTCAGCTTCCCTGGTCGGGCCTCTGGGTACTCGGCGTGCTGATCGCGGTCGAACTCATCGTCCAGGGTATCGCCTGGCTTTCCTTCGGCCTTGCGCTGCGCAAGGAAGCCTGACCGCTCAGGCTCGCCGCGGGATTTGTGATCAGGTCCCGCCCTTCTGGACCACGGGAACCTGCAGGGTAGCAGCGGTGCAAAGCCGCCAGACTCCAGCCCTCACTGGATGAAAGCCGGAGGCGACATCAGCACGGCCAATTAGCACGGTCACAAAATCGGAACGTACAAGCCTTCCGTGTTCGTACAAGTACCAAAGCACACTATTCAGCCTACTTCGCCCGAGGATTCGTTACGATGTAGGGGGAGCGGGTGTCGTCTTTGTCGCACATCCGGTCAAAGTTGCGTTGTGACCTTGCCCCCTAAAAGCCCTCGGTCATAACCAGAATCCGCTCTGGTTGTGGTCCGTTGTGTACCCGGGCAGCGAACTCATTCGGGGTGAGCCCATGCAAGCTGGTGTGCGGCCTGTTGGCATTGTAGTCGGCCTGCCAAGCTTCGATGATCCTCCGGGCGGCTCCAACCCCAGACCGAAAATCCGCCCGGGGTCGTCCGGGCTGGAAGCGGGCCAGTCGGATTCCGCCGGGTGCGGGGCATCGCATCGTCGCCACTCCTGCCAGGCTTCGTGGGAAGGTGGCAAAACCACTTTGTCTTCGAGGCCGATTTGCGCGACGAAAAGCGCCCGCTCCGCGGATCACCGTTCTCGGCGATCGCGAGGTTCTGCCGCCGGGTCGGGCCAGCGCGGAGGTCGGCGAAGACGAAGGCGGATGCGCTTCCCATGCGCAACGCTCTGCTTGCCAGATCGTTTCTTTCCCGCGACCATCCCCCGGCCGCGGCGGGGTCGCGTTGTCGCGCCGCACGGGAGGAGCCATGGCAGGCGACATACAATCGGCCTGGATCGCGGCCGGCGCCGCGATCGTCGTTTCGCTGGTTTCGCTCGGCACCGCCGTCTGGACCAGCATCCAGGGCGGCCGTGCCGCCCGCGAGCAGGCGGCCAGGCAAGCCGCGACCGACCGCAGCCTCGCGGTCCTGAACAGCCGCCTCGGCGAGGAGCAGGACGCCGCCAAGGCCAAACGCGACTACGAATACGAGGCCCGCAAGCGCCTCTACACCGAGCTCTATCCGCTCGCCTACCAGCTCCAGCAGGCGGCCCGACCAAACCGCTCGTCAGCTACCAGCTCCTACCGACAACTCGCCGGGGGGGGTCCTCCTTCCGCTGGTGAACCGCGCCATTGGGGCGCAGTGAGAATTGCAGGTTAATGGGGCTGCGCTTGGGTGGCAGGTGGCTAGTTCTCATGCCTGCTACGGAAGAAGAAGAAGGAACTGTGTCCCTTGAACACGCCAGTCGGACACCCTGTCCCAGCGGCATCCCAAAGTGCGCTTAGGGCTTGCGCCTAAATAAGTCAGTCAATTTATGGTGGCCGTCGGGGGGCATTTGAGTTGGGCGAGATGGTGTAGTTCCAATCGCCATGGAATTCGTGCGGGGAGATGCGGACGGCGGCGAGCTGGGCGTCGGAGATTTTGACGCCTTTGGGATATTTGTTCTGGTCCAGCTCGGCGCTGACTTTGAGGCCGGCA
>JASHOF010000147.1 GCA_030041255.1 Acetobacteraceae bacterium
CTGAGCTTGAAGCGCAGATACCACCGCACGCACAGCACGATGATCTCGCGATCGAAGTGCCGCCCCTCGAACAGTTCCTCCAATCTCAGGGATCTGGCCATCGCGCCACCCTCAATCCCGTTGGATCGCTCGGAGGATAGGGCAGCACGTGAATTGCACCAGAGCCGCTGTTTTCAGCTTACCGGCATTCGGGCGGAACGAATCTTGCGTTGTTCAGCGCCAATCTTGGGCCAGATGATCACGTCATGCCACACGACCCCGCCGGAGCGCTGCGGCGATGACCGGTCGCAGACCGCGACTGGCCTTCCACCATTCGCCAGACGTTGCCGGACCAGACCCTTACTTCAGATGCGAGCGCGGGCGGCGTCCACATAATCCACGGCAGCGGTAAGCCTGGTCGCTGTCTGCACCAAGTCACGTGGCACGCCACCGAGAGCGCGGTTCGCCGTATACCACCAGTCCGATATTCAGAAGGCCATTCTCGACCGCGCTCATGGTGTCGCGTTTGTCAGGCACGAAGGCAGCGTGGGCGTCAGGCGGCCTTTTGCGCCTCGACGGTGAATTCGAACTTGATGGTCTTGTATGGCAGGATCATGCGGCCGTCCTCGGTCTTGTCGACTACCCCGGCATAGTGCAGCAAGCGCACGTCGCTATGGACTGCGCGCACGTCGCGCCCGACGCGGCGGGCGATTTCGCGGATCGAAAGCGGCCCCTGGCCGGCCATCGCTTGAATGATCGCGCGCCGTTTGTCGCTGAGCACCTTCCAGGCATCGCTGATGTCCGGAAAATCGAGGCGCGCCGCATGTTCGGCTTTGCCGGTTTTCCAGGCCCGAACGACGCGTTCCCTGATCTGACGTTTGCTTTGATTACCTATGATCAGGGTGTCCATGGAGATACCTCTCAGTGCTTTCATCAAAATCAGTCAGCAGTTGCTCGATGCTGACGAAGGCATACGGTTCTTCCTCGTCTCCGGTGTGCCGGTGGTCGCCCTTGCCCGCCTCGTTGTCGTAGCGCAGAACGCAACGCCCCCGGTGGATCAACGCCAGGCGTTATTTGTAATTGTGGCTGCTGCCGCGAAGCTGCCTGGGTAGCCGCCAGATAACGATCTCCTGAATGATATCAGGCTGAATCTCGATGCGCTGATGGAGAACGGATACAGCCTTCACGTTGCTAACGTTAGCAACACGTCATAGCGTTGTCAATCGCAGCAACACCTTTAGGCCGAAGTTGCTTTCTTAGTGGGACGTAACTGACTGTTCCTGCGTTGATTACGCGGATTGGCCGGGTGGTTTACTGCCGACGGGCGCGGGGTAACGCCGAGCAGTTCGAAGGTGCGGGCCTGGGTAGGGGTGAGCTGTGGATAGAGCAGGAAGTGGTCCTTGGGAGCGCTGGCGAGGGCCATCGTGTTGCGGGTGAAGGTGCCGAGTTCGCCGAGCAGAGCGCGGAAGCTGTGCACCGGCAACCCGTCATCGGTGTGCTTGCTGGCGGCCTTGCGGCGGGCCGCCTGGGAGCGTTGCGCTGGGGCGACGATGGAAGAGCGAGTGGCAGCGGCTTTGCTGTGCTGGTGATCGTCGAACAGGATCGGGGCGAGCCGCTGACGCAGGTGCCACTCGAGGTAATAGGCGAGCATGCAGAGCAGGACATGGGCGCGGACGCGATCGGCCCTCGCGGTCGGCGCGGACGAGGTTGTCGATGATGTCGGCGAGCGGGGAGAAGTAGACACTGCGGCCGGCGCGCACCGCTTCGACGCCGAGCGCCATGGCAAGATGGCTTTTGCCGGTGCCGGACTGGCCGATCAGGTGGACGACCTCGTGGCGATCGATGAAGTCGAACTGCGCGAGGGCGAGGATGCGGTTGCGGTCGAGCGAAGGCTGGAACGCGAAGTCGAATCCCGACAAGGTCTTGATCGTGCCGAGGCGTGCCATCTGCAGCGCCGCCTTGATGCGACGGCTTTCGCGGACGGTGAGTTCCTCGGCGACGCAGCATCTCGATCGCCTCGATGGTGCCGATCTGGCCGCGCTCGATCTGCTGGACGAGATGATCGAGCGTCTCGAGCGCCCGCGGCATGCGCAGTGCGACCAGGTGGCGGCGGATGCGCTCGATCGGCGCGTTCGGCAGGGTCTCGCCCGTCATGGCAGTGGCCCCGCGGCGGCGAGGCGGCGAGCGACGGCGTCGTAGAACGCCAGCGGACGCGGCGTGACGGTCTCGCCGGCGCGGACGGCGGCGGCACCCTGCCGTGGCGTGTGGCTGTTGGCCGGCGGCGGCAGGCTGCGATGGCCGGCGATGATGCGGCGCTGGCCGCGACCCTCCAGAACCGGATGCCGGCGATCACCCGCGCGTCTTCCAGAATGCGCACCTCGCCGGCGGTGGTGTGGACCTCCACCGGGCGCCGGTGGGTCGCGTTGGGCACGCTGTAGAGATTGCCGCCGACCGAGACCATGCCGTCGCGGGTGATCCGCCGCTCCAGGCGCAGCACCGCCTGGAACGTGCCGGCCGGCAGCGGCAGCAGATGCGGACGCTCCTCGGCGAAGTGCTCGGCGACGACGTACCGGGTGGTGGCATGCACGCGGGCGTTGGCGAACCTCGTCCTGCCACTGCCGGAACTGCGTGTTGAGGTCGTCAAGGTTGCGGAAGCGACTGCCGAGAAAGAGGAAGTCCTCGCGCACGTAGCGGAACGGACGCTCCACCTTGCCCTTCGTCTTGGCCCGGTAGGGGCGGCACGCCTTGGGCAGGAAGCCGTGGTGGCGGGCGAAGTCGAGCAGCGTGCGATTGTAGACGATGTGGCCGGCCTCCTTGCCTTCGCGGATCACCGCGGTCTTCATGCGGTCGTAGAGGATCTGCTGCGGCACGCCACCGAGCGCCTCGAAGGCGGCGATGTGGCAGCGCAGCACTGTCGGCAGGTCCTGGTGCAGCACGAAGCGGCCCCGCAGCATCCGGCTGTGCCCGAGCGCCAGAGAGAACAGCCAGACGATGCGCACGACGCCGGGCTCGTCCCCAAACTCGGTCTGGAACTGGGCGAAGTCGACCTGCGCCTGCTGCCCCGCCGGCGTCTCGAAGCGCAGCTCGAAGGGCGGCGGCACCGCCGGCCGGAGCTTGCGCAGCAGGTCGGTCACCGCCGTGTAGCCGCCGCGATAGCCGAGCGCGCCGAGTTCGCGATGCAGGCGGCGCCTGGTCAGCTCGGGAACCGCGGCAAGCCGCTCGCGCAGATACGCCTCGAACGGCCGCAGCCGCGTCACCCGGGGCGGCCGCGGACCATAGACCGGCGGCTCGAGGCCACTGGCGATGATCTTGCGAACCGTCTTGCGGTCCAGCCCGGTACGCCGGGCGATCACCGACACGCCGGCACCCTGCCGATGCAGATTCAGGATCATCACAACTTCTCCCAGTCGGATCACCGGCTCCCCCCATCCATGAGAGGGAAGCATCGGCGACGCAGCGCACTCCGACCGCCCCTACCGGGCGGCTACTTCAGCCCACCTGGGGAATTTTCAGTCGGCGCTTTTGGGGAGTTTTGCAGCGGCGCTGACAAGCCGGTGGAGCGAAGGGCGGGGAGCAAAGGGAATGTGGACCAGCAAAGCATGCGCCGGGCGCAGGACCGGAAAAGTGTGTCACAGGCGCTGGACCGCATACGGCAAGCTGCCAAGCGGAAGAAGAAGGAGAAGTTCACCGCGCTCTACCACCACCTCAGCATGCCCATGCTCAGGGCGACGTTCTTTGCCCTCAAGCGGGAAACTGCGCCGGGCGTGGATGGGCTGACGTGGCGGGACTACGAGACAGACCTCGATTGGAGGATCGAGGGTCTATATGCCCGGGTCCAGAGAGGAGCGTATCGGGCACAGCCGTCTCGCCGGCGGTATATACCGAAGGCGGATGGGCGGCAGCGTCCGCTCGCGGTCGCTGCCCTGGAAGACAAGATCGTCCAGAGGGCGACGGTTGCGGTCCCAACCACCCCCAACCGATGGCCAGCGTATGCCGGGAGCAGGCTTAAGCTGTGCACCGGATCGGGAAGGCGCCGGCTGAAATGCCAACCTTCCAGCCGTACTGGGGAAAACCCGCCGTACGGAATGATAGGGGGATCGAGGAAACGTCGGCGTCATTCGAAGCCCGGTCCGCACCTCGATCCTACCCGACTGCGGGGGGCGCGCGGTAACTCGTGTCCCTACCGCGATAAACTCGGGGCACGGCGGCCAGGTGCAGCACGACCTTGGGGCGGTCTGTAGAACGGCCGAATTCTGCCATTGTTACGCTGACAGCAGCTGCGAGCGTCATAAGTCGGCCGGCGCCGTGGCGTAAGGCGCCGCACCTACGCAACAAGACGGCCACCCCCGGCACGCAGGAATTCCGCCTGCGGCGCCAAGGGACGGAAGGGCTCGGATTCGGTGCCGGTCAGCAGCACCTGGCACCTGCTGGCGGCGAGAATCGCAAGGAGAGCTGACCGGCGCACGCCATCGAGGCTGGCCAGCGCCTCGTCCAACAGCACGAGCGGCGCATAGCCACGCCGCTCAGCGAGCAGGGCAGCCTGCGCCAGCACCAGAGACAGCAGCACCGCTTTCTGCTCCCCGGTGCTGCCGCGGTTGACCGGCACTCCACCCGGTTGGATCCGCATGATGAGGTCGCTCCGGTGAACGCCGAGGCCGGCACCGCCCGCCTCCCTGTCGGCCCGCCGCCTGACGGCCAGTTGCTCCGCCAGCCACTCCTCCACCGCGAGCGCAGGTCGGCTCGCCAATCGCTCGCCGACCGGGCAGGCAAGCGCGAGATCGAGCGCAGGAAAGCCCGGCGCCGCGCCGGGCAGAACGCGGGCGAGCCCGGCGACGAGCAGGCCGCGTGCCGCGGCAACGGCAACGCCATGCCGCGCCATTGCGTCCTCGAGCCCGGCGAGCCAGGCCGGGTCTGGTTGCGGTTCGGTGAGCAGGCGGTTGCGCCGCGTCATCGCCGCTTCATAGGCGGCAAGCTCCCGGGCATGGCCGGCCTCCAGAGCGTACACCAACCGATCCAGGAATCGACGCCGCTCCGCCGCCCCTTCCTGGAACAGACGCCCCATTTCCGGGGTGAGCCAAGCCATGGCGACGCGCGTTGTCGCTGCCGCCTGAGGCGCCGGCCGACCGTCGAGGCGAAAGACCCGCCGCTCCGCAGGTCCGTCCGGCGCTCTGCCGGTGGCAATCTCGAGCGCGCCCTCGATCGGATGCCGCAAGCGTCCCGCAACCGCCCAGGTGCCGTCCCCCTCGGACCCGATCCGCGCAAAGTCGCCAATCCGCGCCCCGCGCAGGCCGCGGCCCGGGCTCAGCAGTGAAACCGCCTCGAGAAGGTTGGTCTTGCCGGCACCGTTCGGCCCGGTGATCACCGAGATCGGGCCGTCCGGATGCCAGGTGAGCGAGCCATAGCTGCGGAAGCGGCGAAGCGAGAGCCGCTGCAGGCGGAGCTGAGCCGCCGGCATCGCCCCCACAGGTCCGGGCTCAGACGCGGATCGGCATCAGCACGTAGAGGGCACTGGCATCCGATGCGTCCTGCACCACGGTGGGCGCCGTGCCGTCTGAGAAGCGGAACTCCACGCGGTCTGCGATCTGGTCCGTAATGTCGCTCAGGTAGCGCGCCTGGAAGCCGATATCGAGCGGTGATGCTTCGTAGGCCACCCGCTCCGAATCCAGCTCCTCGGTCGCGGTGCCCTGCTCCGGGCTGATGGCGGAGAGCACGAGATGATCGCGCGTCAGGGAGAGCTTCACGGGGCGGGAGCGCTCGGTCGAGATGGCGGCGACGCGCGCCACCGCTTCGGAGAAGTCCCGCTTGCCCACTCGCAAAACCTTGTCGTTGGTCCGCGGGATCACCCGCTCGTAATCGGGGAAGGTGCCATCGATCAGCTTGCTGGTGAGTGTCACCGGTCCGACCCGGAACTGGATGCGGGTATCGGAGAGCCCGACCTCCACCGCCTCGGTCGTCTCTTCGAGCAGCTTGCGCAGCTCGAGCACGGTTTTGCGCGGCACGATGACGCCGGGCATATCGACGGCACCCTCGGGCAGGGGTTGCTCGACCCGCGCCAACCGATGCCCGTCGGTCGCCACCGCGCGCAGCAGGTTTACCCCGTCGCTTTCGGTGGCGTGCAGATAGATGCCGTTCAGGTAATAGCGCGTTTCCTCCATGCTGATGGCGAACCGCGTGCGATCAATCAGGGTGCCGAGTGCGCCTGCCGGCAGCGAGAAATGATGCGGCAGGCTGGCGGCCATCATGGACGGAAAATCCTCCGTCGGGAGCACCATCAGGCTGGTCCGGTAGTGCCCCGCGCGCAGCTCGAGCGGGGCATCGCCGCCGGAATGATGAAGCTCGATCTCGGCCCCATCGGGCAATCTCCGCACGATTTCGTAGAGAGTGACCGCCGGCGCGGTGGTGGCGCCGTCCTCCGTCGTGGTTGCGGCAACGTCCTCGACAACCGCGATCTCCATGTCGGTCGCGCTCAGGCTCAGCCGCCCGTTGCGCACGGCCAGCATCAGGTTCGCCAGGATGGGGATCGTATTGCGTTTCTCGACCACGCTTTGGACATGGGCGAGTGCCTTCAGCAGCGTGGCCCGGTCGACGGTGAACCTCATCTCGCCTTTGTCCCCAGCGGACGCGTAACGCGAACGACCCGCCCCTCCGCCCGCCTTGCGGCTCCGCCCTCGCGGGATCGCCGGGAGCCGGTGCTGCGAGTCCCGCGTAATTTTAGCAATGCGGGCCGCCTAGGCAAAGCGGCGGCGCATTCGACCGGAATCCCGCAACGGCGTCAGTCGCCTTGCGTCACGCGGCCTGCGGGGCGGCCAGCAGATGGCGGGTCACGAGCGTCTCGGCGATCTGCACGGCATTCAATGCCGCTCCCTTGCGCAGATTGTCGGCCACGCACCAGAAGGCGAGCCCGTTCGCAACGGTCGGGTCCTTGCGGATCCGGCTGACGAAAACCGCGTCCTCGCCGGCCGCTTCGAGCGGCGTCATGTAGCCGCCGTCCTCGCGACCGTCGATCACGGTCACACCCGGAGCGGCACGCAGCGCGGCCCGGGCCTCGGTTGCGGAGACGGGGCCGGCGAACTCGACATGGACGGCCTCGCCGTGGCCGATGAAGACCGGAACGCGCACACAGGAGGCGATCACGGAGATGTCGGGATCGAGGATCTTCCGGGTTTCCACCACCATCTTCCATTCCTCCCTGGTGGACCCGTCCTCCATGAAGCGGTCGATATGCGGGATCACGTTGAAGGCGATCTCCTTGGTGAACTGCTCGGGTTTCTCCGATTCGTGCACGAAGACCGAGCGGCTATGCTGGAAGAGTTCGTCCATCGCCTCCTTGCCGGCACCGGAAACCGACTGGTAGGTGGCGACGACCACGCGCCTGACGCCGAAGCGGTCATGCAGCGGCTTCAGCGCCACGACGAGCTGGATCGTGCTGCAGTTCGGGTTGGCGATGATGTTGCGCCGCGAGAACTTCTCGAGTGCGGCAGCGTTCACCTCGGGCACCACCAGCGGAACGTCGGGCTCCATGCGGAAATGGCTCGTATTGTCGATCACCACGCACCCCGCCGCCGCGGCGCGCGGGGCGTGCACCCGAGACACCTCGGCGCCGGGGCTGAACAGGCCAAGATGGAAGCCTTGGAAGTCGAACCGCTCGAGCGGCTGCACCTTGAGGGTCTTCTTCTCGCCGAACGAGACCTCCATCCCCGCCGAGCGCCCGGAGGCGACGGCCGCAACCTCGGAGACGGGGAAGCGGCGCTCGGCCAGAACCTTCAACATCTCGCGCCCGACCGCGCCGGTCGCGCCGACAACGGCAACCCTGTAGGCCATCGCTCTCTCCATCGACAAGGTCTCAGGGATAGCGAAGCCGGGGGCGAGCGCACAAGGCCTCGCCTGCCACACGCGGGGCATTTTGCCCCGTTACGGACGCCGCGGAGTTCCCGAGGCGACCCGGTCAGGCTGAATCCAGGTCGGTCTTCCTTGCGGAATCAGCCGTTGGCAGCGCGGCGCGACTCGCCGTGGTGACCGTTCCGGCGCGCGTGCGAAGCCGCCTCGACCATGACGGCGCGGAGGTCCCTGAGGAAGGCTGCGCCCTTCAGGGTGCGCTGCACCAGCACGCTGCGGCGATCCGCCGGATCAACCTTCCGCCGGGCGAGATCGAGTTCGCCCAGCCGGTCCAACGCACGGGTGATCGCAGGCTTCGAGACATCGAGTTCCGCCGCCAGGCCGCGCACGGTGTGCCCGCCGTCCTGCAGATAGCAGGTGAGGAACACGCCAAGTTGACGTGCCGACAGATCGGGTCCGTCACGACGCACCAGGGCAACCACGGTCTCGCGCAGAATGCCGACCAACTGGTCGGCAGTAGAGGGGCTCGCCATCATCAGTCCTTTCATTCTTTCAGAGCAACAAAGTCCGCTCTTGCGCGGGCCGTCGTCTCCCGCGCCCGCGCCCCTGAGAATTTAAAGCGCCGCGGCGATCAATTGCAGTGGCGAAGTGATTTAATTTCCTCAATGTTCCTCACGCGTATGTTCCGGTCCTGTTCCGATACGTGGCGGTGCCGATCAGCCCATGGGGACGGTCCTGCCCGCTGCCGGGGCCGTTGCGTGCAGGACCCGACCGGCTCAACCGGGGGTGAATCGCCGGGCAATGGCCGCGAACGCCGCTCGCATCGCCTGCGCCTCCCCGCCCTGCGGACGGCCAGGACGCGACTCGTCGTTCCACGCATAGAGATCAACGTGCGCCCACGGTGTCGCCGCCGCGACGAAGCGGCGGAGGAAGAGGGCGGCCACGATGGCACCGGCATGCGGCTTCGAGGAAACCGTGTTGAGATCGGCGATCGGACTCGCCAGCCAGTTCGCGTATCCGTCCCAGAGCGGCAGGCGCCACAACGGATCGTGCACCTCGCCCCCGGCCTCCAGGAGACGCCCGGCCCAGGCATCGTCAGTGCAGAAGAGAGCTGGCAGGTCGGGGCCGAGCGCGCTTCTTGCCGCTCCGGTAAGGGTTGCAAAATCCAGCAGCAGAGCTGGATTTTCTGCCGCCGCTTCCGCCAGCAGGTCAGCCAGCACGAGACGCCCCTCGGCGTCGGTGTTGCCGACCTCGACCGCCAGCCCGTGCCGGGTACGGATGACATCGAGCGGTCGCATCGCGCTCCCGGAAATGCTGTTCTCGACGGCGCCGATGCGAAGCGAAAGACGAATCGGCAGATCGGCTTGCATGATCAGGCGGGCCAGGCCGAGCGCGACCGCAGCGCCGCCCATGTCCTTCTTCATCTTCAGCATCGAAGCCGACGGTTTCACGTCGAGACCGCCCGAATCGAAACACACGCCCTTGCCGCAAACTGCGACCAGTGGCGCCTTTTCTGCCGCTCCGCTGCCGCGCCAGGCAAGATGCACGGCTTGGGGCGCCCGGGCAGAGCCGGCCCCGACCGCGGCGATCGCAGGGTAGCGCTCGGAAAGTTCAGGCCCCCGCACACAACTCACGGTCGCACCGAACCGGTTCCCGATCCCGGAAACCGCCTCCGCGAGCTCCGCCGGTCCAAGCAGGTTGGCGGGAGCATTGATCAGATCCCGCACCATCCAGGTGGCGGCAATCTGCGCCAGGACGAATGGCGGCACCGGAGTTGGCAAGACGAGACGGACCGGCCGACGCGTCTCTTTCATGAATTTTCCGTAATGATATGCGCCCGCCGCGAATCCGAAAATCGCCGCCGCCGGGTCGGGTGGCGGTCCCGCGAAGCGCCACACCGTCCCCTCGGGAAGTCCTCTCGCCAGTCCACCGTAGGCGAACGGAGACGAGTCGGCGCCGAGACCAAGGGCGGCGAAAAGTCCCGTTTCGGGGTCGGGTCCGATCACGAGCTGGCCGGCCCCTGCCGAGAAGCCCATCCGTGCCAGGAAACCCGCCTCGGGCGAGCCGGGGCGAAAGTGTTCAACCTGAGCGGGTCGAAGCGGATAAAGCGGCAGTGCCCCGACTGCCTCCGTCGCGCTCGAATCGAGCAGACAGTCGCCATCCGCAACGTCGTTCTTCATGGTGCCGTGTCACCCCCGGAACCACTGGCAGGCTGAGCTCTGGCAGGCTGAGCTCTGGCAGGCTGAGCTAGGGAAAGCGCGAGCGCGGCGGCGACTCCTCCGGCGAAGCGGGCCGGATTGATGGGAGGATCACCTTCCTGCACGCGTGCAAGGTCGAACAGCAGTTCGGCTTCATCGTCAAGCGGACGCAAAATCGTCGTCAGCGCCCGCATCAGCGGATGCCGCGGATTGATCTCGAGGATCGGGGGAGCCGCGGGGACTTCTCTGCCCGACCGGCGGAGCAGGCGCTGCAGGTGCAGATTCGGGCCCTTGTCGGCGGCGCTGAGTGCGACTGCGCTTTCAACCAGGCGCCCGGTCGGACGCACGGCGCTCACCTTCTCCCCGAGAGCGGCTTTCAGCCGCGCCGCCAGCTTGTCCGCCTCCCCCGCCGAAAGCTCCCCGGCACCGGGTTCCGTCGCCGCCTCGCCGGCAGCGAACGGGAATTTTTCGAGATCAGCCGAAGCCTCTATGACGCTCCGGATCGGCAGGCCCCCAAACTCGCCGAGCCGGTCCGGCCAGAAGGCGTCGATCGGGTCGGAGAGCAGCAGTACCTCGAGCCCGCGGGCGCGGAATCCCTCGAGCTGCGGCGAATGGGCGAGTTGTTCGGGATTGTCCCCGCACAGGATGTAGATGGCTGCCTGACCCGGTTTCTTGCGCGCCACATAGTCGGCCAAGGAGGTCAGGCCCGGAGTGCTGGAAGACCGGAAGCGGAACAACTCGGAAAGTTCCTTGTGGTGCTCGTTCTCCTCCCAGACACCCTCCTTCAGTACGGCGCCGAAACTCTCCCAGATTTTTGCATATTCCTCTGCCTGCTGCGCGCGTGCCCTGAGCTCGGTCAGAACGCGGTTGACCAGTGCCTTGCGAATGCGCGGAAGCACCGGCGTCGACTGCAGCATTTCCCGCGAGACGTTGAGTGGAAGGTCCTCCGTATCGACGACCCCCTGGACGAAACGGAGCCACGGAGGAATGAGGTCGGCCTGGTCGGTAATGAACATCCGCTTCACGTGCAGCCGCACATGGGCGCGCCGATCCTGCTCGAAGAGGTCGAGCGGAGGGGTGGCGGGAATGAAGAGCAATGCGGCGAATTCGAGCGTACCCTCGGCGTGCCAGTGAATCGTGGCCGCGGGAGTATCGAACAGATGGCCGAGATGCCGGTAGAATGCGCTGTAGGACTGCTCGGAGATCTCGCTCCTTGGCTTCCGCCAGAGCGCAACACCTTCATTCGCCGCCAGATCCTTCCCGTCGCGACGGATCGTGATCGGCACGCTGATATGATCTGCCCAGCGGCGCACGATCGTTTCGAGGTTGGCGGGATCGAGAAATTCCGCGCAGTCCGGCTTCAGGAACAGCATCACCGACGTGCCGGCGGACTCCCTGGCCGCGGGGGAAAGGGTAAAGCCCTGCCCGTCCGACACCCAGAGCCACGCTTCGGTGCTGTCCGGGCGCCGCGAAAGCACCTCGACGCGCTCGGCGACCATGAAGGAGGAGTAGAAACCCACGCCGAACTGCCCGATCAGGCTCGGCCGGTCTTCGGGCTTCGCCGCTGCCAGCTCATCGCCGAACGCGCGGGTTCCGGAGCGGGCGATCGTCCCGAGCTGGCTTGCCAGCTCGTCATGACTCATGCCGATGCCGTCATCGGCGATCGTCAGCATGCGCCCGGCCTTGTCGGGGATGATCTGCACCTTTGCTCCTCCTGGCCCCCCCTCCGGCAGCGCCATCGCGGGGTCGGTCAGGGCAAGGAAGCGCCGCCGGTCGATCGCATCGGCGGCATTGGCAACCAGCTCGCGCAGGAATATTTCCCGCTCCGAATAAAGCGAATGAACGACGAGATCGAGGAGCCGCCCGACCTCGGCTGCGAATTCGTGCCGCTCCGGGCGCTCGATGGGTTCCGCCGTCTCTGCTGGCATTCGTCTCTCTCCGTCTCCGGTCCTGCCGCGCGCCAATGGACGGCCCGTTGTCCTGAAGCCCAAGGGCGCGCGGAAGGAAATGACCTGGCCGCGATCTCGGCCGGTGCGCAAAAGCGTCCGGCGGGGCGCGATATGTCCCCTGCCAGCAGGCAATTCAATCGCCGCCCCAGGCCAAAGACCTCTCTCTGGAGGAATCCCGGCGGCTGGCGCAATCACAGCCCGAGTGCGGCAGCCAGTCCGGCGGCGATGAGCCCGAACAGGAAGGTTCCAATGCCGAGCACGGCCAGCATGCGCAATGGCAGCACCCGGCCGAGCATCGCAAGAGAGGGCAGGCTGACCGCAGGAAGCGTGATCAGCAGTGCCGCGGCGCCCGCCGCACCGAGCCCGAAATGCTGCAGCACCTGGATGATCGGCACTTCGCCAGCGGTCGGGATGACGAACAGGGTTCCCACCGCGGCGAGCACCGGGGCAATCCACGGCGCGTGGCCGATGGCCGGCGTCATCACCGGAAAGAGCCAGGCGCGAAGCGCGCCGAGCGCAAAGACGATGACGACGTACTCGGGGACGAGGCGAACCGCAAGGCGGCCGAAGCTCAGGGCCCATTCGAGGAGAAAGGTGCGGCTCGGCGCAGCCGGTGGCGGCGGCAGTGCGAGCCCGGCCCCGCGCGGCAGCCTCGAGGCTGCCGCATGGCCAAGCACGAACACCAACGGAATGCCGATCACGAGCCTGAATGCCGTCCACTGCCAGCCGAGCACGAAGCCGATGAAGATCAGGGTCGCCGGATTGAGAACGGGGTTGGCAAGCCAGTAGACGAGAGTGGCGGCGGCACTGCTCTCGCTTTCCAGGAGGCCGACGGCGACGGGCGCGGCGCAACAGGTACACATCATCGACGGCACCGCGAGACCTGCCGCGCGAACCGAGGCAGCGCGGCCAGCGAAGAAACGCACCAGCCCGCTCCGCGGCAGCAGGGCCTGGGCTCCCGCACCAAGGGCGAGGCCGAGCACCAGCGCCTGCCAGATCGCCTTCAGATACTGTGCGGAATAGGCAAGTCCCGCCCGCCATCCGACGCTGGCCGGCCCGGCCTCAGCACCGGTCAGGATCGACGCGCCAATCGAATGATGGGCGGCGGCGGCGAAGCTCTTCGTGTAGTACGGCGCCCACTTGACGTGATAGAGACCACCCACCGCGATGACCGCGAACAACAACAGGGCAAGCCAGGTCGTTACGCGTGAAGCCGGCCGCAACACGGCGGTAGCATCCTCCATGGACATTCTCCCCCATCGCTCTTGCATAGACTCCGGCGGCACCCCACGGCACCGTCCAAGCCTGCTTACGTCTGGTGCGGCCGGCCGGATGCGGTTCTCAGCACTCCGGACCGCGTAAGCTGAAGGAGGTGACTTTCCCGCCGCTGATCTCGAAGGTGGTTTCGCATCCGCGCTCGATCGCCATCGGCGGGCTTGGGCCCCAGCCCCAGGGCCCCCATCCCGGCCCCCACCCGAGCGGGCCGCCATAAAACCCCGGCACGAACTCGATTCGCCGATCGTCATAGGCAAGGAACTTCTCGCCATTCAAGGTCAGGGTGCGAGTCGGCACGCCCATCTGGCGCACCAGGTCGATCTCGCTCTGCCCGACCAGTGAGGCAAGCCGGGCCCGGCGGGCCTCCAGCGCCTGGTTGGCGCAAGCGCCAAGGACGAGCAAGGCGATCAATCCGAGGGAGCGCATGCAGTCGGACATGGTGTAGCCCGGGCCTCCTTTCAGGGTGGCAGCCACAGAACATCGGCAAGCCGCGGCGCGCCGGCAGCCACCATGGCCAGCCGGTCGAAGCCCAGCGCGATCCCGGCACAGGCGGGAAGGCCGAGCGCGAGGGCCGCCAGCAGCCCCTCGTCGAGGGGCCAGTCCGCGCCGGCCACGGCGTGACGGCGGGCCCGATCGATCTCGAAGCGGGCCCGCTGTTCCACCGGATCGGTCAGTTCGACGAAAGCATTGGCCAGTTCGACCCCCGCGAGGAAGAGCTCGAAGCGCTCGGCGACGCGCGGATCGGCGGGATCCCGGCGGGCAAGTCCCGCCTCGGCCGCCGGCCAATGCGTGAGAAAGGTCGGGTGCCGGCGCCCGATGCGGGGCTCAATCCGCTCCAGCAACAAGCGAAAAAACAGATCTGGCCAGCTTTCACCGGGGCGCAGCTCCGCCCCGGCGGCTGCCGCGAGGGCCGGGCCATCTCCGGCGGTGGCGAGCAGATCGGCGCCAACGTAGCGCCGGAACGCTTCGGCCATGGTCATTCGCTCGCAGGTCGAGAGATCGGTCTCGATCCCGCGCCAGGCAACGACCGGCGGCAGGACGGCGCGCAGATAGGCCTCGGTTTCGCCGATCAGATCGTCCATGCCGGCGCCGGGGCGGTACCATTCGAGCATGGTGAATTCGGCGGCATGAAGATCGCCCTCCTCGCCATTGCGCCAGACGCGGGCAAGCTGGAAGATCGGGCCGGCACCGCCGGCCAGCAGCTTCTTCATCGCGAATTCCGGGCTCGTATGCAGGAAGAGCGGCCGGCGCTCCCCCGCGGGAGAAACAGATTCCGTGCGGAACGGGCGAAGAAAGACTTCCTCCCCCGGGGTCGGTACGGCGTACGGGGTTTCGACCTCCCGGTAGCCGCGCGCCGTGAAAAAGGCTCGCGTGGCTTCTGTCAGCAGGGCGCGGCGGCGGAGATAGGGCAAGCGCGCCGCCAGCCGCTCGGGGTGCCAGGGGGGAAGCTCTGACGGTTGCGTCATGCCGTGCCTCGGGATAGCGGCATCGACAATGCCTGACGGAACGTGCGCTTTGAAGGCGCCGAGGTTCGTCCTGGAGCGGATGCATACCGGTTCGCACGCGCCGCCGCGCGATCCGGCAGGCCGGCCTCGAGCCTTGCTCCGGAGGCAGGCACCGGCTAGTGTGCTAACTCCAACGCTTGATACCGTAGGATGCACCATAGCGGTCGGCACACTACTCTTTATTTTTAGTGGCCTCTCATCCCCTTTCGTTTGTTGCCGGCGGCAGCAAACGTCGGGGGCAGGACACTAGAAGCCCGCTCCGGTATCCCCCGGCCATTTCGACGAGTTGTTCCTATGAAGCAGCAGGCGAACCAGATTCGCGCCGGCCAGGTGATCGAGCATGCGGGTCGCCGTTGGACCGTGCTGAAGCAGCAGATCATCACCCCCGGCAAGGGCGGTGCATTCATCCAGGTGGAAATGCGCGATCTCAGGTCGGGCAACAAGACGAACGAGCGCTGGCGCACCGCCGACACGGTCGAGCGGCTGCTGACAGAGGAGAAGGAGTTTTCCTACTCCTATACCGACGGACCGAACCTCGTACTGTTGGACAACGAAACATTCGAGCAGGTTTTTGTACCCGCGGCGCTGCTCGGTGACGCCGTTTCCTTCCTTCAGGACAACATGACGGTGACCGTGGATCTGGTCGAGGGCGAGCCGGTGGCCGTGCATCTGCCACCAACCGCGGTGCTCGAGGTGGTCGAGGCAGATCCCGTGGTCAGGGGCCAGACAGCGGCATCCTCTTACAAGCCCGCCAGGCTCTCGAACGGTGTCCGCACCATGGTGCCGCCCTTTATCGAGAAGGGCGAAAGGATCGTCGTCCGCACCGACGACGCGAGCTACGTGGAGCGGGCGAAGGCCTGATCGGAAATCGGGCGCATGGCGCTGCCGCTCTCGCCGCACCTGACGGTGATGATGAACGCCGCGCAAAAGGCGGCGAAACAGTTGCTGCGGGACTTCAACGAAGTCGAACAGCTCCAGGTGAGTGTCAAAGGGCCTTCGGACTTCGTGAGCCAGGCGGATCTCCGCGCGGAGGCGACACTCCGCCGCGAACTCGAGAAGGCCCGCCCCGGCTATGGCTTCCTGATGGAAGAGTCCGGAGCATCGGGCTCTGCCAACTGGGCCTGGCGTTGGATCGTCGATCCGCTGGACGGGACGACGAATTTCCTGCACGGAATGCCCCACTGGGCGATCAGCATCGCGCTCGAGCGCCGCCTTGCCGGCGGCGGAGCAGAGCTGGCCGCCGGCCTCGTCTATAATCCGGCGGCCAACGAGATGTTCTGGGCCGAGCGCGGTGTCGGGGCTTACCTGAACGATCGGCGGCTGCGTGTTTCAGCGCGGCGCGAAATGGCGGAGGCGGTGTTCGCGACCGGGATTCCCTTTGCCGCCGCGACCGCCGGGCAGAGGCTCGCCTTCGCGCGCACCCTCGGCGTGTTGATGCCGCAGGTCGCGGGGATCCGCCGCTTCGGCGCCGCGGCACTCGATCTCGCGTGGGT
The DNA here is from genome assembly GCA_030041255.1 of Acetobacteraceae bacterium. Taxonomy (GTDB): domain Bacteria; phylum Pseudomonadota; class Alphaproteobacteria; order Acetobacterales; family Acetobacteraceae; genus JAKAWQ01. The sequence goes on from JASHOF010000147.1 coordinate 16,236, forward strand.
GGCGGCCGGCCGATTCGACGGCTACTGGGAGCTTGGCATCCATGCCTGGGACATCGCCGCTGGAATCCTGCTGGTCCGCGAGGCGGGCGGATTTGCGTCCGATCCGGCTGGCGGGGACCCGCTCGCGAGCGGAGACGTGGTGGCGGCAAACCCGCCGCTCCACCCCAGGCTGGGCGCTGCCGTCGCGGACGGCATGGCCACGGCGGAGCGACGCACCGGGACCGAGGCCGATTGAGGACCGATCGAGATTCCCGCGGAGCGAGGCCGCGCACCGCCATTCTACCGGGGCGCACAGACTGCGATTCCCGCCAGGCCCATTCTGCTCTAGTGTGCCGACCCCAACGCTTGATACCGTAGGATGCACCCTAGTGGTCGGCACACACCTCTTTATTTTCAGTGGCCTGCTGATCCCCTTTCGTTTGCTGCCGGCGGCAGCAAACGGCGGGGGCAGGTCACTCGTGTGCCGACTCCAACGCTTGATGCCGTAGGATGCACTCTAGCGGTCGGCACACACCTCTTTATTTTCAGCGGCCTGCTGATCCCCTTTCGTTTGCTGCCGGCGGCAGCAAACGGCGGGGGCAGGTCACTAGGCTCGGCCTGAGATGCGACGCAGCATTGTGCTATCTGTGGCCGTCCCGCTAGCCGGTATCCTCGCCACGCTTCCCCTGCGCGCACAGGTGAGCATCAATCTGCACGCGCTCCAGGAATTGAGTCCGACGCCTGCACCTTCCGCACCGCGGCCGGCCCAGCCCGCAACACCGGCGCTTCCCTTGCCGCTGCCGCCGATACCGCCCGCCTCGCCGACTGCGACGCTGGCCCCGCCCACCCCCGCCCCGACCACCATGGCAGGCACCAGCATCAGCCCGTTACCCCGGCCGCCACCCAAGACGCCGCCGCGTCTGCCGGTGATTGCACCGCTGGTGCTGGTCGGCCCGCCCCACCCCGAACCGGTGCCTCCTCCCCCGGCAGTTGCCGCAACCGCACCCGGTGCCGCGACCGTGCTCCGGGACGGGCTTCGCGTGACCTTCGGCGGCGGTGATGCGGACCTCAATCCGGCCACGTTTGCGGCGCTCAAGCATCTGGCGGCGGCGACGGCGAAAGAGGACGTGCAGTCCGTATCGGTGAGTGCCTATGCCCCCGGTGATCCCTCGGATCCATCGACGTCACGCAGGCTCTCGCTCGCGCGTGCTTTGGCTGCACGCGCCGTGCTGCGCGAGGCGGGCATCCCCTCGGAGCGCATCTATGTGCGCGCCCTGCTCGCCGAACCGGCCGACACAGCGCCTGCCAACCGGGTCGACGTGACCGTCACGCCCGCCCGGACCGCTGCGAAAGGAACCCCATGACCCGGCCCACCGCCTACCTCGTGCGCATGGTCATATTCCTCGCCCTGATCGGGGTCGTCGTGGCGCTGCTCGCGCCCAGGCTCAGTGCGGAGTTCAATTACAATCCGATCCTGAACAGCCTGATCTTCCTGGTGGCGATCATCGGCATCCTCTGGAACCTGCGCCAGGTGATAAGGCTGGCGCCCGAGGTGACCTGGGTCGAGACCTTCCAGCGCGCCCGGCAGCGGCTCGCGACCCTGCCGGCGCCCCGGCTCCTCGCCTCGATGGCCAGCATGCTGGCCACGCGCGCCAACAAGAATGCCGACGGCACCGACCGCTTTACCCTCTCCTCTTCCTCCATGCGCGGTCTGCTCGACGGAATTTCGAGCCGGTTGGACGAGAGCCGCGAACTTTCGCGCTACATGACGGGCCTGATGATCTTCCTTGGCCTGCTCGGAACATTCTGGGGATTGCTGCGTACCGTCGGTGCCGTGAGCGATGTGATCAGCGGCCTCTCGGTCGGCAGCGGCGACGTGAGCGCGATGTTCGGCCAGCTCAAGGCGGGCCTCGTCGAACCGTTGCACGGCATGGGCACGGCGTTCTCCTCTTCGATGTTCGGACTGGCCGGAGCGCTCGTGCTCGGCTTCCTCGATTTGACGGCCGGCCAGGCGCAGAACCGCTTCTTCAACGAACTCGAGGAATGGCTGGCCGGCCTCACGCGGCTTTCGAGCGGCGTGCTCGGCGGTGAGGGAGAAGCATCGGTCCCGGTCTATGTGCAGGCGCTGCTCGAGCAGACCGCCGAGAATATGGAGGGGTTGCAAAGCATCCTGCTGCGCGGCGAGGACGGACGAACCCAGGTCAATCACGCGCTGGCGGCACTGGCGGACAAGCTGGCGGCGCTTTCCGACACGATGCGCACCAACCAGCAGCTTATGCTGCGCATTGCAGAAGCCCACGCCGCCCTCGGCCCCGCGCTCAACCGCTTTTCGGAAGCACGCGCTGATAGCGGGCTCGACGAGGCAACCCGTGCGCATCTGCGCAGCATTGACATCACCCTGCAGCGCCTGCTTGCCGAAACCGAGCAGGGCCGCGTCCAGAGCACCGCCGAATTGCGCAACGATCTCCGGCTTCTCACCCGCACGGTGGCGGCGTTGGCCGAGGAACAGCAGAGGTAGCAGGAGATGGCTGCACGCCGCCGCGCAGGACTGGCACTCAATCCATGGCCCGGGTACGTGGACGCACTTTCCACGCTCCTCATGGTCGTCATCTTCGTGCTGCTGGTATTCGTGCTGGCGCAGATCTTCCTCTCGATCGCGCTCTCCGGACGGAACAAGGCACTCCAGCAGTTGAATCAGGAGGTCGCAGGACTCTCCGACATGCTGGCACTCGAGAAGAGCCACACGGCGGCACTGCAGCTTTCGGTCTCGCAGTTGACGAGTCAGTTGCAGGGCGAGCACGCCGCGCGGGCCTCGCTCGCCGAGCAACTAGCGGCACTTCAGGCCGTGGAAGCGAAGGCGATCGCCGCCCGCGACGCGGCTCTCGGGGAGAAAGCCAGGCTCGCCGTCGAGCTTGCCGATGCCGAGCTCAGGTTGAAGTCCGGCAGTGCCCGGCTGGCGGATCTGCAAGCCGAACTGGCTGCCGCAGGCGGCCGCGCCGATACGGCCGAACAGGCCAGCAAGGCGACCAGCGCCAAGCTTGCCACGACGGCAGAGGAACTCGCAGCGGCCGAGAAGCGCCTGGCCGACATGCGCGCCGAAATGGCCGCACTCGACCGGGAGGTGAAGGTCAACCAGGCGACCGTGGCCGCCCGGCTGTCGGACCTCGCCGAGCTTTCCGAGCAGGTGCAGGCACTCCAGGCACTTCGCGACTCACTGGAGAAAAAAGCCGAGGCAGCAGCGGTCAGGGCGACCACCGAGGCCGAGCGGCGCGCCGCCGTGGCGGCCCTGCTCGCCAAGCAGAAAGATCTCGCCGGCAGCGCCGTCGCAAAGATCGCCCTTTTGAACGAGCAGGTCGCAGCGCTGCGCGCGCAGCTCGCAACCCTTACCGCCGCACTCGATGTTTCCGAGAAGGAAGACAAGGCGAAGGGAGTACAGATCGCGGATCTCGGCCGCAAGCTGAATGCAGCCCTGGCCGCACGCGTGCAGCAGCTCGAGCTCTATCGGAGCGAATTCTTCGGCAAGCTGCGCGAGGCGCTTGCCAACCAATCCGGAATTCGCGTGGTCGGTGATCGCTTCGTGCTGCAGAACGAGGTCCTGTTCCCGATCGGCAGCGCCGACCTGACCCCCGAAGGCAAGCTCAGGATCATCGAGGTCGCCCTCACACTCCAGGATATCGCCAAGAAAATCCCCCCTGGATTGCACTGGATCCTGGAAGTGCAGGGCTATACCGACGCCACTCCGATCGATACCGCGCAATTTCCGTCGAACTGGGAACTCTCGTCACAGCGGGCGATCAATGTGGTCCAGCTCCTGATCAGGCAGGGCATTCCTCCAGACCGGCTGGTCGCCGTCGGCTTCGGCGCCACGCACCCGCTCGACCTCGCCGATACGCCGGACGCCTATGCGAAGAACCGCCGGATCGAATTCCGGCTCAGCAATTACTGAGCCTCGCGCAAGCGATACGGAAAGTGAATCGCAAGATGGCGTTCATCGTTGGAACGCCCCGTAAGGCGATAAAGGCCGCGCGGATGGAAGCTGGCTCAGAATAAGAGAAACAAATTGCATTGGTCCAAAAATCACGTATAATGATATAGTGAATCGATTCTCTGCTATCGATCCTGACCTTCTGCGTGCCTTCCTCCACATCGTCGAAGAAGGCAGCTTCACCCGGGCAGCCGAACGGCTCGGGCGAACCCAGTCCGCCATTTCCATGCAGGTGCAGCGGCTGGAAGCCCTGCTCGGGCAGCAGCTTCTCCTGCGCAGCCGGGGCGGATCGGTGGACCTTACCGCGCACGGCAGGCTCCTCCTGGGCCGGGCAACCGAGATGGTCTCGGTCAATGACGCGATCTGGGGCACCTTCCACGCTCCTCCTCTCGCGGGTTCGGTCCGGCTCGGAACGCCGGACGATTATGCCTGGCACTATCTGCCGCCGGTGCTGGCGCGCTTTGCCGACACCCACCCCGCCGTTCAGGTCGAGGTGATCTCAGCCCGGCCCGAGACGCTGGTGGAGCGCCTCGAGGCCGGCAAACTCGACCTGACGCTGATTTCAGAGGGGGCAGAGCCGCCCGGCTGGGCGGCAGTTCCGTTGTGGCGCGGGCCGCTGCTCTGGATCACCTCCGAGCGGCACCAGACCCATCGGCGCGACCCGCTGCCGCTGGCCATCGCGGGCCAGCGCTGCTCCTGGGGCTGGGCGGCAATCCGGGCGCTCGAGGGCGCCGGCCGGCGCTACCGCATCGCCTACATGTCCGGTAGCCAGGCCGGCTCCCTGACGCCCGTCCTGGCCGGGCTTGCAGTGACAGTTTCCGTTCCGTCCTGGCTCCCCGAAGGGGTGGTGGCGCTCAGGCCAGGGGAGGCACTGCCGCCTCTGGCGGAGTTCTCCATCCTGCTGCTCAAGGCGCGGCAGGCGGCCGCTCCGGCGGCTGACGCACTCGCCGATTACATGAACGAGGCGTTCCGCCAGGAGGCGGCGAAGGCCGCGCAAAGCCCGGCACTGTTCGCCTCCGCCGCGTGAAGAAGGCCGGCCAGCCGCTCCGTCAGAGCTTTTCGAGAATTGCTTCCGCACGGCTCAGCTCGAAGCCGCCCGGCGGTTCCACCGCCAGGTGGGTCACCTTGCCGTTCTCGGCAATCAGCGCGAAGCGCTGGCTCCGCACGCCGAGCCCGCGGGCGACAAGGTCGAGCTCCATGCCGAGTGCCCTGGTGAAGGCAGCCGAGCCGTCCGCCAGCATCACGATCGAGCCGTCCACGTGCTGGTCCTTGGCCCAGGCGCCGAGCACGAAGACATCGTTCACCGCCATGCAGACGATCTCGTCCACGCCCTTGGCCTTGATGGCCGCCGCGTTCTGCACGAATCCAGGCAGATGCTTCATGCTGCAAGTCGGCGTGAAGGCCCCGGGAACGGCGAACAGCACGGCCTTCTTGCCCTTGAAGAGTTCGTCTGTCGAAACCTCCTTCGGCCCCTCGGGAGTCGCCATCATGAGCTTCATTGACGGGATCGTATCGCCGACCTTGATCGTCATCTCTCTTCTCATCCCCACCCTGGTTCCTTGTGGCCATTCCCAGTGTCCTGCCCCTTTCGTTTGCTGCCGGCGGCAGCAAACGAAAGGGGCAGGACACTAGCCCGGACCGCCCGGGGTGTCATCTCCGGTGCCGTCAAGGCGCTTGCGCGCGGGCATTGACACTCCCAAATTGGCGCGATGAACGCTCTCCCGCCGGATCGCAGCGGAGGCCGAGGGTTTCTCACCGGGCAGTTGCTGATCGCCATGCCCGGGATGGCCGATCCGCGATTCACGCAAAGCGTGATCTTCATGTGCGCGCACACGCCGGAAGGAGCGATGGGGATCGTGGTGAACCGCCCGCTCGCTCAGCCGAGCTTCGATGATCTCCTGAAACAACTCGACATCGCACCGTTGCCGCCGGCGCGGCGCATACGCCTCTGTGCCGGAGGGCCGGTGGAAAATGCGCGGGGGTTTGTCCTGCACACCGCGGACTGGACGGGCGAAGGCAGTCTTCGCGTCGATGACTCGCTGGCGCTCACCGCAAGCCTCGATATCTTGAAGGCAATTGCCGGCGGCGGAGGTCCGCGCGTCGGCCTGCTCGCGCTCGGCTATGCCGGCTGGGGCCCGGGCCAGCTTGATGTCGAGATCACCCACAATGCCTGGCTCTCCGCGCCGGCAGACGAGACGCTGGTGTTCGATGCGGATCACGACACCAAATGGAGGCGGGCACTGCGGAAACTGGGGATCGACCCAGGCTCGCTCTCCGGTGCCGCCGGCCACGCCTGAACAGAGGCAGCGAAAGAGAGGAACGCAGCCGCCAAAGCGTCCAGGCTGCGTCCGCTGGTGCAAGCCCGCGATCGCTCGAGGCGGAATCGTCGGAGGGCGTGAATCGCGGGCTCGCATAAACTGCGAGACCGGTGTCGGGCTGCACAGTCAGCCCGACACGGGTCTAATGTGACCTCCGAAGCCTGGGGGGAACGATGTCGGCGAGACCCGTCCACCTCGAGCGGGAAGGCGACGTCGGGCTGATCATTGTCGATCGCCCGCCCGTGAACGCGATCTCTCGGCCGCTGCGGCAGGGCTTGCTGGCGGCCTTCGAGGAGATTGCTTCGGATCCGCATCTTGCCTGCGGCGTGCTCGCTTGTGAGGGACGCACGTTCATGTGCGGGACCGAGATCAGCGAGTTTGACGCCCCGCCGGCAGGGCCGACCCTGGCGCAGGTAACGGAGGCGCTGGACAACCTGCGCAAACCCGTCGTGGCGGCATTGCATGGCGCAGCGCTCGCCGGCGGGTTCGAGGTGGCACTGGCCTGCCATGGTCGGGTGATCGCGCCCGACGGAGCGGTCGGCCTGCCCGAAGTTTTGCTGGGCCTCATACCGGGTGCCGGCGGAACACAGCGTCTGCCACGGCTGATCGGGGTCGTTGGCGCGCTCGAGCTGATCGCAAGCGGCCGCCATGTGCCGGCGGCGGAGGCCCTCAGGCTCGGGCTGGTCGATGAGGTCGCAACCGATGTCCGCACCGCGGCGGTCACGCTCGCGCGCCAGCTTGCAGCGCGTGGTGCGTTGCCACGCGTTGCCGATCGGCCGGTGCCACCCTGCGACCGGGCACGGTTCGACGCCGCCGTTGCCGCCGTGACGCGCCGCGCCCGTGGCCACATTGCACCGCTGCGTGCCGCCGAGGCCGTGGCCCTCGCCTGTTCCTTGCCGTTCAGCGACGGCGCGGCCCGCGAGCAGACCCTGGCGCGTGCGCTCAAGCAGTCCATGCAGTCGCGCGCGCTCCGCTATCTCTTCCATGCCGAGCGCCAGGCAGCGCGGCTTCCGGCAGGCATCCAGCCCCGGCCGCTGGCGCGCATCGGTGTGATCGGCGGCGGCAACATGGGTGCGGGGATTGCCGTGGCACTGGCCGATGCCGGGCTCGAAACCATCCTGGTCGAGGCCGATTCTGCCGCTCGCAGTGCCGCCGAGCAGCGCATCGGAGCTATCCTGGACCGCCAGGTACAGGCGGGACGGCTGTCGACCGAGGCCCGCAGCGAGCGGGAGAACCGCCTCGCGAGCGCGCTCGATCTCGCCACCCTGGCGCACGCGGATCTGGTCATCGAGGCGGTGCCGGAGGACGCCGCGATCAAGCGCGCCGTGTTCCGCACGCTCTCTTCCCTCGTGCGGCGCGACGCGGTGCTGGCCAGCAATACTGCCGGGCTCGATATCGAAACCCTGGCCGACGTCGTGGATGCCCCGGATCGCGTACTCGGCCTGCATTTTTTCAGCCCCGCGCATGTCGTACGGCTGGTCGAGGTGGTGCGGGCCGCGCGCACCGCGCCAACGGTGCTGGCGACCGGCCTCGCCTTGGCCCGCCGCCTGCGCAAGCTCGCGGTCGTGGCGCGTATGGCCGAGGGTTTCATCGGCAACCGCATCCTGCTGCATTGGCGCCTGCAATGCGAATACGCGCTCGAGGAAGGTGCGTTGCCGGAAGAGGTGGACGCCGCACACGAACTTTGGGGATTTCCGTTGGGGCCGTTCGCCCTGACCGACCTCGTCGGCCTCGATACCGCTTGGAACTCGCTCCGCCGTCGCACCGGGCACCCGCTTCGGCAACGGCAGGTGCCGGTCGCGGATTGGCTCTGCGAACACGGTCGGTTCGGCCAGAAGACGGGTGCCGGGTGGTATCTCTACCGTGACGGCAAGCGGCTCCCGGATCCGGAAGTGACCGGGCTGGTCACGCGCGCCTCGGCGATGCGCGGCGTCCACCGCCGCAGCGTTCCTGCCCCGGCGATCCAGGAGCGGGCGCATGCGGCGATGGTGAACGAGGCGGCGCGGATCCTGGCCGAAGGAATTGCAGCCCGGCCCTCGGATATCGATGTCGTCCTGGTGCATGGATTCGGCTATCCGGCCTGGCGGGGCGGGCCGCTGTTCGAGGCCGACGCGATCGGGCTTCCGGAAATCCTGCGCCGGGTCGAAGCGATTGCGGCGCGCGACGGCCCGGGCTGGGAGCCGGCGCCCTTGCTGCGCGATCTGGTGCGCCAAGCTCGGCGCTTCGCGGATTTGGATACGTAGTGTCCTGCCCCCGGCGTTTGCGGCCGTTGGCAGCAAACGAAAAGGGGATCAGCAGGCCACTAGAAATAATGTGCCGACCGCTACGGCGCATCAACGGATACCAGGCGTGAGAGTCGGCACACGAAGAGGAACCTGCGGAATGGGGACCAGGGAAGGCGCCATCGATCGCGCCCGGATGTTCTTCGATCGCGGCGGGTTCCGCGACCTCCTCGGCAACCTCATCGCGATCCCGAGCACTTCGCAGGATCCATCGCATCAACCGGACCTCGCCCGTTATCTTGAGCGCGCCATCCGTCCCTGGCTGCTGCGGCTTGGATTCGCCGTCGAAATCCACCCGAACCCCGAGCCTGGCTTCGGCCCCATCCTGCTCGCCGAACGGATCGAAAATCCCGCTCTGCCGACCGTGCTCACCTACGGCCATGCGGACACGGTGCGTGGGCTCGACGGAGAGTGGCGGGCAGGGCTCTCGCCGTGGCGCCTCGCGATCGAGGGCGATCGCTGGTACGGCCGCGGTAGTGCCGACAACAAGGGCCAGCACGCACTCAATCTCGCCGCTCTCGAAGCGGTGCTCGCCGAGCGGGGCGCACGGCTCGGGTGCAATCTCAAGCTGGTACTGGAGACGGCCGAAGAGCGAGGCTCGGTTGGCCTGCGCTCCTTCGTCGGTGCACACGCCGGTCGGCTCGGTGCCGACGTGTTGATCGGCAGCGACGGGCCGCGCGTGACGCCGGGGACGCCGACCATCGCCACCGGCACGCGGGGCACATTTCATTTCGACCTTGCCGTGCGATTGCGGCCCGGCGGGGTGCATTCCGGCCATTGGGGCGGCTTGATCAAGGATCCAGCAATCGTGCTCGCCCATGCCCTCGCCGCCATCAGCGATCGCAAGGGCCGGATTCTGGTCAGGGAGTGGCTGCCCGCGAACGGCGTGCCGGAAAGCGTCGCCGGGGTGCTCGCCGGTTGCCCGGTCGGCGGCGATGGCGAGACTGCCGCGATCGACCCCGATTGGGGTGAACCCGGCCTCTCGACGGCCGAGAAGATCTATGGCTGGAACAGCTTCATCGTTCTGGCGATGACCTCGGGCCGGCCGGAGAATCCGGTCAACGCGGTGGCAGCGGATGCGCGTGCGCATTGCCAGATCCGCTACACGGTCGATACCGATCCCGAGACGTTTGCCTCCTCCCTCCGCCGCCATCTCGATCGTGCGGGATTCCCCGAGGTCGCGATCGAGAATGCCCGCATCCGCATGCCGGCAAGCCGCACGGATCCGGCCGGTCCCTGGGTACGTTTCACCGCCGCCAGCATGGAACGCACACTCGGCCGGCCGGTCCAGGTGATCCCGAACGCGGGCGGCGGCCTCCCCGGCGACGTGTTCGCGGATCTCCTCGATGTGGCTTTGGTCTGGGTCCCGCATAGTTACAATGGCTGCGGCCAGCATGGACCGAACGAGCATTTGCTCGCCTCCGCCGCGCGCGAGGGGATCGCCGCCATCGCGGGCCTGTTGTGGGATCTCGGCGAAGGAGCGGCGCCGGCCCGGAGCGCCAGCAAGAAAGTGGAGGCAACGGCATGATCTTCCGCCAGCTCTTCGACGCCACCTCGGGCACTTACAGCTACCTCCTCGCCAGCCGTCGCGGCGGCGAGGCGCTGATCATCGATCCCGTGCTGGAAAAGGTCGGCCGCTATCTGCAACTGATCGGCGAACTCGACCTCAGGCTGGTGAAGGCGGTCGATACCCACCTGCATGCGGATCACGTCACCGGCCTCGGTGCGCTGCGCGACCGCACGCACTGCATCACCGTCATGGGCGAGATGAGCAAGGTCGATGTCGTGTCGATGCGTCTTTCCGATGGAGAGAAGCTCCGTATCGAGGGCGTCTCGCTCGACGTGATGTACACGCCCGGACATACCGATGATTCGTACAGCTTCCTGATGCAGGACCGCGTCTTCACCGGTGATACGCTCCTGATCCGCGGTACCGGGCGGACGGATTTCCAGAACGGCGACGCGCGCACCCAGTACGAATCGATCTTCGGCCGCCTGCTGAAGCTTCCGGACGAGACGCTTGTCTATCCGGCGCACGACTACAAGGGCGATACGGTGAGCACGATCGGGGAAGAAAAACGCTACAACCCCCGGCTGCAGGTGAAATCGGCTGACGAGTATGCGGCACTGATGGGCAGCCTTCATCTGCCCAATCCGAAGATGATGGACGTGGCGGTTCCGGCCAACATGCGGATCGGGCTGGTGCAGGACGAACTGGCGCGGCAGGGCTTCGTATTGACGGCAACCGAGGCGATGGCGCTGGTCGGCCGGCCGGAGGTGGCGATCGTCGATCTCCGGGAACGGGAGGAACGCGACAAGCACGGCAGCATCCCGGGCTCACTTTCGGTTCCCTATCCCGCTCTTGCCGAGAATGTCCGTGACGGCGGCGTGCTGCACGAGCTGGCCGCAGCAACGGGGAAGGCGATTGTCTTCTATTGCGCCTATGGGGAACGTTCGGCGATGGCGGTCGCGGCGGCGCACGAAGCAGGGCTTGCCGGCGCGAGACACATCCAGGGCGGGCTCGATGCCTGGAAAAAGGCCGGTGGGGTGGTTGTCCGTTAGCCCAACTTCCATTTTTCGAGGACGATTTTTGATGGCGGCACGGCTGTGGGCCGCCGGAAGCGTTTGAAATTGTTGGGGCGAGCTGGCAAGTGGGCTGGCGATCCGCAAAGTAGTGACTAAAATGATGTAGATTTCCTCTCGAAATTTGGCTTGTCTCAGATGCATAGTGACCTATGTACATTCGCGAGTCGCGGCGGTCCTACAAGGGCAAGACGTACATCAACTACCTGTTGGTGGAAGCGGTTCATACGCCGAAAGGACCCCGCCAGAGGACGGTGTGCTCGCTCGGCGATCTGCGCCCGCGCCCGCGGGAGGAGTGGCTGAAGCTCGCGTGCAAGATCGAAGACGCGTTGATCGGCCAGGGCGAACTGCTCGATGCGGACGACGGCGAGGTCGTCGACATCGTTGGTCGGGTGCGGGCGCGGCGTGCCTGCGGTCATCGACATCACGAGGTCCCTGCTGATCGGCAGCCGGCGCGCTCGCCGGGACCGGGCGGCGGGTTGATCAAGGTTGATCCGACGCGGGTTGCGACCGAGCGCCACCGGGAAGCCGGCCCGGTCCATGTCGGTCATCAGTTCTGGCATCGTCTGGGGCTCGACGAGATCCTCGGCGACTGCAAGCTGTCGGCTACGGTGCGCAAACTCGCCTGTGCGATGACGCTCAATCGGTTGATCGCGCCTTGCTCCGAGCACGCGATGCCGGATTGGGTGCGGCGCACGGCGCTGGCCGACATCCTCGGCATCGACTTCGACGCCCTCGAAGAAGACCCGCTCTATCTGGTGCTCGACAAGCTGCATCCGCACCGCGCCGCTATCGAGGCGGCGCTGGTGGCGCGCGAGCGCAGTTTGTTCAATCTCGATGCGACGGTCTATCTGTACGATCTCACCGCGACCTATTTCGAGGGGCAGTGCGTTCGCAACGTCAAGGCCAAACGCGGCTCTTCGCGCGACCATCGATCGGATTGCAAACAGTTCGTGGTGGGGCTGGTGGTGGACCGCGAGGGCTTTCCGATCACCCATGAGGTGTTTGCCGGCAATACGCAGGATCGCACGACGCTGGCCACCATGCTCGATCGCCTGACCGAGCGCACCGGCCTCCAGGAGGGGGCGACCGCGGTGGTCGACCGCGGCATGGCGTGCGACGACAACATCGCCGAGATCAAGCAGCGCAAGCTCAACTATGTCGTCGCCAGCCGCCAGCCCGAGCGCGATCGCTGGCTTGGCGACTTCGAGGGCACCGAAGGCTTCACCCCGGTGCTGCGCCAACCTTCGCTGCTCAACGCGGCCCAGAAGAAGACCGCCATCGAGGTCAAGACCTGCACGCAAGGGGGCCACACCTACGTGCTGTGCCGCAGCCAGCAACGCATCGCCAAGGATCGCGCCATTCGCAGCAAGCAGGAAGGCCACCTGCGCGCCGACATCGCCAGGCTGATGCGCCGCGTCGCTGACGGCAAGCTCGTCAAGGCGGCCACCATCAACCAGACGATCGGACGGCTGCAGGAGCGCTATCCGCGCGTCGCTCGCTACTTCCAGATCGCCCATGACCCGCAGACCGCAACGATCGTCTGCGCGTTCGATGCGGCCAAACATGCCAGGGCCGAGCAGCTCGACGGCTGCTATCTTATCAAGACCGATCGCCAGGACCTCTCCGGCGACGAGCTCTGGCGTATCTACGTCCTGCTCACCCGCGCCGAAACCGCCTTCCGTGACATGACATCGCCGCTCGCCGAGCGGCCGATCTTCCACCACATCGAACGCCGCACCGAAGCCCACATTTTCCTCTGCGTGCTCGCCTATCACCTGCTGATCGCCATCGAGAAAACCCTGCGCGACCAAGCAATCCATACCTCCTGGGCCACCGTGCGCGACGCTCTCAAGACCCATCAGGTCTGCACCATCGTCCTGCCGATCGCCGACGGCTCATGCCTGCGCATCCGCAAGGCCGCCACCGCCGCACCAAACGTCCAGGATCTCTACCACCGCCTCGCCATCTCCCCGCAGATCATCAAGCCCCAGCACTCGTGGACCACCGCCCCGGCATAGTGACTATAAAAATGCCCATCCCCTTGATACAAACCAACTTTCTCACGAGAAATCCGGAAGTTGGGCTAAAGGCCCGCGCGAGGAACCGGACACTCCCCTGGGTACGGCTCCGGCTTGCTGCCGCGTTCGGGCAGGCGGGGGAATTGGACGAAGCCCGACAGGAACTCGATGCAGCGCGCGCGCTCATCGCTCCCGCGGCACGCGCGGAATACGCGACGCTCGCCATCTATCATTCCCAGGCGCAATATCAGCACCCGGAGTTCATCGCCTGCGGCGCGCCCACGCTGTACGCCGGGCTGAGCAAGGCAGGAATGCCGGAGGCATAACGCATAACGGTACCAGGGCCGGGTCGACGCCTGGAAAAACTCGGGAAGCGCGGTGGTCGGGTAGCGAGCCCATCGCTCCGACCTGATCAGATGAGCGTAGTCGCTATAGCGAGCCGTGGACCGTGTACGGGATGCGCACGATCTTGACGTTCATCGCGTTGCCGTTGACGAGCACCTCTGCGTCGACCGTGCCGCCTTCGGCGGCGCTGCCGCGAGCATCGCGGCGAGCAGGACCGCAAGGGCGCCCTTCCATCTCATCCGCGCAGCGTCCGCATCACGGTTTCATCGGCCATGGCGTCCTTTGGCGAGCCCTCGAAGATGATCTCGCCGCGGTCGATCGCGTACAGCCGGTCAGCGACCCCGGCCGCATTCGCCAGGTTGGATTCGGCGAGCAGGATCGATATGCCCATTGCTTTGATCATCACAACGGCGTCGCGGAACCGCTTGACCACCGCCGGCGCCAGCCCTTCGAAGGCTTCGTCGAGCAGCAGCAAAGACGGCGAGAGTGCCATCGCGCGGGCGATCGCCACCATCTTCTTCTGACCGCCGGAGAGGTTGAGGCCGCGTCGCGGCAGAAACGCGCGGATCTCCGGAAACACGGCAAAGACACGCTCCTCCCCGACTTCGCCCTCGCCGCCGCGCCGGCGTACCGCCTTCTCGGAAAGCCAGCGGCTGATCGCCAGATTTTCGGCAACGCTGAGGTCCGGAAAGATGTGCGCTCCCTCCGGCGCGTAGCCGATACCGCGCTGGGCGCGCTTGTGCGCGGGCAAGCCGGTGATGTCTTCGCCACGGAAGCGGATCCGCCCCGAACGCATCGCGAGGAGGCCGTTGATGCTTTCGATCGTCGTCGTCTTGCCGGCACCGTTGCGGCCGACGAGGCCGACGACTTCCCGTGCCCCGACGGTCAGCGACACGCCGCTCAGGACGTGGGCGGAACCGCGAAAGGTATCGATTTTGTCGACCTCGAGCATCGCTCAGACAGGCTGCGTGCCGAGCAGAACGCTCGCGACATCGCGATTGGCACGGATCTCCTGCGGCGTACCCTGGGCGAGAACCCCCCCCTCATGCATCACGACGACACGATCCGAATAGGTAAAGACGATATCCATGTCATGCTCGATGACGACCGCTGCGCTGCCCACGGCGCGCACGACCGCCGCTACCGTATCCATGATCTGCGCCTTGTCGCGAGTCCCGACGCCACTTGTCGGTTCATCGAGAAACAGCACCTTCGGCTTCAGAGCATAGGCCACTGCGACGTCGAGCAGTTTCCGCTCGCCCTGCGCCAGGCTGCTGGCCATGAGGTTCTGCTTGTCGCGCAGGCCAAACAGATGCAGCACATCCTGCGCCTCGGCTGCCACCGCGCGATCGCCCTCGGCGAGCGAGAAGGCGCTGCGGGTCTTGCCCTCCCGCGCGAAGATCGAAAGCGCCACGTTGTCGCGCACCGTGAGCCCGTCGAACAGATTGACCAGCTGGAAGCTGCGAGCGATCCCGGCACGGATGCGCTCCGCCACGGAGGCCACCGTGATGTCGTGGCCCCCGAACATGATGCGGCCGGAATCGGCGATCACGTGCGCGCTGATCAGATTGACGAGCGTCGTCTTGCCGGCGCCGTTCGATCCGACCAGGGACAGGAATTCGCCCTCATCGACATGGAAATCGACATTGTCCACAGCACGCAGATCGCCGAACCGCTTGCTCAGCTTGACCGTTTCCAGCAATGCCATGTCAGCGCCTTTCGCCGCGCCAACGGCTGATGGCGCTCCCGATGCCCCCGACGATGCCGGTCGGCAGCAGCAGGATCAGTACGACCAGGACCACGCCGAGCAGAAACTGCCAGTATTGGGTCTCCGCCACCGCATAGGTCTGTAGAAACGTATAGACAATACCGCCGACGATCGGACCGATGAAGGTGCGAAAGCCGCCGAGCAGCGTCGCGAACACGATCTCGCCCGAGAACGGCCAGTACAGGATGTCCGGGGTCGCGAGGGCATTGAGCGGCACCCACAACACGCCGGCGAGGCCGGTCAGGGTGCCGGAAATCAGAAACGCCGCATAGCGATAGTGGCGGATGGAGAGGCCGAGGAATTGCGCGCGGGTTTCATTGTCCCGGATCGCCTGCAAGGCTTTACCGAACGGCGAATGCACCACCACCCACATGAATGCCACCACGGCAATGAAGACCACCAGCACGTAATAGTAGTAAGTCGAGATGAATCCGGAGAAGCCGGCCCCACCAATGAGCCCGCCGAGCAGGCGGGGAACCGGAACACGCATGCCATCGGTGCCGCCGGTGAGCCAGAACAGCTTGAGAGCAAGGCTCCACAGCACCTGCGATAATGCCAGCGTCAGAATGGCGAAATAAAACCGCGTGTGGCGCACGCAAAGATATCCGAACACGACGGCGGTGATGCCCGAGGCCAGCAGCCCGACCAGGAGATAGAGCTCCATCGAGCGGACATCGAGGTATTGCACCAGAAGCGCGACCGTGTAGGCCCCGACTCCGAAAAAGGCGGAATGGCCGAACGACAGAAGGCCCGTGTAGCCGAGCAGCAGATTGAAGCCGAGCGTGGCGATGGCCATGTCCAGGCCATAGATGAGCAGCAGCGTCTGGTAAGAGGTGAGGAAGTTGGGCGCTACCGCCAGCAGGATCACGGCCACGACGGCGGCAAGCGCGATCCACCCCACTCGCGGACGGGGCGGGGAAAGCGCGGCGGCGAGTTCGCTCATGCAGCCCCAAACAGGCCGGTCGGCCTGACGACGAGGACGATACCCGCCAGCAGATAGAGGAATGCAAGTTCCTCTTCAGGGAAGAACTGCACGCCGACAGTGCGGAAAAAGCTCACGATCACCGCGCCGACCAGGGCGCCTTTGAGGCTGCCCATGCCACCGATCACCACCACGATGAAAGCCACCACCAGATAATCGATGCCCATCCCGAGCACCGCCGCCTGGCTCGGCACCACGACTGCCCCTCCGACCCCGGCCATGAAGCAACCGATCGTGAAGGCGAGGAGATACACGCGCCGCACATCGAGGCCAAGCGCCGATGCCATCCGCCGGTCTTGTGCGGTGGCGCGCAGCAACACCCCAAAGCGGGTGCGGTAGATGAACCCCCAAAGCGCCAGGACCGCAACGACGCCGACCGCGATCACCACGAAATTATAGGCCGGATAGAGATAGCCGAGGATCTTCACCGACGGCAGTTTGTCCGCCACCGCGTCGGCAGAAAGCGGCACGCCGCCCCAGACGAAGCGGATCCCGTCCTCCAGGATCAGCAGCAGGCCGAACGTCACCAGAAGCTGGTATTCCTCGGCACGCTGGTAGAAAGGCCGCAGCAGGGTCGGCTCGATCAGCGCGCCGAGCACGCCGACACCGACCGCGCCCAGCGGCACCAGCAGAAAGAAAATCAGGCCGTGTGCCGTGAAGCCGCCGGCGACCGCCTGTCCCACCAGCCACGCTGTGATGTAGGCACCGATCGCGTAGAGGCTGCCATGGGCCAGATTGACGATCCGCATGACCCCGAAGATCAGGGTCAGCCCCGATGCGATCAGGAACAGCACAGAGGCGTAAAATAGCGAATTCAGGACTTGAATGAGGAATATGCCCATATCAACAAACGGCCGCCGCCGGCCTCGCCTCCCTATACGCCCCCCACCTGAACGTGGGCTCACCCCGACACACAGCGCCCGAGGTCCGGCCTCGGGCGCTCCGCCTATACGCTTTGCCCCCCGGCCCTCCCTTAAGTGGAGAAGAGCCGAAGGGCAAGGTGTTTTCGCGCTGTGGCCTCGCCTACGCTGGCTTCGCCCAAGTGGTCCTGATCCAGTCCGCCGCCGCCGTATCCTCCATGTTTTTTGAGGTCGGCTTCGGCCATCCCGGCGGCGCACTCACGGTGCGGATAGCGAACTCGAGGACCCGGTCGGGGTCATAGACCGGGAACGGATACTCCGGGACGTTCTTGGAAAATCCGGTCACTGTATTCTTGTAGCCCTGGTGGTTGTCCGGGGAGATGTAAATATAGCCGGACGGCGCTTCGATCCCGAGCCCCTCGAGCTGGGCGATGATCACCTCGTCGCTCGGCCAGCCGCCCTCGAGCATGTTCGCTCTTTCGACCGCCGTCTTCAGGGCATAGAGCGCCGTATAGGCGCCTTCCGCCTCGAAGTTCGGATACTCCTGCCAGCGCTTGTAATAGCGCTGCACGAAGCCCGCACTTGCCGGCCAGCGATCACCGGACGGATAGGTGAAGTAGTAGTTGGCATGGCAGCCGACCAGCAGACCTTCGGGGTGGTCCTTGCCGATCGCGGACGGATTGACGCCAAATGCAATGGTACTCGCAAACTTCATCTTGTCGTAGAGGCCATAACGCAGGGCCTGCTTGTAGAACGCCACATAGTCGCCGCCCCAGATCGAGGAGAACAGAAGATCCGGCTGCGCAGCGATGATCTTCGGAATGTACGGCGTGAAATCGGTGGTACCCAGCTTCGGCCAGTTGACCGAGACGCTCTCCGTGCCGGGTATCAGATGGTCCATCACCAGGTTGAAATGAAGGTAGGCGTTGTGGCCATAGGCGTAATCAGGGTGCAAATGGGCGATTCTCTTGACATGCGGCCAGGTCTGGGCCACCGCCGTCGCACAGGTCATGCCGTCGGCCGACTGGATGTTGGTGATGCGGAACACGTATTTCGGTTTCGTGTCCGCCCGGTCGAACACATAGTCGGTGCAGCCGTCCGTCAACAGCGTCAGGAGTTGAAGCTCTTCAGCAACCGGCGCCAGAGCGGGGCTGGTGCCGCTCGATATGACGCCGCTCAGGAGATCGACGTTTTCGGAAAGCTTGAAGCGCCGTGCCTCCTTCACCACGGTGTCAACACCGGCAGCCTCGTCGGTCTTGATGGTCTCGATCTTACGTTTGCCGAGCAGGCCGCCTTCGGCGTTGATTTCTTCGGCCGCCAGCACATGTCCCTTGAGCGACGGCTCACCGAGGACCGCAGCCGGGCCGGTCAGGAATGTGATGTGGCCGGTCTTGAACGGTGTCGACGGGATCTTCCCTTTCGGCTGCACGGCGGCCCGCGCCGGGCCGACGCTGGCGACGCCGAATGCGCCGGCAGCGGCGCCGACACCGGCCGCCACGCCAGCACTCAACATGTTCCGACGGTTGATGTTCTTGATCATCCTGCACCTCCCGAATCTCGAGCCTCGCCGACAGGGCGATCCGCCCCCGGCAGCCGCGATAGGATTTTACTAGCAGATCGCGGCAGGCTGGTGAACGCCAAATCGACCGCAATGGAACGGAAATCCCAGTGCATCCCAGCGCTGTCGCGGTGAGCCCGTTCCAAC
Organism: Acetobacteraceae bacterium; assembly: GCA_030041255.1. Classification (GTDB taxonomy): domain Bacteria; phylum Pseudomonadota; class Alphaproteobacteria; order Acetobacterales; family Acetobacteraceae; genus JAKAWQ01. The sequence continues at coordinate 35,064 of JASHOF010000147.1, forward strand.
ACGGCGAGCGGGCGATGCGCCTTGATCGGATGGGTGACCGCGTTCCTCTTGCGGATTAAAAACTCGTAATCTCCGTGGGCGGGAACTGATGGTGCCCCCGACAGCTTCGTTTGCGGGCGCTTGCCCCGCTGCCTGACCCGCGCGGTCGCCACTCGTGTGCCCACTCCACCGCTCGATACCGTAGGATGCGCCCTAGCGGTCGGCACACTCCTCTTTATTTTCAGTGGCCTGCTCGACCCTTTCGTTTGCTGCCGGCGACAGCAAACGGCGGGGGCAGGACACTGGAGACAGCTTTTCGCGACCGGCAGAGACGGTCAGGCGCTCAACCATGGCGAGCATGGCGAGGCCGGAGCCTTCGGGTTCCCTCAGCCACGCGCCGCGCGATACCGAGGCAACGGTGCGAGGTCCGTCGGGGTACGTTCGAAGAGCGAAGGAAGACGGGCGAACCGGCAGCCGGATCGGCAAGCCGGCATTCACCGCATCCAGCGCGCGAACTCTCCCTGCTCGGCGGCGCTCAAATGGAGATGGTGCCGCGTGCGGCGAAACAGGATGTCTTCCGCGCTCCGCGCCCATTCGGTGCGGACAAGAAAATCTGCCTCCCGTTCGTAGAGCAGAGCTCCGAAATGTCGCCCGAGATCGGCGACTGCGTTGGCACCCTCCAGCAGTGAGAGCGCACGCGTGCCGTAGAGCCGCGCATAATGATTCAGAAGGGGCGGCGGGAGAAAAGAGAAGCGCGTGGCGAGGGCGTCAGCGAAGGCGGAAAAATTGGCGTCCGGCATGTCCCCGCCGGGCAGCGCTTCGCTGCGGGTGAAGGCTGGCCCGAGGCGGGGGAAAAATCTTTGCACCCGCTCCAGCACATGCTCCGCCAGCCGCCTGTGGGTCGTGATCTTGCCGCCGAACACCGACAATAGCGGCGGCGCACCTCCGGGTGCATCGAGCATCAGGACGTAATCACGCGTGACCGCCGAAGGATCCGCTGCCTGGTCATCGAACAGCGGCCGTACCCCGGAATATTCGTAGAGGATGTCCGCATCTTTCAGCGGACGACGAAGATAGCGGTTGGCCGCCGTGAGCAGATAGCGGCGTTCTGCATCCGTGATGGCAACGGCCTCCGGCGGTCCTTCATAGGGCTCGTCAGTGGTGCCGAGAAGGGTGAGACTTCTCTCGAACGGGATCAGGAACACCACGCGCCGGTCCAGGTGCTGCAGGATGTAGGCATGTTCTCCCTCCCAGTGCCGGCTGAGCACGAGGTGGCTTCCCTTGACGAGCCTTACCCTCGCCCTCTCACTGGCGCCGGCAATCCGGTGCAGGACTTGTTCGACCCAGGGTCCGGCCGCATTCACCAGCACGCGCGCTGCGACCTCTTCACTGGTACCGTCGGGTGCAGCGAGCCGTACGCGCCAGGCCCTCGCTTCCCGATGCGCCGCGATCGCCTCCGTGTGCAGCCGGATCTCGGCCCCCTTCCGGGAGGCGTCCAGGGCGTTCGACACCACCAGCCGCGCATCCTCGACCCAGCAATCGGAATAGACAAAGCCCGTGCGGAATCCGGATTTCAGCGCACCGCCCTCAGGTGCGGTGCGAAGATCGAGCCGCGAGCTTGCTGCCAGCAGGCGGCGCCCGCTGAGATGATCATAAAGCAGAAGCCCGAGGCGAATCATCCACTCGGGCCGCATTTCGGCGACATGCGGCAGCACGAAGCGCAGCGGCCAGACGATATGCGGAGCCGCGCGCAGCAACACCTCGCGCTCGGAAAGCGCCTCGCGCACCAGGCGGAACTCGTAGCGCTCGAGGTAACGGAGCCCGCCATGGACGAGCTTGCTCGAGCGCGACGAAGTGCCTGCCGCCAGATCCCCCTTCTCCGCCAGCAACACCGAAAGGCCGCGTCCGGCCGCGTCGCGCGCGATGCCGGCACCGTTCACGCCACCGCCAATCACCAGGATATCGTAAGGATCCCCGCTCACCGCCGGTTTCCGGCCGGAGGCGCCGGCCCGTAGGCCGCGATCCGCTCCCGGATCGCGGCTATTTCTTCCCCCGTCAGCAGCATCGGCCCGCCGATCTGCAGGCTCAGGAGGTATTGCCGCGCCAACGCCTCCAGTTCGACCACCAGCCACATCGCCCGCTCGAGCGTCGGCCCGATGACCACCACCCCGTGATTGGCCAGCAGGCAGGCCTCCCGGCCTTCGAGCGCCGCCGCCGCTGCCGCGGCCATTTCCGCTGTCCCGTAGGCAACGTACGGCGCACAGCGGATCGGCGAGGCTCCGAACACGGCGGCCATGTAGTGACAGGCCGGGATCTCACGGCGCGCCATAGCCAGTGCGGTGGCGTGCGGCGGATGCGCATGCACAATGGCCTGCGCCTCGGGGCGTGCCAACAGGATTCCGAGATGCATCCGCCATTCGCTCGACGGCGGGCGCCGCCCTTTCCACTTGCCGCTCTCTCCCGCAAGCGGCATCTCGGCAATCTCTTCGGGCCGCAGCCTTTCGCAGGGAACGGCCGAAGGCGTGATGAGCATATCCTTGCCGCGCCGGACGCTGATATTGCCGGACGTGCCCTGGTTGATACCGAGCGCATTCAGCCGCCGCGCAGCCGCAACGATTGCCCGACGAACCGTGATCGAGTGAGCCATTGGCGGCGACGCAACGGCAAAAACGGCGGCGACGCAAGCGCCGGGCGGCTTCTCAGCGCTCGTGCAGGCTGTCGTGCAGGGCCCTGGGTGAGAGGAGCCAGGAGGTAGTCGAGCACCCGGCGCCGGCCGGTCTTTACTTCGATCGTGACCGCCATCCCTGGCACCAGGGCAACTCTCTGCCCGTCTATGTTCATGTGCGTATGGTCGAGCGAAATACGGGCGATATAGACGAGCCGGCCAGGCGACGTGAGGGCGCCCGGAGCCTCCGTTGCGCTGACGCCGCCGGAGGCCGGCGCCGCACCCGGCTGTTCCACCAGCACCGCATCCGTCGAGATGCGTTGCACGGTACCATGCAGCAGGCCGTAGCGGGTGAAGGGGAAGGCGGTCACCGTGATGACGGCGGCCTGGCCAGGGCGGACGAAGCCGCGGTCGCGATTCTCGACCACGGCATCGACAGCGAGACCGCCCGCAGCCGGAACAATGCTCAGAAGCTGCTGCGCGGGCGTGACCACCGTGTCGGTCGTATGCACGGCCAGATCCTGCACCGTCCCGGAAACCGGTGCTGCGAGGTTCGTGAGTTGCAGAGCGCGATCGGCCTTGGCGAGCGCGTCGGTGGCGGCCGCAAGGTGCTGCTCGGCATCCGCAAGCTGGTTGTAGACGTTGCTCGTGAAGTAGGCGACCACCTTGGCGCGCTCTTTCTCGGCTGCCTGAACGGCAGCCGTCGCCTCCGCCAGATGATTGCGCTCGACCGGCAGATCACTCTCGAGCGCCTTCAACTGCTGCTCGGTCTGCAGATACTCGAGCTTCGAACCGAAGCCCTGCTGCACGCTCTCGACGCGAATCTCGGCCTGCCCTTGCAGCAGCGGAAGCTCGGTCTCGATCTTGCGGATGGTTGACGCGACGGCGGCAAGATCGGCGGTCTTGCCCGCCAGATCAGCCTCCGCCTGGGCGAGCTTCGCCGCTTCGGCCGCCCGTTCGGCCAGCAACCGGCTTTCGGCGCCGGTCAGGTCCGCCGGATTGGCAACGGAGATGCCGGCAAACGGATTCCCTCGCCGCAGCCCGGCCAGGGCTTCGAGGCGGGCAATATCCAGCCGCGCCTGCTCCTCTGCCTTCTTCGCCTGCGCCCGATCCGCCAGCGCCGCGGTGGGGTCGAGCACGATGAGGGGCTGGCCCTGGCGGACTTGTTCGCCGTCGGCGACGAGGATCCTGCGTACCACGCCGATCTGCTCCGGCTGCACCACCTTCGTGCGCGCGAGCGGCCGGCAATCCCGACCACCTGGCCGGGTGCGATGGCGAAGGACACGTTATCGAGCACCGGCGGGGCATCGAGCCGATAGCGGAACGTCACGTTCTCGAAGCGAATTCCGCCGCGGATCGGCGGCGTGTCACCCTGGCCGGTGCGCGTGGCCTCGACGGGGCTGTTGAGGATATCGCCAAGCCGCGCGATCGCCACCCGCACCTGCTGGAAATCCTGCCAAAGCTGCGCCAGCCGCAGCACCGGCTGGGCCACCTGCGCGGCGAGCATGTTGAACGCCGCCAGCTCGCCCACGCTGAGCGAGCCCGCGATCACCTCGCGTGCCCCGAGGAAGAGGGTGGCAACGACCACCGCCTTGCTGATCAGTTGCGCACTCTGCGAACCGACCGTGCCAAGGGTGATCGTGCGGAAGCTCGCGCGGACATAGGCGGCAAGTTGTTCTTCCCAGCGGCGCTGCAACACCGGCTCCACGGCCATCGCCTTCAGCGTTTCGACGCCGGTGACGCTTTCGACCAGCATGGCCTGCGTTTCCGCGCCGCGCAGGAACCGCTCGTCGATGCGGGCACGCAGCAGCGGTGTGACGATCAGGCTGAGAATCACGTAACAGGGAACGGAGGCGATGACGATCATCGCGAGCTGCCAGCTATAAAGGAACATCACTGCAATGAAGACGCCGGTGAAAAAGATGTCGATGACGAGAGTGAGTGCCGAACTGGTCAGGAACTGGCGGACCACTTCGAGCTGCCGCACGCGGGCAACGGTATCGCCGACACGGCGCGCCTGGAAATAGGCCATCGGCAGGGCAAACAAATGGCGGAACAGGCGCATGCCAAGCTCGACATCGATGCGGCTGGTGGTGTGGGCGAAGGTGTAGGTCCGCAAACCGCCGAGCAGCACCTCGAAGAAGGAGACGAGGCCCAGCCCGAGCATCAGGAGATCGAGCGTCGAAAGCCCGTGATACACGAGCACCTTGTCGATCACCACCTGGAAGATCGTCGGCACCGCCAGGCCGAAGAGCTGCAGGAAGAAGGAGACCACCAGCACTTCGGAAAGGATGCGGCGGTACTTGCCGACGGCGCCGACAAACCACCCGAGGCCGAACTGGCGCCCCGCATGCTCGAGCGGCGCGCGGCGCGACAGCAGGATCAGCCGTCCGCTCCACCCCCTGGCGAACTCCTCGATGGGCATCAGCCGCGGGGTCCGCTCGAGCGGGTCCTGTACCAGGGCCGCGGCCTCGGTCACCCGGCCGAGAACGAGATAGCGCCCGTCCCGCATCGCGGCGAGTGCCGGCATCGGCACACGGCCAAGCCGTGCCAGCGGGATGCGCGCTCGCCCGACCTTGATCGGAAATGCGCGGGCCGCACGCAGCAGATCCGGTTCGGAAAACGCGCCGCTGCTGCCATGCCGGTGGCGAATCGCAGCCGGATCGGCAGCCAGCCCGAGCGCCTGCAATGCGAAGGCAAGTGCGAGCGGACCGCTGTCTTCGACCGGGGAAGCCTTCTCCATGCCGCCGCTCCTGCCGGTCCGGTTGACGGGTCACACATCGGCACCACCGGCAGCCTGGGCGGAACGGCCGAGAGGTGGACCTGCCGAGGAGCGCCTTGAAGCATCAGGATGGCCCCTTTGGTTGACTGCCGCCTCCCTCCGGCCAGGACGGAACCCGACCGGGCCGGCGGCACGCATACGCTTCAATGACCCTGCAATGATGCCTTTTCCCCGCCGCATCGAAGGATCAAAGGGATGATGCTGTGACAAAGAATTTTGACGCGCCGTGATAGCCCTGTCCAGCTTTCGTTACGACTTTCGTTACGGAGACGTAATTCGTTTTGCCGTGCCTTGCGGTGATGACGAGTGTCCTGCGCCCACCGGTTGCTGCCGCCGGCAGCAATCGAAAGAGGATTAGCTGGCTCCTGAAAATAAAGAGGTTTATTCGAGCCCGCGATTCGCGCCCGCCGACTAATCCGCCGCGGGCGATCGCGGGCCGGACAGCCCCGCTCACGTGGACGGCAAAGGCCGGTTGAGCGATGTTCGCTGACCGCAAGGAGACCTTCCTGGTGGCAGCCCATCCGAAGTCCGCACCATCCGAGCCCCCGGTGTTCGTATAGGTTCGCCGGGATCGGCGGCCGGCCGGCAACCCGGCGCCGACAGCCATGACGGCCGCCGACGCGCCTGATTGCCGCCCGGCTCGGCGTCGGGCCTCCCATCCCGGCGACGGTTCCTGGCGGCGTCCTCACCTCCCAACGTGCTCTCCCTGCTTGGCGTGCTCGCCGAGGCGATCCCGACCCTCACCGCCAGCACCGGCGCACGCCCGGCAGTACCGGCGTGAATCGGCGGGCGTCCCCCGGGATGTCGCCGCCGGGGAAGCTTTGATAGCGTGCCGAGGTTCCCGCTATCCCGAGGGCATACGAGATGATCCACGAACTCCGCATCTATCACTGTCTCCCAGGCCGGCTGCCGGCGCTGCTGAAGCGCTTCGAAACCACCACGCTCGAGATCTGGCAGCGCCACGGCATCCGCCAGGCCGGCTTCTGGACGGTGCTGGTCGGCGAGTCGAACCAGGACCTCTACTACCTGCTGGCATGGGATTCACTGGCGGACCGCGAACAGAAGTGGAGCCGCTTCATGGCGGACCCGGAATGGATTGCCAAGCGCGCCGAATCCGAGCGGGACGGCCCGTTCATCGCCTCCATCACCAACGCATTTCTGCAGCCGACAGCGTTTTCATCGGTCAAATGAAGGGCCATCCCCTCCGCTGCCGCCGCCGATCGGAAGCTCGCCTGCGGCCCGGCACCAGGTTCGCCGGCCCGAGCAGAGGTGCGCTTCTTACGAAACGTTTCGGTTTTTAACAAAGGCGCCACAGAACCGCCTAAAGTTTCTCGTCCCATGGTCGGCGTGGATGGCCGTCAGGCCATCCGTCGACCTGGTCGTGCGAGGAACCCCGTCATGCATATCGCCCCCCGCCGCAAAATCGCTGTCGTGGTGCCGGTGAACAACGAGGCTGAGAATATTCTGCCCTTGCTCGGGGAAATCCGCACCGCCATGCGCGGCCTGGATTACGAGATCGTCTGTGTCGATGATGGCAGCACCGACGCGACCGGGACGCTCCTCGCCGGTGCGGCGAGGGAGGCAAGCGACCTCAGGGTGGTCCGCCACCGCCACGCCTGCGGCCAGAGCGCTGCCATCATCACCGGCGTACGCGCGGCAGAGGCCGACTGGATCGCGACCATCGACGGCGATGGCCAGAACGACCCGGCGGATATTCCCGCCATGATGGCGCAGGCTTTCAGGCATGACCGGGCGGACGCGCCGGCCCTCATCGCCGGCCTCCGGCAGAAACGGCAGGACGACCTCGTCAAGCGCATCGCATCCCGCATCGCCAACGCCGTCCGCGCTCGCATCCTCCGGGACGCGACGCCCGATACCGGCTGCGGCCTCAAGCTCTTCCGTCGAGAGGTTTTCCTGGATCTACCGCAATTCGACCATATGCACCGCTTCCTGCCCGCGCTCTTCATCCGGGCCGGAGGAATGGTGATTTCCCATCCGGTCTCGCATCGGCAGCGCCAGGCGGGAGCCTCGCACTATGGCACGCTGGACCGGCTGCGCGTGGGGCTTACCGATCTTGTCGGCGTCGCATGGTTGCAACGCCGTTGGCACCGGCCCGAGATCGTCTCCTCGGAGCAGCGGGCGAGCCTGTCGGCCGACGCCAGGCACTCGCTCGAGGTGGCTCGATGACCAACGCGGTCGCCACCGCCCGGACGGTAGCCAAGCCGGCACTGCTGTTGTTGGGGCTGACCGCCGGCGCATTGTCGCTGAATTTGTTGCCGTTCAAGGCGTTCCTCACCTTGCAGATGGGTTCCGGCGCGACCGACGCCGCCTGGTTCGTCCTGCTCGGTGCACTCGCCTCAGCGGTCGGGATACCGCGCCAGATCGTCGCCTTTGCCGGCGGATACGTCTGGGGTTTCTGGGCCGGGACGACGCTCTCGCTCATCGCCCAGATACTCGGCGCAGCGGCCGATCTCTTCTGGGCGCGGATCATCGCACGCGATTGGGTTCAGGCCCGCCTCCGGGGCCGCGTCCAGAAGCTGGACCGGCTGCTGAGCCGCCGCCCCTTCGCCGCCACCCTGGCCTTGCGGTTCATGCCCATCGGCAACAATCTTCTGCTCAATCTGCTGGCCGGGGTTTCCGCAGTGCCGGCCTTCGGTTTCCTGGCCGGCTCGCTGGTCGGATTCGTGCCGCAAACGGTGATTTTCGCGTTGATCGGCTCCGGCAGCCGGGTTGCGCGCGGCACCGAGATAGCGCTCGGGGCGGCACTGTTCGTGGTGTCTTTCGTTCTCGGCGTGATCATGCTCCGCTGGCGTGGGGCGACGAGCGAAACCCCGCCCCCCTGAACCACGCGCGGCGCGCTGCCGACGAGCCTGCCCGGCTTCACCCGCGCGGCTGATCGCCAGGACCGGCCACCGCCGGCCCCTCGGCGGGGGGACTGATCTCTTCGATGGTGATCTCCGAACCAGCGGCCAGCGAAGCCGTCATCCGGCCGAGCTTTGTGGCGGTGGCGAAGAAGCGAGTCCGGTTCGGTTGCTGGCCCTGCCCGGCCGGCCCGTAAACCGCAAAAACCCGATGCCCTGCCGCCAGAGCGGCGGCCGCCTTTCCGGGGTCCTGAGTAGCGGGCCAAGCCGGACGGCGCGGATCGATCCCCTGGCGGTTGAAATCGAGCATGACGGGTGCGGCACCGTCGCTCACCAGCAGGAGATCGCCCGGCGCCATCCGTGCGGCCAGCATCCCGGCGGCACGGTCCCAGCGCGGCTTAGTTTCGGATCTGTAATAGGGGAGCAGGTTGATCACCGCCAGCAGCGCGGCAAGGGCAAGGGCGGGTTTCCAGAACCGCCGCGGCAGCGTCTCGATCCCGAAGCCCGCCAGCACGAAGAACGGACCCACGCTCCACAGGAGATAGCGCGGCAGCAGGACCGGATGCACCAGTGAAGCCAGAACAAGCATCACCGGCAGGGCAAGAAACGCGACACCGAGCACGATCAGCGGGCCAGGCTCTTTCCTCAGCCGCCACGCACCGAGGCCGGCCAGAGCCAGGAGCACCAGCGTGAGCCCGCCAAACGGTGCGGGCAGGAGACGCATGGTGACCATCGTCGCGTCACGCAGCCCATAGAGGCTGGCCAAGTCCATCCAGCCGGTGGCCAACGAAAGCGGGGGAATCCAGAGGAAACTCTGCAGCACCTCGTCGTGCACCGCCGCCAGCATCGCCGCGTAACAGGGCACCGCAATCAGCAGGATGAGCCCATGCACGATGAGCCAGTTGCGCAGGAATCCGCGCCGCGGGCGGGCGCGCGGGAGGATCGCCGCCGCCATCGCGACATTGGCCGCGATCAGCCAGGGCACGGCATCGCCCAGTACCAGGAGCGCGCCAAGCGTGCCGAGGCCATAGGCTGCCCACGCGCCGCGAGGCGCATCCGGCTCGCTGAACCGGGCCGCGCCCGCCGCCGGCTTCATCGCCAGCATGGTCAAGCCGAGCAAGGCGAGCAGAATCAGCGCCATCATCAAGGTGTAGGAGCGCGCCTCCTGCCCGAATGCCACCTGCAAGGGGGCCAGCGCGAGCAAGAGCCCGGCGAGCCCGGCCGCAGCCCGGCCGCCAAGCTTCCAGGCAATCGCGAAGGCGAGCGGCGCGGTCGCTGCGCCCGCGATCGCGGGAACCACGCGCAGCACTGCCGGGTCACGGCCGAGGCCGATCAGGGCATGCTCGATCAGGAAGAAGCTCGGCAGGTGCCGGTTCTGCAACGAATCGGCGATCACAGCCGGTACCCGGCGCGACGAACGGATGACCGTGAATACTTCATCGAGCCAGTAGGGCTTGCCGCCAAGCTCGAACAGCCGCACCGCCAGCGCCACCGCGAGGATCGCCAGCATGCCCCAGCCAAGCGGCGTCAATCGTCGGCGGAAAGCCCGAACAGAAATGCCTGCCACCGCAACCATGCGGGCGCCGCGCAGAATCGTGAAGCGGTGCGAAGGCGAGGCTCTGTCCATGATCGAACGCTGACGCATTGTTGGCTTCCCGGCACGGCATTCTACAGACAGGAGCATGGTTTCATGGCGGAAAACAGACAGGATCAGAGCTCGGATGCGGCCGCCCGGTAACAAGGATTTCAGAGCAAGGTATTCAACACACTATCAAGTTTCGATGTCGATGACGCCGTTTGAAACCTTCCGTTTCAAGAAACCGGACCGCACCGCCGCGGCCCGTACATCGTCTGCCATGCTGGCAATGGTTGAATCACGAAGCGGAAATGACGGACCGGACGCCGGCCCGGAAGTGGCCACCAATAATAAGATTCAACGATGATCTTTGAACGCTGCCTTCGAGGCCTTGCGCCTGATGCCGCAAGGCCCGGTTCTCAGCCCTCCGGACGAAGCTCGGCGCCTTTTTTCAGTCGGCAGCTTCCTTGACCGTCTCCATGGACTGGATCTCTTCCGCCGTACCCCAATAGCCGCCGGTATCCGCGACGAAACGGCCGCTCACGCGGAACCGCCGCGCCGCGCCGGACGGGTTACCGGGCAGAACGATGCAAAGCTCAAGGTCTTGCACGGCCGTTCGTTCAGCGATCGCCTCGCGAAGATCCTTCGCCCGCGCATCATCGGCGATCAGATCCAGGAAGTTGGTACCGACGGCGGAAAGCAATGGCGTGGGGGCATTCCCGGCCACGCCCACCAGACGCCCTCGGGAGTCGATCTCCCACCCCCATTCCAACTCGGGCGCAGGGAGCGCAGGCCGAGTCGCCGCCGGAGACAGAGCCATCTCTGTCCGGCGCCGCGGCCGGAACAGCCAGAGCAGGATCACGATCGCGCTCGCCAGCGCTCCGCCGTGCTCAAGCACAGGGCGGCCGTCGGCAACCGTCAGGCCGGCAAAGACATCCGCGTCGATGCGCAGATCGAGCCCTCCCGGGACCTCGGCGATTTCGCCGATGCGAGGCATTTCGCCGATCCACTCCAGCGCCCTCGCGAGCAGCGGATGGGAAACGGCTGTGCCAACCGTGAAGGCGAGCATCGGCGGGCTTGTTCCCGCTTGGCCAAGGCTCACCGTCGCCCCCGGGGGAAGGACTGGCGGGGTGATGAGCGTACGCAGCGCCGGAGCCCCAAGAAATGTCCCGATGACCCCGACAACTCCGCCCGCGTGATCGCTGATCGTCTGGCTGATGACGAAGCCCGCCCCCTGCCCCAGCGGGGCCGCAGGTGTGGTCATGAACATCGGACCGCCGGGGTGTGCGGCCGCGGCCTCGAACCAGGCGTGGCCGGAAACGTCGGTGTCGGCAGGCTGCAGCGGCACGGTAGCGGCTATGAAATGACCCGCGGCGTCGTAAAGGAAGAGGCTCTCAGCCGGAGCCAGCGCAGGCTCAACCCTGAGCATCCGGACGGTGATGTCGATGCGGCCGTGCGGCGCCACCGCCGACGCGTCGAACTGGCCGGCAGCCGCGGAAAACCGGCCGATGAACGCATCGAACTGCTCCACCGCGGTCGCCGTGACATCTTGCAGGCGCGCCACGGCGCGCGAACCCGCTGCGTGCAGCTCCCACGCCGCCCAGCCAGCCGCCAGGACCAGCACCAGGGCAAGCCGAATCACCCAGCCCAATAAGCGGCGTGCACCGCCGCCCGCCCGCACCGCCTGGGCCTTCGTCACGGATTTCCTCACATCCCGGGACCTTCCAGCCCTGAGAATGATGCTGCACCGTCCCGGTTGCCAATAAATTAACCGTGCTCACGATTGCGTGCGCAGTTGAACCATTTGCTGCCGGCGGTGCCGGCAGGAGGGACCTCGATTTCCGGCAGCGCGAGGGCGGCACCGCCGGCGCTCGCCGAACCCCCGCCGAGGACTGCAAGGACCATTCCGAGCGCTTCGTCCCCGCCGGAGACGCGGGCCCGGATACTCGCTCCGCCTTGAACCCTTCCGGGCACCGCCCACGACCCGGCGGGTCCATGGAAACTGACACCAACCTCCGTTCCCACGGCTAGGGGCAGCGAACTGGCGGCGCCGTCGGAAACAGTGAAATCGACCGTGCCATCGCTCTGCACGGCGACCCAGAAGCCCCCAGCCTCGCCAGTGGCCTGCGCCACGCACCCCGCGGAGCCGATGGCAAAGCTCCAGTTGGTGTGGACCGGTGGCGCCGGCGCCGGCAACGGCGGGGCCGGCGGGGCTGGCGGCGGCGGCAAGGGAAGGGTTGGCTGAACGACAGCCGGCGGCTTCGGTGGGGCATGGCAGCCAGCAACGGCAAGCAGTCCCCCCAAAGCCAGGCACCCCGCTACGAAGGGTCGCAGACGCGGGCGCCGACGCGCCTGGTTCAATTTGTGCATGGCTCAGTGCATGGGGCAGATGCAAACCCTAGTGTGCCGACTCCAAGGCTTGATACCGTAGGATGCACTCTGGCGGTCGGCACACTACTCTTTATTTTCAGTGGCCTGCTCGTCCCCTTTTCGTTTGCTGCCGGCGGCAGCAAACGGCGAGGGCAGGACACTCGTGTGCCGACTCCAAGGCTTGATACCGTAGGATGCACCATATCGGTCGGCACACTACTCTTTATTTTCAGTGGCCTGCTCGTCCCCTTTCGTTTGCTGCCGGCGGCAGCAAACGGCGGGGGCAGGACACTAGTCTGCCGACTAAAAGGCTTTTCGTCCACGACCGTCGATCTGCCAGCGTCGATACAAGCTCTTTGTTTTCAGTGACCTGCTCATTCCGTCCTCCCGCCCCTGACAGGCTGCCCATCAACATAGGAGGAGATTCGTTGATATCGGCGGAATCATGAACGGAAGCTGACTGGCGCCGGCGATCCGGACTGATCCGCCGCCGCTCATCGCCCGGGGCGCTCCATGCCCGCCTCGGCGCATCGGATCAGTCTTTCCGATGGAGTGCGGATCGCCTTCGGTCGCCGCCCAGTGCCACGGCCGAAGGCGGCAGAGCATCAGTCCGAGGTCGTAAACGGGTTCTCGGTGTTGCGGAAGGTAAGGCGGATCGGCGTGCCGGGCAGTGCAAAGCTTTCGCGCAGGCTGTTCACCAGATAGCGCCGGTATTCCTCGGGCGTCGCCTCGGCCCGGCTGCCGAACGCAACGAAGCTCGGCGGCCGCGCCTTTGCTTCGGTTATGTAACGAAGCTGCACCCGCCGGCCCCCGGCTACGGGCGGCGGGTGCCGGGCCAGCGCCTGGGCGAGCCAGCGATTGAGGCTCGCGGTCGGGACTCGCCGGTTCCACACTTCGGCCGCCTCCTCCACCGCCGGCAGGAACGCCGTCATGCCGACGCCGGTCTCCGCCGAGAGGGGCAGGATCGTCATTCCCTTGAGCTGCGGCAGGCTGGCGGCAACCCTTTCCTCGACCGCGCGCCTGACCCCCGAACGGGCCGGCACGGCATCCCACTTGGTCAGCACCAGCAGCGCTGCACGACCTTCCTCCGCGATCAGGCGGCCGATCTCGAGATCCTGGTCGTGAATGCCGCGCGTCGCATCCACGGCCAGCGCGACGACCTCAGCGCGCCTGAGGGCCGCGATGGCGTCGGAAACGGCCAGCTTCTCCGCCCCGGCTCCGACCCGGGCACGCCGCCTGAGCCCGGCGGTATCGACCAGGGCGAACAGCGTGCCATCCGCGCCGGTGAAGGAGTGCGTCACCGCGTCGCGGGTGATGCCCGGCTCCGGCCCGGTGAGAAGGCGGTCCTCGCCCAGCAGACGGTTGATGAGGGTCGATTTGCCGGCATTGGGACGGCCGACGACCGCCAGCCGGAGCGCACGCTCTTCCGCTTCTCGCACCTCGCCGGCAGGCGCCAGCCGGGCGGCAATGGCCGCCGCCAGCCCGTCAATCCCCTCTCCATGGGCGGCGGAAACCGCCAGCGGCTCGCCAAGTCCAAGCCGCCAGCCCTCCGCCGCGCCCGCCGCGCCCCTTCCTTCGGCCTTGTTCGTCACCGCCATCACCGGCCTGCCCTGGCGCCTGAGCCACTGGGCGAGCTCGAGATCGCGCGGCAGAACGCCGGCGCGCGCGTCGGTCACGAACACCACGAGATCGGCCCGCTGCACAATCGCTTCGGCGCGCGCCGACATCCGCGCGGCCAGGGTTCCCGCCGGCGCCTCCTCCAACCCGGCCGTATCCGCCAGCAGCACCGCCCGCCCGGCCAAGCGGACTTCCGTCTCGCGCGAGTCCCGCGTCAGCCCCGGCGAATCCGCGACCAAGGCCAGACGCCGCCCTGCCAATCTGTTGAAAAGGCTAGATTTTCCCACATTCGCCCGGCCGGCGATGACAACCCGCGGCAGCATGATCGGCGTCCCATTCACCGCCATGCGGTCAGCGTGCCGTCGCCCAAAGTCACCAGCACGGTGGCGTCCGCGACCACCGGTGCCAGCACGGCCGGGCCGGGCAAGCGCTGTTGCTCGGTAATGTGCCCGCTCTCCGGCGCCACCGCGGCAAGTTCCCCGCCATCGCCCGCCAGCAGGAGTCGCCCCCCGGCAAGGACAGGGCCATGCCAGAGAATCGGCCCTCTTTTGTGTTTGGCATTCCTGAACAGAGGCATCTGCGTAATCCAGCGCACTTGTCCGTCATTGCGCCCGATCGCGGCCAGGCGCTGGCCTTCCGTCAGAACGAACATCCAATCTCCGGCCATCGCCGGGGTTTCGCTTCCGGATACCTCAAGATAGAAGACGCGCCGGCCCGAGTGCAGATCGTCCGCGACGAGAAGCTGCCCGAAGCTGATCGCATAGACGATCGAGCCATCCACCACCGGCAACGCGCGAATGGCAGAGATATTGGCCGCGCTGGCGCTAGTGTAGGCAGCGCCAAGACTGTCGGACCACTGCACCATGCCTGTCTCGACCGCGAGCACCGTGAGTTCTCCGGAGGCAAACCCGGCGATCACCAGTCCCTGCGAGACCGCCGGCGAAGGATCGCCCAGCACCCCGACGCTGGCGGTAGCCGCTTGATAAGACCAGAGCTGTTTGCCGTCCTTGGCGGATAGCGCAACGAGCGTACCACCGATCGTCGGCACGAACAGCCTGCCGCCCGCGATCGTCCCCGCCGCCCGCGCCGGATTGCCCACGGCACGGCGCCACCGGGGCGTTCCTTTCGCCGCATCGATCGCGACCACCTCGGCTCGCCCGGTCGCCGCGTAGAGCACCCCGCCATCGTACGAAATGCCGCCACCGACCTCCTGGCTCCGATCCTTGCGCGCCTTGGTGTCGAACCGCCAGAGCGGAGCACCATCGGCGAACCTGAAGCAGCGGACCACGCCGAGAGCGTCCATCGTGAACACCTTGTCGGCGGCAACCACCGGCGAGGCGGTCAACATGCGCCGATAGCTGGCCCCCTCGCCGATATTGGCCCGCCACGCCATGGCGAGGCGGCTGCCCGCCGCCAGCGACCCCATCCGGTGCTCCGGGTTGCCGCCCACCTGGGGCCAGTCCGGGTTGCGTCTGGGAGGCGGCACAACAATCGCCGCGCCCGGATTCTGCTGCACGGTCAGATTGCGTTCGGGCGGCAGCACGTCGACCCTGGCGCCAGGCAGCGGCTTCTTGGTGGCACCGAACCACGTCCCGCAGCCGCCGAGCGCCAGCGGCGCCAGCATGGCCAGGCGGCGCGAGAGCAACTGCCCGCGCCGGGCACCGATATCGCGGCGCATCATTCCGAGAGTTGTACCAGCAACGCGGCGGCGCGGGCCCGCACCCCCTGCGGAGCGCCCGGATCGCTTCGCAAATCAGCCAGCGTCTTGCTGGCCGCCGCCTTGTCGCCGCGCGCCATGGCGATCAGCGCCGTCGCTTCCTCCGCCATCGGCCGCCACGGCTCACCCGCCGCCAGCAGCGGCTGCAATTCCGCCTGGAGCGGCTCGACGTTGCTCCCGGGCTTCACTGCATCGATCTGGTGAGACACCCAAAGCAGGCGTGCAAGCCCCGCAAACAAGGGACCGGCGGCGGGATCCTTCACCACCTCCTGCCACAGCGAGAGCGCACGATCCTGTTGCCCGTTACCGGCTGCGAGTTGGGCCGCCCTGAGCCGCGCCAGGGTCCGGTATCCTTCCGGCGTATTGGTCCCGCTGAGGCGCGCGAAGGCGGCCTCCGCCTGGGCGCTTCCGCCGGCGGCGTCACCCGCAGGATTGGCCCCGCCCAGCTCCTGGACAGCGGCGAAATACGCGGTGGCCGCCTGCCGCTGGTGGCGTAGCTGCCACCAGACCGTGCCCTGCCAGCCAAGGATTCCAAGCCCGACCACGACCGCGGCAGCGCCGGCCACCCTGCCGTAGCGCAGCAGAAGGCCGCGCATCCGTTCGGCGCGAAGATCCGCCTCGACTTCTTCGAAGATGTCGACCAAGCCCGTTCCCCTGCCGGAGGGCGGTCACCA
Source organism: Acetobacteraceae bacterium (assembly GCA_030041255.1). Lineage (GTDB taxonomy): Bacteria > Pseudomonadota > Alphaproteobacteria > Acetobacterales > Acetobacteraceae > JAKAWQ01. Next base: position 51,305 of record JASHOF010000147.1, read on the forward strand.
TAAAGCCGAACCCGGGTTATGGGAATCCGGCAGTCCGGTTGAAAAGCACTCCCAAGCCATACGGATCTGGCGTGGCCGGCGGTCCGGACAAGGTTCCGTTCACTCCTTCCTGGCAGAACAGCCGGCCATGCGCCTGCTGCTCCCGGTCGCACTTCTACTGCCGCTGGCGGCTTGCGGCGTTGCCTGGACCACGCCGGTCGGAACGGCGGCCGGCGTCAACCTGATCAGCGTCATTGTGTTGCATCGCAGCGCCTTCGATGTCCTCTGGTCGCTCGCGAGCGGCCGGGACTGCTCGATCGTCCGGCTCGACCAGGGCCTGAGCTATTGCAAGCCGCCAGAGGCGGAGCCGCCGCCGCTGCCCTACTGCACGCGCACTCTCGGCTGGGTCGATTGCTGGAGCGATCCGCTGGTCTTCGTCGAACCGCCCCAGCAGGTGGCCGACGGGCCGTACAAACTCACCCGGGCACAGGAACGAAACCGCACCAGCGGCTGGCCGTGACCGGAGCGGACTGAAGCGTGTCCAGGTTGACTGGACACGCTCTCCCTGGTCTGACCGAGCGACTTCACGCGCGCCTGGATCGCTTCCCGATTCCAGTCGAGCGCGATCCGCTTTAACGTGCTATCGGATCCTGACCGATGCGATCGACACAGCCCTGCCCCGCACCAGACGCTCGCACAACCTTACACCGGCGCGTGTGGGTGAGCGCCTGCACCTGCCTGGTCGTCGCTTTGCTGCTGGCCCCCCTGCTTGCCTGTGGCAAGCGGGGCGCTCCGTCCCCTCCCGGCCCGCCGAGCCAGATCACATACCCAAAGACCTATCCGACGCAGTGATCCGCGCCCGGGACCGGTCGGTCGGTCGTCGGCCCGACTGCCCGGGCGCGAAAGAGGCTCAGCTCTGGTGGTATTGGCCGTCCTGGCAGGCTGACGCCACGTGGCTGGTCAGGATCGCGCTGCCGACCACCGCGGTCAGCAAAGCCAGCGCCAGCAATGCAGCTCTGATCATTGCCTTCTCCCGTTGCTGGCCCGCGATCGCCCGCGGCGGAATCGTCGGCGGGCGTGAATCGCGGGCTGGAATGAATCGCTAAACCTGTGTCTGGCTGCAGAGTCAGCCCGACAGAAGTTCAGGACCGGAGACTCATTACCATGACGAGCCGGTTCGGCCCAAGGGGAAAAGAGTAACACTCTCCGTCGCAGCGGTTGCCGCACCGGCTCATTCCAGCCCGGCGCGATTCCCATTAAGGAGAGACGGCCGAAAACATGAGGTCCGTCTTTCATGCCCGGAGGCTCCCCGCCCTCCCTCCACGCAGATCCATCCCCCGCTGAGCTGATCGCGGCGCGCCCGCACCTCTCCCGGCACGCTTTCGATGGCCTGCTGGTCGAAGACGTACCGCTGGCCACGATCGCCTCCGCGCTCGGCACTCCGACCCATGTTTATTCCGAAGCGGCGATCCGGCGCCGCTACGCGGCGCTCAGCACCGCATTGCAGGCCACCCGGCTCGACACGCACATCCGTTACGCGGTCAAGGCCAACGACCATCTCGCCATTCTCCGCCTGCTCGGCGGCCTCGGCGCGGGGGCCGACGTTGTGAGCGAGGGCGAACTCGCACGCGCACTCGAAGCCGGGATTCCGGCTGAACGCATCGTTTTCTCCGGAGTGGGCAAGTCCCGCCATGAGCTGGTCCGTGCGCTCGCCTCCCGCATCGATCAGATCAACGTGGAAAGCGCCGAAGAGCTCGCCGAGCTGTCACGGATCGCTTCCGGACTCGGCCATACCGCGCGCGTGGCATTGCGCGTCAATCCCGACGTCGATGCCCGCACCCATGCCAAGATCACCACCGGCCGCGGGCAGGACAAGTTCGGCATCCCGGCGGCCGACATCCCCGGCCTTTACGCGCATGCGGCAACTCTGCCGGGCATCAGGCCGGTCGGGCTTGCCCTGCATATCGGCAGCCAGATCATGACGCTCGCACCCTTCCGCGAGAGCTTCGCGGTCCTGGCCAGCCTCGCCGAAGGAATCCGCGCGGCAGGCCTCCCGCTCGATCGCCTCGATTGCGGCGGCGGGCTCGGTGTCGCCTACGCGAACGAACCGGCGCCTTCGCCGGAAGGGCTGGCCGGCGCGCTCGCTGCGTCGTTCCGCCGGCCTGGCCTCGCGCTTCTGCTCGAACCCGGTCGCTGGCTGCTCGCGCATGCAGGGCTGCTCCTCACCACGGTGCTCCGGGTGAAGCACGGAGCGGAGCGGCCTTTCATCGTGCTTGACGCGGGCATGAACGATCTCCTGCGCCCCGCACTTTACGATGCCTGGCACGGCATCGTGCCGGTCAGGCCGAGCGGTGACGAACCGCTGGCCCAAGCCGACGTCGTGGGGCCGGTCTGCGAAAGCGCGGATGCCTTCGCCCGCCGCCGGCCGCTGCCGCCACTTCGCTCCGGCGAGCTTGTTGCAATCCTCGATACCGGCGCTTACGGCAGGGTCATGGCATCGGCGTACAACGCCCGCCCGCTGGCCGCCGAAGTGATCATTTCAGGAGCACGCTGGGCGACCATCCGCTCGCGCCAGCCACTCGAAGCTCTCTGGGCCGATGAGCGGCTGCCGGACTGGGAAGCCGCATCGGGACCTGAGACTGCCCGTTGCCGATCACGACAGATTTTCTCCCCTGCGGGGACCGAAGCTGGGTTATCCTCTCGCGGAGCGGGCGCGGAACGTGTCCGGCCGCCCGGCCTTGCGCCAGGAAGAGGGGCGCGGAAATGAAAGCGACAGTGCTTCGGTCGCACGATGTGGGCGCTGCTTCGAAGTTGGGTGCGAAGCTCGAACGGCGCCGCCTGGCGGCCAGGCTTGCGCTCGTCTTCGAGCAGTCGTGGCGCCTCCTCTGGCCGCCGCTCGGCCTCATCGGGCTGTTCGCGGCGGCCGCCTTGTTCGGGTTCGTCGCCCTGCTTCCGGCCTGGTTGCATCTGGGCGTCCTGCTCGCCCTCCTCGTCGCCGTTGCGGCCGCTATCGCCTCGGCCGCACACCGCTTCACGTTTCCTTCTCGCGCTGCCGCGGATCGGCGATTAGAGCAGACGAACGATCTCGCTCATCGTCCCCTGGCGGCCTTGTCGGATCGCCCTGCGACCAACAACCCGACGGCGCTGATCCTTTGGCAGGTGCATCGCGACCGGATGGCCGCCAAGCTCGCCGGCATCCGGGTTGGCCTCCCCCACCCCAACCTCGCCGCCCTGGACCGCTTCGCGCTCCGCGCCGGACTGGTCGTCGCCCTTGTCGCCGGCTTCGGCGTTGCCGGACCAGATTCGCAGAGCCGGCTGGACGAGGCCTTCATGCCAGGCATTCCCGCCGGCCCTGCACCGCCCCCGTTCGAGCTGGAAGCCTGGATCACGCCTCCCGCCTACACCCACCTTCCGCCGACATTCCTCAAGGCCGCGGGCGGCAGCTTCACGGTTCCCCGAGATTCACAGCTCTCCGTCAGCGTGACCGGTGGCGCCGGCACGCCAAGGCTCATCCTGGCCGGCAAGGACCTTGCGTTCCACACCCTCGGACCGTCGAGTTTCCGCGCCGAGACAGTCCTCACAGAGGGCGGCCGGCTACAGCTTCAGCGCGGGTTCCAGTCGGTCTCCGCCTGGGATCTGGCGGTCATCGCGCCGACGCCGCCGGAAGTCCATTTCGCAGCGCCGCCCGGCCCGGATTCGAACAGCACCGCGACGCGATTCCCCTGGCACATACAAGACACCTATGGCGTGACGGAGCTTGCCGCGGAACTGCACCTGCAAGCCCGGCCCGGCGCCCAGGCAATGCGCGTGCCACTGCCGCTCGCCGGCGTGGACACGAAAAATGCCACCGGCACCGCCCTCGTCGATCTGACCGCCAGCCCCTGGGCGGGCCTGGAGGTGACGGCGCGCCTAGAGGCCCGTAACGGCGCCGGCCTCACCGGAACGAGCGATGCCATCGGCTTCCGGCTGCCGGAGATCGCCTTCCGCAATCCGCTCGCCCGCGCCCTGATCGCGGTGCGCAAGCATCTCGTCCTGGCACCCGCCGATCGCCGCACCGCCATTTCCGGGCTCGACCACCTTTCTTCCACGCCGGCTGCCGAGAGCGCGGACCTTGGCGGGTTCCTCAACATGCGAGCGATCGCCGCACTTCTCCTTTATGACCGTGGCGCGGCGGCGATCGGGCGCGCCGAGCAGCGGCTGTGGCAGCTCGCCTGGCATTACGAAGCAGGCCCGACCGCCCGCACTTCGCGCGAGCTCGCCGCCGCAACCCGTGCGCTGGAGCAGGCACTGGCCGAGGCGGGCCGGCCGAACGGGCCGACGCCGGCGGAGATCAATCGCCGGATTGCCGCCCTCGAGCAGGCCATCGAGCGCCAGATCGAGGCCTTGGCGAAGACGCTTCCGCGCGGCGCCAGGCTCCCCAACGCTGCTGCCGCCCAACGCTACGACCAGCAGGCCTTCGAACGCATGGCGGAGGCCATGCGCGAAGCCATCGCGGCCGGGGACCTGGCCACCGCGCGCACTGAAATGGCGCAACTGCAACAGCTTTTGCAGCAATTGCAGAATGCCCGTCCCCTCAGCCCCGAGGACCTGGCGCGTGTCCGGCAATGGCAGAAGGGCGAGCAGGCGATGGGAGCGCTCGGAGACGTCGTGCGGCGTGAAGGCAATCTCTTCGATCGTGCCGAAGGCCGCATCACCAATCCGGGGTCGCCGGATGCGCGGCAGGAACGCCGGGGAGACGCCGCGATACAGCAGGCCCTCCGCCGGGCGCTGGGGGCGCTGATGAGCGACCTCGCGGATGCCACCGGCAAAGTGCCATCCGCCCTCGGCCGGGCCGACATCGCGATGCGCGGCGCTGCCGAGGCCCTGAGGAAGGGCGCTGACGCTCCCGCCGCCGCCGCGGAACAGCAGGCCATCGCAGATTTGCAGCAGGGCGGTCGCCAGGCCATGGCCGCGATGACAGGCGGTGGCGGCAAGGGCGGGATGCAGCCCGGTCTCGGCGTCGCCGGCTTCCTGATGCCGGGAGGCTCGCCGTCGGGCAACCCGCTCTCCGGCCAGTTGGGCCGTGTGCCCGGGATCGGGCTCGATCCGTTCGGCCGGCCGACCGGCGATCAACCGGATGGCGGCAGGGCCAACGGATACGTGCAGGTCCCGAATGGCGACGTTGCCGCCGAGGCGCGCGCCATCGAGGAAGAATTGCGCCGTCGCGACGCCAATCCGTCCCTGCCGGTGCCCGATCGCAGCTATATCGAACGCCTGCTCAAAGTGTTCTGAAGGCACCCCCGACCTGATTGCGTGCCGTACTGCCTTACCGCGGCACCGGTGCCGACGCCGTAACCATCCCCAGCAGGGCATACAGCCGCTCACTGGCCGGCCAGACGTGCATCACCTCGGCGCGGAAGGCGTAGCCACACCACACCAGCAGCACCAGCAGGATGATGGTTCCCGCCCACCCGAGCCAGGCGGCGGCCGAGGCTGTGGAGCGCGCTTCTGCCGGCGGAGCTTCTTCGGCGCGCCAACCCCTCGGCGACCGTCGCGGTTCGGCGAGCAGGCGATCCAATCCCGGCGGGTGCTCCGCAACTGCGACCAGCGGCGAAGCGTGGGGCAAACCCGCGGCCGCAACGGGCTCCATCATCGTTACGTCCTGCCGCGGCTCCGGCCGCGCCGGAAGCGAAAGCTTCGGCTCGACGGTTGCCTCTCCCGGTGTCGCCTCTCCCGATATTGCCTCCCCCGGCGCGGGCTCGGCCTCCGGCCCGGAAATCGACCACTCGGCACCGCAGCGGGCGCAACGCAACGTGCGCGCACCGCTGCCGAGCACGCGATCGGGAACCTGGTAGGCGGTTGAACAGGACGGGCAGGAGACGCGCATCCCTTGGAAAATCGGCCGCGCCGTGAGCCGAAGCAAGCCCCGCGGCGAACGCGCGTCGGAAATCGCGACGGTTTGACCGGCCGCTATGATCGAGCCGGGGAGATGTCTCAGAAACCTTGCTGCCTGGGGCGGGCGCGTGCCCATGCCAGCGGCCGGCAGACATGGCATGCTCGCCGCGAGAGAACGTCATGGTCCGATTCGAACAGGTCGGTCTGAGCTATTCCGCCCACGGCCCGGGACCGGTGGCCCCCGTGCTGCACGATCTTTCATTCAGCGTTCCCGAGGGCGGCTTCCGCTGGCTGGTCGGCGCGTCCGGCGCCGGCAAGACCAGCCTGCTGCGCCTGATGTATCTTGCCGTGCGACCAACGACCGGACGGCTCTCGCTGCTCGAAGTCGATATCGGTTCCGCCCGCCGGCGCCAACTCGCCAGCCTCCGCCGTCGCATTGGCGTCGTCTATCAGGATTTTCGCCTGCTGCCGCATCTCTCGGCGTTCGACAATGTCGCCTTGCCGCTGCGCATCGATGGCCGCTCGGAAGGGCAGATCCGTGCCGACGTCGTCGAAATGCTTCGCTGGGTCGGCCTCTCCGGCAAGCTCGATTCGCCGCCCGAGACCTTGTCCGGCGGTGAGCAGCAGCGGGTCGCGATTGCCCGTGCAGTGATCGCGCGGCCGCGGCTTCTGCTCGCCGATGAGCCGACCGGCAATCTCGACGAGGTCCAGGCCGAACGGTTGTTGCGTTTGCTTCAGGAACTCAGTCGCCTCGGTACCACGGTCATCGTCGCCACTCACAACCGGGGACTGGTCTCCCGGCACGATGCCCCGTCGCTCCGGCTCGATCATGGCCGGCTGGTATCCTAACAAGAGACTGGGTGTGCGAGATGCTGTTCGGTCATGCTGCGAGCGGCGTGATTTCAACGGCGTAACCGAGGTTTTGAAGTCTGGCGACCAGACGTTTTGTCTGTGCCCTTTTGGCCCGGCGGTCGAAGTGGTCGGCACCGAGGTCCTGATAGAAAGTGCCGTCCTTGAGCATGTGGTAGGCGGCGGTCAGCATGGAAGCGGCGACGGCGCCGATCGCCTTCTTGGCACCGCGGCGGGAGCGTAAGCGATGAAACTGGGCTTGGAGGTAGCTACCCTTTGTTCGGGCTGCCGCCCAGGCACATTGGATAAGGGTAGTCTTCAGCCAAGGCGCGCCTTTGCGCATGCGGTTGGAGCGGCGCTTGCCGGCACTCTGGTCGTTCCTCGGGCAGAGGCCGGCCCAGGAGATCAAATGGCCCTCCGTCGGAAAGCGGTGCATGTCGAGCCCGATTTCCGCAACGATGACCTCCGCGCTGAGATCGCTGATCCCAGGAATCGTGCTCAGGATGCGGATGGCTGTGCGAAAGGGCTCGACGTTGGCGTCGACCTCCCGGTCGATCTCGGCGATGGCTGCGGTCAGGGCATCGATCTGCTGCCAGTGGAGCCGCAACATGAAACGGTGATGCTCCGTCACGCGGCCACGCAAGGCGGCCTCGAGCGTGCTCGGGAGCGCCTTGATCCGGCGGTCAGCCAACGCCGCCAGGGTACTCGGGGTGGTCTCGCCGGCAATGATCGCCTCAATCATGCGGCGGCCGGAGAGGCCGATGATGTCGGTAATCACCGAATCGAGCTTGAGGTTGGCGTCCTCCAGCGTCTTCTGAAGGCGCTGGGTGTGGCTGCTGCGCTCCCGCACGAACTGCTTGCGGGTCCGCAGGAGGTCCCGCATCTCCTGGGTCTGCTGGTCCGGCACGAAGCTGCCGCGGATCAGTCCATGCGCCATCAGGTCGGCCAGCCAGGTGGCGTCATTAACGTCGGTCTTGCGGCCCGGCACGTTCTTGACGTGGGCGGCATTGGCCAGCACCAGATCAAACTCCCCGTCCGCCAGAATGTGCCAGACCGGCTTCCAATAGACGCCGGTGGCTTCCATCGCGATCGAGGTGCAGCCCTCGGTCGACAGCCACTCCGACAAGCCCATAAGATCCTTCGTCGTCGTCTGGAACGTCCGGACCTCTCTCTTCACTGTCCCGGCCACCATGTGACGGACGCAGACCACGACGGTCTCCTTGTGAACGTCGAGGCCGGCGCAATGCGGGTGCAGAACTTCCATCATCCCTCCTTGCACGCCGCCAGCGTGGGACCCCCGTTGAGGAAATCTAACAAACGTGCTGCGGGGCAGTCGCCCGCCCACAACACAATTCGGGGTGCTCAAGGGTCCCCGGTCCGACTAGAGCACGGGTTCGATGGCACCAGAAACAAACCGACCTCTGTGCCGACGACGCACCACAAACCCTACAGCAACC
>JASHOF010000148.1 GCA_030041255.1 Acetobacteraceae bacterium
AGAAAGAACGATGGACACGAGCAGCAGCAGAGAGGCGAGAGAAGAGAACGGTGCGGCCCCGGTCAGCGTCGATATCCGCCATCTTACCGAGGGGCAGTTGGCCGCGCTGGGCGTGACGCAGCTTGCCTACGTCAAGCCGGTGGTGATCAACGGGGCGAAGGCGTTTGCGATCCATGCCGCGGATGGCTCGCCGATGGGCGTCGCGGCAGAGGAGAAAGTCGCGATCGCGGCGATCCGCCAGCACGGGCTGGAACCCGCCCTCGTCCATTAGATTCCCTCTCCCTCTGACGGGTCCCCGTCGCGCAAGGCGCGATGGGAGCCCGCGAGAGGGTGGTGCGCACCGGCGCGCCGGGTGAGGGGCAGGTCAGCGGTCAGAACCCCACGCGGTCGGCGCCTTTCAGTTTCAGCCTCTCCCGTGCTTCGGCCGGGCTTGCGATCTCGAGGCTGAGTTCCTCCAGGATGCGGCGGATTTTGCTCACCTGCTCGGCGTTTGAGCGGGCGAATTTGCCGCGCCCGATATAGAGGCTGTCCTCCAGCCCGACGCGCACGTTGCCGCCGAGGATGCCGGCCATCGTCGTGAAGGCCATCTGGTGGCGTCCGGCCGCCAGCACTGACCAGACATAGGCGTCGCCGAATAGCCTGTCGGCGGTCTCCTTCATGAAGAGCAGGTTACGCGGCTCGGCGCCGATACCGCCGAGGATGCCGAAGATCGTCTGCACGAACAGCGGCGGTTCGACGATCCTCTGCTCCAGGCAATAGGCCAGGTTGTAGAGATGGCCGACGTCGTAGCATTCGAATTCGAAGCGTGTGCCGTGGCCCTTGCCCATGACCTCGACGATGCGGGCGATGTCGCGGAAGGTGTTGCGGAAGATGTGATCGTCTGTGCGGTCGAGATAGGGCTTTTCCCAGGCGTGCTTCCAGTGTCTCACGCGATCCCCGGCGCGAGAAATGTTGAAGTTCATGCTGCCCATGTTGAGGCTGCACATTTCCGGCTTGGCGCGCATCGGTGCGGCGAGCCGGTCGTCCACCGTCATGTTGAGGCCGCCGCCGGTGGTGATGTTCACCACGGCATCGGTCGATTGCTTGATCACCGGCAGGAAGCGCATGAACACGGCCGGGTCCGGGGTCGGTTCGCCGGTTTCCGGGTTGCGGGCGTGCAGATGGATGATGGCGGCACCCGCTTCGGCCGCTTCGATGGCAGAGCGGGAGATTTGTTCTGGTGTCACCGGCAGCGCGTCCGACATGCTCGGCGTATGGATGGCGCCCGTGATCGCGCAGCTGACGATGACTTTTCCCGCCATGGCCGTTCCTCCCTCGATCCGCCCACTCTGCCCGAGTGAGCCGCCTGCGGCCAGCCCGGCTGACGACCGGCTTCTCCCCGGCTATAACGGCCTCATGTCCCCGTAGCTCAGCCGGATAGAGCACAGGATTCCTAATCCTGGGGCCGTGGGTTCGAATCCCGCCGGGGACGCCAGCGACCGGCGCCTGCGCACCCCAGGCTGCGGACGAGGACCTTGCCGCCATCAACCGCCGCGCGGCTGCGACGGCGAAGCAGCATGGTGACGCTGACAAGGCCGCACCGCAAACGGACGGCCGGTCAGGTGATGCTCGCAGGATCGGCGTGGGAGCGCCAGTATGACGCGCGATCTTCCTCGCATGTTGCACTCTCGATCGCGCCGGCACGGCCTGCGCGTTTTCTTGCGCACGGGGATAGAGGATTACGAGCGCCTTGACGGACGAAAGGTTGGCTCGCGATGCGAGCGGGCGAGATGCAGTCGGCCCTCCGACATTGATGTCCCGCCAAGGATGGCCTGCTCAGAAATCAAGAGACTTCCGGGCACTTTCGTTGACCTAATGCCGTCAATTGGTTACAAGGCCCGCAAGATATGCCCGAAAAGAATCCGCAAAACCGCCGCCTCGGCTATGCCCGCGTCAGCACCAACGGCCAGACCCTCGACGTTCAGCTTGCGGCGTTGAAGGCGCCGGGGTGCGCACCGATTTTCCGCGAGAAAGTGACGGGCGCGCGAGCCGACCGCCGCCAGCTTCTGCGGATGCTGAAAGCCCTTGCCCCCAGCGGCCTGGTGACGGTCACCCGGATCGACCGGCTGGCGCGCTCGATTTTCGACCTGTTCGAGATCGTGAAGCAGATCAGGGACGCAAAGGCGCAATTCCGGTCACTGGCGGAGCCGTGGGCCGACACCGCCACCAGCACCGGGCGGCTGATGATCGCCGTCCTCGGCGGGCTGGCGGACGTGGAGCGCGACCTTATCCGCACCCGCACGGCGGAAGGCCGCGAGCGGGCGAAAGCGCGCGGGCAGCACATGGGTCGACCGACGAAGCTCACCCCACAGCAGCAGAAAGAAGCACGGCGGCGGCGGGCGAAAGGTGCTACGCTCAAGGAGCTGGCGAAGAGCTACAACGTCGGGCGGGCGACGATTTCAAGACTTGCAGCTTTGGAGGGGTGACATGCCGATACATATAACATTGGAATCTGATGTGAGTGGGCGGCCGACCAAGAACTATCTCGTCGTGTCAGCAAATCAAAAACCACTTGGTCGGCTCGTATTCAGCCCCGAAAATCTGAACCCTGAATCGCCCGGGGAGGACTGGTATTTCGTCCACAGTTTTGACGAAACGCTTAGCTCTGTCAAAATGCTTGGCACGAAAGAAGAGTTGAAAGCAGCGATTGAAGCGAAGCTGGGAGAAGTCATCGTTGAGTGTTAGGGCATCGCAGTGCTGGAGCGGCTAATGAAGTGGCTCTTCAAGGACGTCGCACCAAAACGGCCATGGTTTGCTGTTCTTACGATCTTGATCGCTCTCTTGGTAGGAATCTTCCATCCGGTCCACCGCTGGACTGATTGGGACGTGACGATCCTTACAGTTTGGGTCGTTACTTACTTCTTCCTTTGTGAGCCGCACCTTTTCCATCGAGAGGATGACAAGAAAGACGATGACAAGAAATTAGCATAGACCCGCGCCAGTTTAGACTTGCCCGACTATACAGGCCGGGTTAGTTTCTTGGACTAGGGAGGGCGGAAACGATAACAGCGGCGGCTGAGCAACGGCGGCCCCACAGTTTCCATAAAGCGAGTTCTGCGCCAGCGCCTTCCACAAACGGCCGTTTCCGCAAATCTTGGTGGGGCAAGATCTATTGCGGCTTCGAGCCTTTCTCATACTCCTTGCAGAATCGTAGTGCGTACGAAACGTTTCTGAAAGGCGCCACGGCAAGTTGAAGGCTTCGCGATTCGGCATGCCGATGAGCTGCCTGGCGGTATCGAGGCGCTCACTTCCGACGGTCCTGCCGGAGCACGACAGAGCCTGCCAGGCGCCGCTGCCGGCTTGGAGGGCGTAATCGGCCCCTCTGCTCGTGTAGGTGCAGGCAAACCGAAGCTGCAGCGGCAGGCTCGCCCGACCCTCGACGATCGCCGGGGCGGTGAGCGAGAGCGGCGCCACGGCGCCGTTCGGCCACGCCCCCCGGGTCAGCCCGACGCGCTTCCGATCAGCGGGTTCACAACAGCAAGACCGCCGAAGCGATTGAAGTCGCGATCAGCCGACCACAGCGTGCGCACCCCGTGTTGGCGACACAGCGCCACGATCCGCGCGTCATGCACCTGAGCGCCAGCCACCCGCGCGCTGCCGAGCAGCCCTCGCACGATCGGCCAATGGGTTGCCGACTCGGCCAGAAGCACGAGTGTCGGCGATTCGAGCCAGGCATCCACCTGCGCAAGTGCCCGCTGCAACGGCGTGGGTGGCGCATAGATGCGAGGGTACGTGACGATGGCCAGGAACTCGTGCACGCACGGCCACGGAATCGCCCAGCTTTCCGCCCCCTCGGCGAGCTCGGCCACCCGCCTTGAAGCCACCTGATAGAAGGAAGAATCCTCGCGATGCGCATAAACGAGGATGTTCGTATCGACCGCGATCAAGCGCCACGGCCCTCATAAGCGAGATCACGCAGTTTGTCCCACGGCGCTCCTTCGAGATCGGTGGCGAGTCCCTTGCCCTTGAAGCTCGCCCGCCGGAGCTTGAATGGGGCTCCTGGCTTCGTCTCCCCGACCACGCGGCGAAGCCCGCGTTCGACCAGCATCCGCAGCGTGACCCCTTCGCGCGCTGCAAGCGAGCGAGCCTCGGCAAGGAGCGGATCGGAAATTTCTATGGTTGTTTTCATGGTCCATCTGCCTGGGAACAGAGATATGGCTGCCCATATAGTAGGCTTGTCCGGGCAAAGAACAAGTGAAGAGCCGGGAAACCCTCCATCCCATGGGCGGAAACGCTGCCCGGCGCAGCCGTTCCGGAGCGTCGGGGTTCTGCGCGAGCTCGAGCTGGTCCGAGTGGTCGACCCGGTAAAGGCTTGCCGGCTGCCACACCTCGGCGGAGCCGACGACGTGCGGGCCCGCCTGCCGCTATAAGGATCTCCATGTCCCTGTAGCTCAGAGGGATAGAGCACAGGATTCCGAATCCCGGGGCCGTGGGTCCGAATCCCGCCGGGAACGCGCGCTCGCCAACGCCGGCCGTGCCACGCCCTGCCGGACAGGTTCACCCGCCTCGCCCGGGAGTTCGGGCTACCCTGAGGAGGAGAAAACGAATACGAATCCGGACCCCAGGAACGACGATACCGCAATGAATACCGCGAAACCTGGCTCGGACCCCGCCAGCACGACAACCGCATCAACGCCGGCACCGTCGCCCGTCCCGACCCCGCCGCTCTTCACCGCGATCGGTCGGGGCGCGGTGGGACTGTGTCCCGCCTACGGCAAGACGCGTCTCTTCACAGGCTACCTCCGTGTGGCAGAGGTCTGCACGGCCTGCGGTGCGCCGCTCGGCCAGGTACGGGCCGACGATGGTCCGCCCGTCTTCACCATCCTGATCGCCGGCGCGATCGTCGTCACCTTGCTCGTCGTGATGGAGAGCACGATGAACCTCTCCATGTTGACGGAAGCAGCGATTCTATTGCCGCTGATGCTGGTCGTCTGCCTCGGGCTGCTCCGTCCGATCAAGGGTGGCACGCTGGGGCTGATGCTGCAGATCGGAATGATCAAGCCGCCGACGCAGTGACGTCATGGGCGTGGGCCGCCGAATCAGCCCTCTGTCCAGTTCCGAAGCGTGAGGGGCTGAACCGCCGGACACGGCATGACGAGCCGGTCGCATCGTGCTACAGCGCGGCAGGCCGTTTTCGCATGCTGCGGACTATCCAAAGGGAGATCTCTCACGTCAAACCCTGAAGTCGACGCCATTCGCGCTGCGCTGGCAGCGAATCCGCGTCCCTCCGGCTATCCCGAACGCCGGGCGCGCATGGACGCGTTCGGTACCCGGTACGAAATGCCCGCGGGTATAACCGTCGAGCCGGTCAGCGCCAACGGCGTGCCCGCCGAATGGACAGAGGCGGAAGGAGCCGATCCTTCCCGGGTGCTGCTGTTCCTGCATGGCGGCGGCTACGTTTCCGGCTCTTTGCGCAGCCACCGTCACATGGTGGCGGAGGCCGGACGGATCGCACGCATGCGCACTCTTGCGCTCGATTACCGCCTCGCCCCCGAGCACCCGTTTCCCGCTGCGCTGGAAGATGCCCTGGCGGGATATCGCTTCCTGCTCGGCCAGGGGATCGTGCCGCAAAACATCGCGCTTGGCGGCGAAAGTGCCGGCGGAGGGCTGGCGCTCGCCGCCATGGTATCGCTCCGCGAAAGAGGCGCGCCATTGCCCGCCTGCACCTGGCTCAGCTCGCCCTGGACCGATCTCAGCCAGAGCGGCGCCACCATGCAAACCAAAGCCCCCGTCGATCCACTGATCCAGAAGCCTTATCTCGACGAACTCGCGGCCGCCTATCTGCATGGCGCCGGGGCGGACAATCCTTTGGCCTCGCCGCTCAAAGCCGACCTCGGCGGCCTGCCGCCGCTCCTGATCCAGGTGGGCTCGGACGAGACGCTGCTCGACGATTCCGTGCGCCTCGCAGGCGTTGCAGGCGCGGGCGGTGTGCGCACCACGCTCGAGATCTGGCCGGACATGATCCACGCCTTCACCTTGTTCTATCAGCAGGTGGCACGGGCGCGCGAAGCGCTGCAGCGGATTGCAGCATTCATCGAAGCCGGGACCCGTGCAACCTGAGCACCTCTTCGCTACCTGGCTGGCTTCGCTGATTTAACCACCTGGACCAATTCGGCCACGACCGTTCCCTGCCGTCGGCGGGTGTCATCAGCCGGACACCCGCAAACTGCGACCGCGCGCCAGAGCGCATGGCGAGGTCCCGGCGCGACATTTCGTGATCGTAGAGATTCACCATCGCGTCACACTCCAGGCACGTTCAATCCGTCCTCAGGAAAACGCATTGCGCATGCACCGCCCACCGATCCCTAATATACGCTCGCAGCGGAGGAAGTCGGGAACAGGAGACGATGCTGCGCCGGATACTCGCTGCGAGCCGCTATATTGTCCTGATTGCCGTGTTCGGCACTTTCGTCGCTTCGGTCGCGCTTCTCGTCTATGAAGCGATCGTCGTCGTGGTTGGGGTGGTCAACGCCGTCTGGAATGACTCGGCGTCACCGAAGGCAGCCAAGCTGTTCGCGGTCGGACTGATCGAGTCTGTCGACGTGTTCCTGATCGCGATAGCGGCTTATATCATCAGTCTCGGGCTTTACACACTTTTCGTCGACGCGACACTGCCTCTTCCGCGATGGCTCGAGTTCCACGATCTCGACGATCTCAAGACCAACCTCGTGAGTGTCGTCATCGCGGTGCTTGCCGTCCTGTTTCTGCGCGAGGCGATGGCGTGGAACGGCGGTTACACTCTGCTCGCGTTCGGAGCGGCGATCGCCCTCGTGATTGCCGTGCTCACCCTTTACCTCTCCAAGGGTGGCGGGACCAGGGAGTGACCTTGCCGCTCAGAACGATCCGACGAGCGACCCGAGCACGACCACGGCGAGCAGGGCCAGGATGGGGCCGAGGATCACGGTCATCACCATCGTTCCATAGGATTCGCGGTGCGTGGTGCCGCAGACGCTGAGCAGGGCGACGACCGCGCCATTGTGCGGAAGCGCATCCAGCGTCCCGGAGGCCATGACCGCAACGCGATGCAGGAGGCCGGGACTGATTCCGTGCAGGGTGGCGAGGTGCAGATAGGTTGAGCCGAGCGCGTCGAGCGCGATCGTCATGCCACCGGAAGCCGAACCGGTGAGCGCCGCCAGAAGATTGACCGAGACGGCAAGCGAGACGAGAGGCCCACCGCCGAGGCCGAGCACCCAGTCGGTCACGGCCTTGAACGCCGGCAGCGCGGCGACGACGCTACCGAAGCCGACCAGGCTCGCGATGCCGATGAGCGGAAGAACGGAGGCATTCGCGCCGGCATCCATGCTCGCACGCAAATTGCGCAGCCGCGTGAAGTTGAGTGCAATCACCGCGATGATGCCGGCAAGGAGCGCGACCAGCACCGCCCAGATTCCGCCGACCGCGGTGAGAGAGGTGCCACCCCACTGCGGTTCGGCCAGGAAGCCGGCATCCATGCGCGGCAGGATGACGAGGCTCATCAGCAGATTGACCACAAGGACGACCCCGAGCGGCAATGCGGCGAGGGCAAACGGTACCTCTCTGCCCGCGTTCTCTCCGTGCTCAAGTTCCGCCGGGTCGAACTCACCGGTTGCGGTGGCCCGTTCGCGCACGACGGGATCGGCGAGTGCCGATCCGGCCGCGGCCGGATGATCGGCGTGATAGCCTTCTCCGGCGCTGCGGGCCGCGGCCTCGGCGCGGGCAAGCCACCAGAGGCCAAAGGCCGCCATGATGGCAGAAGCGATGATGCCAAGGCCCGGAGAAGCGAACGGGGTGGTGCCGAAAAACGGTATGGGAATGGCATTCTGCAGCGCCGGCGAGCCCGGCAGAGCGGACATCGTGAAGGTAAAGCTGCCCAGCCCGATTGCCGCCGGCATCAGGCGGCGCGGAATGTTTGCCTCCCGGAATAGCTGCTGCGCCATCGGCGCGATCACGAAGAAGGCGACCATCAGGCTGACCCCGCCATAGGTGACGAGCGCGCTGATGATGACGACGGCGAGGATGGCACGGCGGGCGCCAAGGCGCTCGCTCAGGAAGCCGGCCACGGCACGCACCGCACCGCTGTCGTCCATGAGCTTGCCGAAAATGGCGCCGAGCAGAAAGAGCGGAAAGAACTGCGCAACGAAATGTCCTGCACCGGCCATGAAGGTCTGGGTCCAGTGAGCGAGCAGCGGCGCACGGTTGGCCGCCGCGGCAATGATCGCCGCGGCCGGTGCGAGGAGGAGGATCGACCAGCCGCGAAACACGAGGCCGATCAGGAAGAGGAGACCGAGCAGAATTCCAAGGAGGCCCATGCGGTCAGGCCTCGGCCAGCAGGTATTCGATCGGCAGCGTGGAGCGCTTGCCCAGTGCATCGCCATGCGTGGTGAGAAATGCGTCCGCGGCGCGCCTGCCCTCGTCGCGCAGCATGAGAAGGAACGGCCATTCGGCGTTCAGCTTGGAAGAATGCCCTAGGCTGACCATGATCTCGCTGCTGATCATGTGGATGCGCATTCTCGCCCAGCGTGCGCCCTCGGTATGGCCGGGATCGGCGACCTGGCGCAGCAGCGCGATCATCCGAAGCTCTTTCAGAAGTGCGGAGTTGAACGAGACCTCGTTCAGCCGGTTGAGGATTTCTCCGGCGGAACGCGGGGTGCCCGGGCGCTCGACGGGATTGATCGGTATCAGGATCGTATCGTCGGAGTCACACTCCCGCACCAAGGGCGTCATGGTCGGGTTACCGGCATAGCCGCCGTCCCAGTACGGTTCCCCGTCGATCTCGACCGCCTGAAAGATCGTGGGCAAGCACGCGGATGCCAGCAGGACCTCGGGTGACAGCTCGACATTGCGGAAGACGTGGGCGCGCCCGGTGCGAACATTGGTTGCGGTGATGAAGAGGCGGATGGTGGCGGTGGACAGCCGCTTGAAGTCGATGGTCTCGGCGAGGATCTCGGCGAGCGGATTATAGCCGAAAGGATTGAGCTCATAGGGCGAGAAGAGCCGGGTCAGGATATCCATTCCGATGAATACCGGCGAGGAATCGAGCGTCCATCGCCCGAGCATGATATCGAGCGGGCCGCGACGAAGAGGGCTGAGGGTCGCCGCCTCGGCGACGCGGCGCCAGAACGACCCGAGCCGGGCCCGGGCGCACTCGGGGCCACCTTCGGCGTAGCCGTCGGCGAGAACGGCTGCGTTCATCGCGCCGGCCGAAGTTCCGGAGATTCCGTCGATGCCGAGCCAGCTTTCTTCGAGCAGGCGGTCCATCACGCCCCAGGTGAAGGCGCCGTGCGCACCACCCCCTTGCAGCGCCAGATCGACGGCGACCGATTCGTGCTCGCCGGCGTTCCGGGCGGCGTGCTGCCGCGCTCGGGCTGCCACGGGTGTCACGCGGTCGGGCATCGGCGCGAGCAGCCGGCGTCCTGCCCAACGCGGATGTCTTCCCGCCCCTGGCAGCCACACTCTGCTGGCCCTTGCGACAGTCCGATCAGTGGAACGATGATGCCCATGGAGAGTTTCCGATGCCCGGCGCTTTTGCTGCGCCGCAAATCTATCAAGCCGGTTTCGGTACGTCGAGCACAACCGCTGCGCCAACGAATCGCGTCGGGTAACGGTGGGAACGTGCCCGTGCCGCGTCCGCAATTCCTATTGGTAGGCGGCGAATATCTCGTGAATTCTCGCCGCCGTCGGTTTCTCGCGCAGCGTGAGACCGAGCAGGAGACGGGCCTTGAGTCCGGGCAGATAGCCCGAGGGCACGAGGTTGCGGGCGATGAGGTCGATTTCGGAGCCGGGATAACCGTAGGTGCGGGTGAAAACGGGGCCGTTCATCGCGCGTGTTGCCAGGACGACAGGGATCCGGGCGGCGAGATCCCCCAGGATGGGCGCCGCGTCTGCAGGCACATGGCCGGCGCCCATAGCTTCGATGACGGCACCGGCATAGCCGAGGCCCGGCAGGGCGGGAAGAAGCCGCCCGTCCTCCCCCATCGGCCATTTCACGAGAGCAACAGGTGCCGGCGGGCCTTCGGCGGTGCCGAGATGCGGGCCCCTGGCCACGCGCGCGTAAAAGCGGGGCCGTCGCTCAGCGACCACACCCAACGGTCCGATCAGCGGCGAGGAAAATGCCGAGGGAAGGACAGTATGCGATTTCTGCACGAAGCGCGCGGCGTGGATGTCGTAATTGAGGACGACGAGAGTGCCGAGATTGCGCGCCTCTTCCGATAACGCAACAATCGCCGCAGCGAGGAGGTTGGCCGGACCGTCGGCACCAGTTGCATCGGCGCCACGCATCGCCCCGGTGACGACGACGGGCTTCTCGCCACCGACGAGAAGATCAAGGAGATAAGGCGGACTCTTCGATCGTATCAGTGCCCTGGATCACGACCGCACCGGCGCAACCGGATGCAAAACCTTGCTCGATCCGGCGCGCAACCTCGACCAGTTGGCCCGGGTCAAGCGAGGGGCTTGGCAGCCGGAAAGGAGAATGCGCATCGATCTCGGCCACATCGGCAAGGGCGGGCACGGAGGCGACCAGTTCTCCGGCGCCGAGCCTGGGTGGGATGCCGCCGGAAGCATCAGGCACCATGGTGATGGTGCCGCCGAGCGAGAGAACGAGGAGACGCGGAAAGGACATCGGCGCGTGCGACCGAAGCGGCTTACGCCGGAGCCGCCGGATCAGCTTCGAAGGCAGGCGCGAACCGTTCCTCGTCGGCTATCGCGGTCAAGGTGCCAGGTTCCGGCGGAGCGGCCGGCAATTCACCAGAGCGACAGGCCGGCAGCCCCCCGGCCGGGATGATCGCCAGCGGGGAAAGATCGGCCATGACCAGACGTCCGATTTTCGGCGCGCCGAGGCGCGAATCGGTATTGATGCGCATGGCCTCGGCCACCTGCCCGAGTGTTGCCGTCGTGCGCTCCAGGATCGCGAGCAGGCGTTCGTTGCTGACGAGGGTAATGTTGTCGAGGTCGATCTGCGATGGCAGTTCGGGCGTCAGGATGGGACGTTCCGCAAGGGCGCGCATGATGTTGCCGCTGAGCAGGCCGACGAGAAGCCCGCCGGCGAGCGCTGTGCCGACGGCGGCGGCGAGATTCCGGGTGGTGCCGCGGAGCGGGCCGACGTCGCCGGCAAGTTCCTTGGGTGAGGCCGTCACCAGCACGTTGAAGACGAGAGCGACCAGCAAGGGAAAGAACGCAGCACCGACAATTCAAGCCTGCAACTGGCCCAACAACCTCGCGGTTGCGGTTGGGCTGAAGGACATCAGCACCTTGCCGAGTGCGATGGCGATCATCGGCACCCAGTAATTGCGGGCTTCGGCTTCGGTCTGGCCCGATGCGATCGATGAGGTTGTCATGCCGTTCCGCTCTCCTGCCGGCACGTGGCTGCGCCGGCTCACTGCCTCTGTTTCCGGCTCAGTGCTCGTCTGGCTTGGATGCGAACAGGTTCAACCCGAGTCTTTCGGACAGGAACTTGATGGCGCGCTGGCCCTTGACGCTGTTGCCGGCCCTGTCGAGGAGAGGGGCAAAGGTGCCAAGACCGCCTTTGCCGGGCGAGATCGTGACGATCCCGCCGCTCACGCCGCTTTTACCCGGCAGCCCGATTTCGTAAAGCCGGTCGCCGGAGAGTTCGTACAGTCCGGCAGTCGCGAGCGCCGCCAGTACGCGCTTGCACAGGGGCGTTTCGATGATGCGCTCGCCGGTGACCGGGTTGACTCGTCCATCGGCGAGCGCGGCACCCATTACGGCAAGATCCCTCGCCGTGACATTGAGTGAGCATTGCCTGGTGTAGACGTCGGTTGCCTCGAGGGCGTCGAAATACATCCGCCCATAGCCTTCGAGCAGCTTGGCGATGCCGCGATTGCGGAGATTGGTCGCAGCTTCCGAACGGTAAACTTCTTCATCGCGCGCGAGCGGGCGGCCTGCAAAGCGGGAAAGTCCGTCCTGGATGAACACCCATTTTTCCTCCGCCGTCTGGCTCGGAGCGAGGCTGGTCGTCGCGATTGCGCCCGCATTCACCATCGGGTTCATGGTGCGGCCCTGGTTCAGCTCGACCGCCATCACGGAATTGAAGGGCAGGCCGGTTGCGTTGACGCCGATCTTCTCGCGGGCGAGCTCCGCACCGATCGCCCGGCAGATGAGCGCGAAGACGAACGACTTCGAGATGCTCTGAATCGAGAAAGCACGGTCCGAATCGCCAGCGCAATGAGCGGCCCCATCGACGCCGACCACGGACAAGCCGAGGAGATGGCGTGGTGTCCGGGCGGGGGCAGGAATGTAATCTGCAACGCTGCCTTCGTCGAGGGTTCTGAAGCGCTGGTACGCCTCGACCACCAGCGACTCCACCAGGCCAGCCGAGGGCAAATGGCCAGTAGAGACATAGGGCGGATCGTCCTTCGGGTCCGTTTCGACCTCGGCGTACATGGGCCCTCACGGTCTTTTTCGCCCCTCCCCATGGCAAGCCCGGGCGGGCATGGGCCGGTTCGGCGGATCCCGGCAGGCACGACCACTCTGGACAAGGGACGGGAAACACCGTTAGCGTAACAAGGTTTCACGGCGGGGGCCGCGGCTCCAAGTCCTGATTCTGTGCGAAACGTTCCAAAACAGCTCCGTTTCGCCTCGATCTCGCTGGGTTCCGTTGCAGAGGCGTGCGAGTTCACTAAATGGAGTGCCTGGCTGGGTCTGCCAGCATACCCGACATGCTCTGGAATGCAAACGTCGTGCCAAGCTTCCGGGCGAATGTTGCAAGTCTTGGGGGCAATGTGCGGTCGGGCCGCTCAGCGAACTGAAGAGCGCGGTTTTTCGCGCGCCGGGCGACCCGGGCACCGGATGTATTCCGGGAGGCAAGCTTGCATATCCGTGACAAAAGCGCCACGATCAGTCAGGACGTGGGGGTAAATGAACCGGTAAGGGAACAGTTGAAGCGCGGGTGAATGCCGAGGAGTCCCACGACGAGCAGTTGCTCCGGCAAGCAGCGGGAGAGGGAGAGTCGCCGCAATGACTGCGTTTCTTCGCCAGGAGTTCGAGAGGCCCGGAGACGCCAATAGGGCCGGGTTGCCTTTCGTCCCGGACCATGGAGGGGGAGGCGCGGAGACGGCGGGGAAAGCGCCGTCACATCGGTTTTCCACGGCTGCGCTCGAGAAGCGTGATCAGGAGGAAGCCTGGCGCGAGTGGTTCCGGCCGGTCTTCGATGTCGTTTCTTCGAGTGCGGATGGCCAGGGCTTTCCCGCGACAAATGAAGTCTGGCAACTCGGGGGCCTGACGATGAGCAGGGTTTCCGGGCCGGCTGTACGGGTGGCGCGGACCAGGGCCCACCTGCGGCACAATCCCGTGGACCACTGGGTTCTCAGCTATTGCAAGCACGACGCCAGCATCATCAGGACCAAGAACGGGGTGACCCGGGTGCCGGCCAGCCGGCCCTATCTCTGGTCGATGGCGGAGGAAACGGAGAGTGTGCGGACAGCGGTCGGGAGGATCCAGATCTTCCTGCCGCGGGATGTTTTCAGGGATATTGCCGGAGTCCTGGATCCGGCGATCGGCTCGGTTTTCGATTCGCCCATAGGAAGAATTCTCGGCGACTTCATGCTCGCACTCGAACGCCAGGTTCCGAACCTCACACGGACGGAGGTTCCGCGGCTCGTCGGTGCAGTGGGTGGCTTGGTCGCGGCGTGTGTCACGCCTTCGCCGGAGCGGCTTCGGGAAGCGTGCGGCCAGATCGATGTCGGCCGGATGGAAAGGTTGCGGCAGACGGTACGCAGGCACCTGCGGTCGCCGCGGCTTAGCCCGGATACGCTGGGCCGGCTGGTGGGAGTTTCACGCTCGCAACTGTACCGATTGCTCGGGGAGGCCGGGGGGGTCGCCCGTTACATCCAGCGGCAGCGGTTGGTTGAAGCTTACCGGAACCTGAGCGACCCCAAAATCACAACGCCGATCTTCGCGATTGCCGAAGATCTCTGCTTCGAAGATGCGTCGAGCTTCAGCCGCGCCTTTCGCCGCGAATTCGATGCGAGCCCGAGCGAGGTGCGCCGCGCGACGCTCGCGGGCTTGCCGCCGATTGTGCCGCCACAGCGGCCAGCGGCTGCTGAAACCCGCAGGTTCGGGGATCTCCTTCACGTTTGTTGAGGACTGCCGGCACGTCCTTCGCGTTTGGGACGCCTGAAACAGGTTCAGGACTAGCTGCTCTGTTCCATCCGTTTGCGAATTCCTAGCCTTCTTCCTGGCTCACTGGCGCTCATCTGGGCGATTGGTGGGCGGGAGGAAGCACACAATGGCGTGGGGCTCGGCGCGCGGGGTGGCGGTCGTGGCAGGTGTGGCTCTTGTCCTGATCGGCAACATCACCGCGGCGCCCGCGGCACAACCCGATACCGGCGCGGCTGCCGATGCGTCGGAAGTTTTCCTCGATGCGGTGATGGCCACGCCGAATGACGTGACTCCGGTGCCTCAGGACAATCTGATTGCCACCACGCCCGGCCTCGAGCAGCAGGCTCCCCAGCCGCAGATCACCGTCAATGTGCTGGGACCCCTCCTCTACAATTCCAATGTTGCGTTTGCGCCTTCGAACGGAACCGCGGCACTGGAAGGCAGCCCGGTGGTCGGGCTGGCGGTGGCGGACCACCTTGGCAACCTGCCCATTCGTATTTCGGTGGGCTCGAGCGTGGAGTGGGATCGGTTTGCCAATGCGTCGAGCGCGGATTGGGACAAGGTTCGCCCGTTCCTCCGACTGCAGTACGTGGACAGCACGAACGACCAGGCCTTCTCGCCCTATTTCGCCTACGTAACGCGAATGGATTTCGACCCGACCCTGGCGACACGGTTCGCGACGCGCCAGGACCTCAATCTCGGCTTCAACAAGGTGTTCAACTTCGACGGCAACTTCAACCCGGTGCCGTTTTCGGGCAATTCCTCTGCCGCGGCGGTATGGCGGTTCGGGCTGACCGCAGGGGTGCAGCAGCGGTTCCGGCAGCCCGCCCCGGCGTCCTATGCGTTCTTTTTCGTACCCTCGGTTTCCTACGTGATTTCCAGCTACTGAAATACGGGACTTGCAGTCGACATCACGCGGCGCTGGTTCTATCCGAACGCCGGAGTCGACCGCCGGGACCTGTTCTTCGAGCCCGTTGCAACCCTCGAATTCGTGGTACCAGGCGAGTGGCTGGGCGGCCCGGGAACGGCGCGGCTGTTCGGCAACCCCGCCATCGATGGTGTGGTCGGCTTTGAACGGAACAGCTCCAACGTGACCGTCGCGAATTACAACCAGGTCGCCGCCGGGATTGTGTTCAAGATGGGCTGGCGGTTCTGACCGTCGAAGTGATTTGTCTGCGTTGAGCCGGGGGCTGACTTGCGCCAGACTCTACCGGTCGCTCCGGCGGGCCACTTACCCCCA
>JASHOF010000149.1 GCA_030041255.1 Acetobacteraceae bacterium
CTACATGCCGGCTCTCGTCGCCGCACGCTTCAACCCCGATCTCAAAGTCAGGTTCAATGCCATGCTCGCAGCCGGCAAACCCGCCAAGGTCGCCATCACCACCCTCATGCGAAAACTCATCGTCCTCGCCAATGCGCTCCTCCGCGATGGTCGAACCTGGACCAAAACACATGCTTGACCACAACGGATACTCTAGGCGGCTCGCCCGCCGTCTTTCCGGCCCCAGGATACAAGGTGCCGATCACGCGATACAACCGGAAAGCGAGGGGCGCGCGTAGCGTTTTTTCACCTGCTGTTCATGCTGCCGGGCGGTGGCAAATCGCATTATTTGTGCTATATTTACCAACTTAACAGCATCTCATTGGCGCTGTTTCAGCGCCGGGGCGTGCTGCTTGATATCCAAAGGTCGGTCCCGACGAGCGGGAGTTCCGGCGGCGTGGCATCGTCGCAGAGGGCCCTGAGGGTTGGGCTTACTGATCGAAAGGAGAGAGGATTGCCGAGCAAAAGTGCTTCCCGGTCGCTGACGGCGCATCGTTCGCCGGGTCCTGCCAAGGCGGCGCATCGGCCGGCCAGGAGCGGAAGTATCAGAATCGTAAAGAAGCCGGCTGCCAAGGTGCCGGCGCGTGCGCCTGCCAAAGCGAAAGCGGCGGCAAAGCCTCAGCCTGTTCCGCTCAAGGTGAAGCATCCGGCTGTGGCGAAGGCAGCGCCGAAGGAGCGGACGACCAGCAAGGTAAAGCCCGAAGCGCCACCAGAGCCGGTCAAGGCGGCGAGCCCGGCAGCGACGGCGCCGGTGCCCGTTGTTGCCGGGGCGCCCCCGCAGCCCGTGGCCGTGGAAGAGCCGGTCGTGCCAGCCGCCAAGGCCCCGGCCGCCGCGCCCGCGCCGGCACTCCAGCCCGTGGTCGAAGCGGAAGTGATGGCCACCGTCGCCGAGATGATCGTCGAGACCCATGTTGCCCGGCCGGCACCGGTCGAGCTGCGCCGGGTGCCTGCGGCGCCTGCTCCGCGCGGGTTTCCCACGGGCACCATGCGCCCGGGGCCAGGCGGCGGAATTCCACCGGGGCGCCCAGTTGTCGGGCTGCCGCCCCGGCCGCCGGCGCCGCCCGAAACGTTCGTTGAAGGCGATCACGTGGTCTATCCCACGCACGGCGTAGGCAAGATCGAGCGGATCGTCACCGAGAGCATTGCCGGCTACCGCCTCGAACTGATTCACATCACGTTCGAGGAAAACCGGATGACATTGCGCGTGCCGGTCGAGAAGGCGCGAAGCGCGGGCCTGCGCAAGCTCGCCAGCCGGCAGCTCTTCGATGCCGCGCTGACGACGCTTCGCGGCAGGGCGCGCATCAAGCGCACGATGTGGTCGCGCAGAGCGCAGGAATACGAGGCGAAGATCAACTCGGGCGATCCGCTGGCGATTGCCGAAGTGGTCCGGGACCTGCATCGCAACGCGGGGCAGCCGGACCAGAGTTTTTCCGAGCGCCAGATCTATGAAGCGGCGATGGACCGGCTGGCTGCCGAGCTGGCTGCCTTGGACAACACCGACAAGGCGACCGCCACCGAGAAGCTGACGACGTTCATGAAGTCCGCCTGACCGCGCCCCGGGCGCGGCAGGAACGAAAACGGCCCGGACCATGTTGTCCGGGCCGTTTCCGCGAATCCGCTTGGGGCTTTACCGGCTGCGATTGCCGAGAAGCTGCAGCAGCAGCATGAAGAGGTTGATGAAGTTGAGGTAAAGGGTGAGCGCGTCATAGACGCTGCGCTTGGCGGCCAGGTCCGGGCCGGAAGCGTAAGCGAACTGCACGTAGTCAGCCTTGATGCGCTGCGTGTCGTAGGCGGTGAGGCCGGTGAAGACGAGCACGCCAATGACGCTGATCGCGAACTGCAGCCCGGAGCTGTGCATGAACATGTTGACCAGAGCGGCAATGATGATGCCGATCAGCCCCATGAACAGGAAGCCACCCATCCGCGTAAGGTCGGTGCGCGTGGTATAGCCATAGAGGCTGATAGCGGCGAACGTCCCTGCCGTGATGAAGAACACCTCGACGATCGAGGTGGACGTATAGATGAAGAAGATGTTGGTGAGGCTGGCACCCATCGCGGCGCAGAACAGCCAGTAGAGTGTTTGCGCGGCCGTGCGCGAAAGCTTGTTCACGCCGAAGCTCATCACCATCACGAAGACGAGCGGCGCGAAGATGCTCAGCCATGCCAGGCCGGTAGGCTCCATTGTCCCGCCCTGGACCGGGACGACCTTATAGAACGCCGACACCAGGGAAGTGTTGACGATCAGGTAGGCGACGATGCCGGTCAGCACCAGCCCGGAGGCCATCCAGTTGTAGACCCGGAGCATGTACGCCCGCAGGCCGGCATCGACGACGGCTTGCGTGGCGGCCGAGCCGGACACGCCGGTGTACGAACGATAGTCGGGACTCAAGGCCATGGCTTCAGGTTCCTCTTCCAGGCGCAACGCCTGCGCCCCACAATCTGGTCCGGACCAAGGACGATTCAAGCACTCGGACGAGCCGGCACAGGCCTATACGGCGCCCTCCTCGCCGGATCCGGCAGCCTTCTAGCAGATTCCCCACCCGGGCAACAGCAGTCCGGCTATTCGTTGCGCAGCCACGGCGCCGCCTTGGCGCGGAGCGCAGCCCCGGTGCCCCAATACCCGGCGATGACCAGGAGCAGGATGGCGCCGAGCACGGTCTCGACGAGGGGCGCGGGCAAAAATACCCAGTCGCCGTGCATCAGGTAGCGGACCACTCCGAAGCTCGCGGCGGTGGCCACGGAGGCCGCGATCACCCCCGCTACGGCGCCCTCGGTTGCGAAGGCGACCAGCCAGGCGGCGCGAATCTGGCCGCCGGTGGCGCCGAGCGTCTTGAGGATCACAGCCTGGCGGATGCGGCGGCGTTGCTCGCTTGCCACGGCACCGCCCAGCACCAGGAGACCGGCGGCGAGGGCGAACCCGCCGAGCGCGGCGAGCGCGGTTGCGATCTGGCCGAAGAGTTGCGCGACCGCCGCCAGCACTTCCCTGACCGTGACGGCGCTCACGTTCGGCAGCGCATCGGTGACCGCGGCCAGCACCGCTTCCTCCTGTCCCGGGGCGGCGCGCACTGTTGCGATGTTCGTGTGCGGTGCCCCCGACAGCAGCCCGGGGCTCGCCACGAGGAAGAAGTTGAGGCCGAGACGTTGCCAGACGATGTGGCGGAGGCTTGTCACCCGGAGCGCCAGGTCGCGACCGAGCACATTCACGGTGAGCACGTCCCCGAGACGGATCCCGAGGTCGGACGCGAGACGGGCGTCGAACGAGACGAGCGGCGGCCCCTGGTAGGTGGCGGGCCACCAGTGCCCGGCGGTGATCTCGGTGCCGGGGGGTGGCCCGGCCGCGTAAGTGAGGCCGAGATCTTGCCTCAGAGCCCAGCGTGCGTCGCGGCGGACCGGCAGGCGGGCGGCAGCCACGCCGTTCAATGTCACGATGCGCGCCCGCAGCATCGGGACCTCCGACCAGGCCTCGATGCCGGGCAATGTCCGCATCAGCTTCCGGAACCGTGCCAATTCGTCGTTCTGGATGTCGATGAAGTAGAAGCTCGGTGCGGATTTCGGCATTTCGCTCAGGAGTTCCGCGTTCAGGTTCCCTTCGATCAGCGCCACCGCGCCGAGGGTGGAAAGACCGAGCCCGATCGAGACGATGGTCAGCACGGTCGGCGCCCCGGGGCGATGGAGGTCCGCCAGGCCAAGCCTGAGCCAGGGCAGCCGGGCCCGCCGGGCAAGACGGGCGGTAAGGCGCATCATGAGCCGCCCCGCACCGGCCAGGGCGGAGAGTGAGAGTGCCGCCGCGACAGCATAATAGAAGACGAACCTTGGCGAGCCGGTTCCGAGGACGGCGAGGGCGATCAGCAAGGCGACCAGCAGCGCGGTCGCCGCGAGCGTTGACGGCGGGATCGGCACCCGGGCTCCGGTGACGGGCTCGCGAAAGAGCGTGGCGCCGGAAATGCGTGACGTTCGCACGATCGGCCACAGCATGCAGAGCGCGGCCGTGGCCAGCCCGAAGGCGCCGGCCAGGAGGAGCGGGGCAGGATGAATGCCGAATCCGATCGCAACCGGCAGGTCGGCCCCGAACAGGGCGGCGATCAATGGCGTAAGCCCCACCCCGGCGATGATCCCGATAGCGATGCCGCCCGCCACAAGTACCAGAATTTGCAGCATCATAGTTGTCGCGACGAGGGAGGGCGAGGCGCCGAGCGCACGCAGGGTGGCGATCGTGGAGAGCCTGGCCTCTGCCCAGCTTGCAACCCCCCCGAAGACGCCGATTGCGCCGACCAGCAAGGCGGTGAGCGCGACCAGCGTCATGAAAAGCGCGGTGCGATCGAGGAAGCGCCTCACACCCGGCGCGGCATCTGCGGCATCGAGGATGTGCCAGCCGCGATCGGGAAAGGCGGCCGAGAGGGCTCTCTGCACGGCGGTCACGCTGGTCCCGGCCGGAAGGGCGACTTTCAGCGTGTAGCGGACGAGTGAGCCCGGCTGCACGAGGCCCGTTGCGGCAAGGGCGTCTGTGGAGATCAGCGCCGGCGGCCCGAGCAGGGACGGCGCGGCGACTTGCCCCGGCTCCGAGACCAGTGCCGCGCGGACGGTGAATCGGGCCTCGCCCAGTGTTACCTGCTGGCCAGGCCGAAGACCGAGCCTATCGAGCGCGAGCGGAGAGGCGGCAAGGCCCCGGCCGGCGAGCGCCTGCGCGACCCCGATCCGAGGGGCGAGTTCCGGCTGGCCGACCAGCGGCCATGCCCGATCGACCGCCTGGAGCGAGACCAGCACCCTCTTGCCGGAAGGCGCGATCAGCATGGCGTGCATCGTCACGCCCGCGGAGAGCCGGGCCCCTCGGGCAGCGAACCACGCCTTGAGCGCACCGGGCGCGGGCTCGCTTCCGGTTCCGACTTCGAGGTCTCCGCCCAGCAATTGCCGCCCGGAGTTGGCGAGCCCCTGGGTCAGGCCGGCCTTCAGGCTGCCGATGCCGCCGATCGCCGCGACGCCCAGGGCCAGGCAGACCAGGGCCCCCCAAAGCCCTCGGGCCCCGGAACGCAACCCGCGCCGCGCCAGTCGAACCGCAACCGGGAGTGAAACGAGAGGGCCGACGAGCGACTCGCTCATGCGGGAACATGCACTGCGAGGTGGCCATCCTCGATGACGAGCGTGCGATCGCAACGTTCGGCGAGTGCGGGATCGTGGGTGATCAGGAGCAGCGTCGCGTCGGCCTGGCGCCGCAAGTGGAAAAGCAGGTCGATGACCTCGGCGCCTGTGGCACGGTCGAGGTTGCCGGTTGGCTCATCGGCAAGGAGTAGCGATGGTTGCGGCGCGAGGGCACGGGCGATTGCCACGCGCTGCTGCTCCCCGCCGGAAAGGCTGGCGGGAAAGTGGGAGAGGCGGTGCGAAAGGCCGACGGCGGCGAGCGTTGCGCGCGCTCGCGCCTCGGCATCGCGCCGGCCGGCAAGCTCGAGCGGCACCATGACGTTCTCCAGCGCCGTCATGCCGGCAACGAGATGAAACGCCTGGAAGACGATGCCGATATGCCGGCGGCGAAAGCGCGCGAGGCCGTCTTCGTCGAGCGACGCGAGGTCGATTCCCGCGATCGTGACATGCCCCGCGCTTGCCCGCTCCAGGCCCGCGAGCACCATGATCAGGCTGGTCTTGCCCGAGCCCGAAGGGCCGACAACGGCAACCGCCTCTCCCGCTGCCACCTCGAAAGAGAGATCGCGCAGGATGTTGACCGGTCCTGCCGGCCCGGGCAGTGTCAATGCAAGGCTTCGCACCGCGATCAGGGGCGGGGCCTCGGAGAGTGAGAGAGCGGCGTCCATGCCCGCACGATATGGGGTCCGCACCGTTCTCGGCGAGGTGCTCGCCATTCTGCTGCTTCTTGGAATTGGAACCGGACGCGCGGCTCTGCCGCCGGTGAGGCTTCTCGTGCTCGGCGATTCGCTTGCTGCCGGGTAC
>JASHOF010000150.1 GCA_030041255.1 Acetobacteraceae bacterium
GGCGTCCATTCCCAGAAATCGACGATCATCAGGGAAGGGAGTGCGAGGCTGGGGCTGCCGGTCCAGGTCGGTTGCGCCAGGCCGGCGCGGCCGAGCAGGAAGTTGATCGGGCCGAACTGGTAATTATAGAGCTGGATCCACTGGAACGCGACGACCGAGGGGGCGATGATGGTCGGTATCAGCAGCACGGTCGCTGCGAGATCCGCCCGTTTCGGCAGCCGCTCGAGCAGCAGCGCCAGTGCGAAGCCGGCCGGAAATTGCAGGAACACGACGCCGGCAAGGAACCAGAGCGTGACCTTCAGGCTGCTCCAGAACAGCGGGTCCGAGAAGATCGCCGCATAATTGGCAAGCCCGGCAAATCGCGGCGGCACCGGGATCAGCATCTGGTAATGCTGGAAGGAAATCAGGACCGTATAGATCAGCGGGAAGATGCAGTTGGCCGCGAACATCGCCAGTGCCGGGGTCACCAGCAGCCAGCCGAAGCGCCGGCCCGGCGTGGCGCGCCGGGCCGGCCAGACGGCCGCGGTGTTCAACGCGAACGACGTCATGCGGCCATCGCCGGGACGGCGAAAACCAGGCCGTCCCGGCGCATCGCTCAGTACTGCAGGCCGACCGCGTGGAAGGAGGCGATCCAGGCATCGTAGGCGGCTTGCTGCGTCTTCCGGCCGTAGGCTTCGGTAATCGATTCCCATTCGTTGGCGCAGGCGCCGAGCGCCGCCTTGGGCGGCAGCGATCCGGCCAGTGCCTGGTTCACGTAAAGGTCGAGGAGATCGATGTAGCGCGGCGCGCCGGGAATGCTGAGTTCCGGGTAGCCGGCTTTGAGCCCGGCACCGATAGCATCCACGTAGCTC
Source organism: Acetobacteraceae bacterium (assembly GCA_030041255.1). Classification (GTDB taxonomy): domain Bacteria; phylum Pseudomonadota; class Alphaproteobacteria; order Acetobacterales; family Acetobacteraceae; genus JAKAWQ01. Next base: position 852 of record JASHOF010000150.1, read on the forward strand.
TTCGCGGCTGCCTCCGACATCGTCGGCTTGCCCAGATGATTCTTCACGTTCGCAATGTTGAGCTGCGAAAAGCGGTACGGATCCTGGCCGCAATCCGGATCATAGACATAAGTGGCCGAGACTTCCGGCTGCTGCATGTACGAGGCGAGCTGATAGGCTTGGTCGGGATTTTTCGCGAATGCGGAGACCGCCATCACCCGCGAATAGGGCATGTAGCTCCGGACCGGGCAGGGTGCGAAGCCGCCCTTGCCCACGACCTTGCTCATCGCCGGGTTCTCGACCTTGAGCGCAAGATCGTCCCATTGCACGACGATGGCCGTCGAGCCGTTGAGGAAGACCTCGTTCAGGGTCGGGTAATCGATCTGCAGGATATTGGGCGGCGAATATTTTTTCATCTCGACCAGCAGCGAAAGCGCCTTCACTCCGGCGTCGCTGTCGATGGCGGGCTTCATGCCCTTGCCGAACCACTGGCCGCCGAAACCGGCGAAGATGTTGATGAACCATGCGTAGCAGAACCCGCGCTGGGCGTAGAAGGCAGTGCCGTAGAGCTTCGGCGGGCGGTGAAAGAACTCGGCGACCTGCATGTACTCGTCCCATGTCGTGGGAGGGGCGAGATCGTGGTTGTACTTTGCCTTGAAGTTCTTCTGCTCTTCCGGATCGCCGAAGAGATCGCTGCGATACGCCACCTGCAGGAGATCGCCATCGAACATGAGGCCGTATGTCTTGCCGTTCCGCTTGATGACGGGGTCGCGATAGACGGGCAGATAATCGGCGAGCTTGGGATCCAGGAGATGGAAATAGGGATCGAGTTCACGCAGGAAGCCAAGCTGCGCGAAGTCACCGAGGAAATAGGGCGGGAAGACCAGCACGTCATAGACCGCCGAGCGCGCTGTCAGGTCCGTCACGAGCTTCTCGTACTGACCGACGAAGGGCAGGCCGACCATGTGCGGGTTGATGCCGAAGTGGCTCTGCAACTCCGCAGCCTTCCACAGGAACGGGTTCTCGTTCTGGCCGGCATCGCACTCGACGCTGACCTCGGTTGCGGCGGCCCTGGCGGGCGTGATGAGGCCAGGGCCGGCAAGCCCAAGGCAGGCGGCGCCCGCAGCGAGGCCGCCAAGGCGCAGCAGGCCGCGCCGGTCGAGATGGGAGAGATCCGTCACGTTTGTCCTCCTCCTGTTGTGGGTGCGGCGAGATCGCGCGCGTACCCGGTTGCGAATCCGGCATGCAGTGCCGGTGGCGAAAGGCGAAACCCGCTTTCCGTATCGAACAGATGCAGCTTGTCCGCTCGCGGGCGGAGCCAGGCGGGAACGCCCGGCAGAAGCCCGTGCCCGTCTGCAAGCGCGGCCTGGATCGTGGCCTCGCCGGCAACGGCCGAGCAGAGAACCTGTTCGCCCTGGAACTGGATCGATTTCACGACAACGGCGATCGCATCCGGGGCGGGGCCGGCGCACGGCAGCAAGGCATCGGGCCGCACGCCCAGCGTCACCTCGCGGCTTTCGCTGTCCAGCAAGGGCGCGAAGCGGCCAGGCAGCGCCAGGCTGAACCCGGCACCCTGCAGCACGACGCCGCTTTCCCGCAGCAGGCGCCCCGGCAGGAAATTCATCCGCATCCGCCCGATGAAGCCGGCCACGAAGACATTGTCCGGTTTTTCGTACAGCTCCTCGGGCGAGCCCAGTTGTTGCAGGACACCGTGCCGCAGCACGGCGATGCGGTCGGCGATCGCGAGCGCATCGAGCTGATCATGCGTAACGATGACCATGGTCGCCGCCAAAGCCTGTTGCAGGCGGCGGATGTCGCTGCGGACGGATTCACGAAGGCTGGCATCGAGATTGCTGATCGGCTCGTCCAGCAGATAGAGCTGCGGCTTCTGCACGATCGCGCGGCCGATCGCGACCCGCTGCTGTTCCCCGCCGCTGATCTGCTGCACGCGCCGCTCCAGCAGTTGCGCGATGCCAAGCAGGCGAGCTGCTTCGGTGACGCGACGATCCGCCTCCGCCTTGGGCACGCCCCGCACCTTGAGCGGATAGAGCAGGTTCTGCCGCACCGAGAGGTGCGGATAGAGCGCGTAGCCCTGGAATGTCATGCCCACATGGCGTTCGCGCGGTTCGGCGAAGGAGACATCCTTGCCGCCGATGCGAATCTCGCCGCCCTCGAGCCGCTCGAGACCGGCGATCAGCCGGATCAAAGTGGTCTTGCCGCTTCCCGATGGGCCGAGCAGGCAAAGCAGTTCGCCGTCCGCGATATCGAGATTGAAATCATCGAAGATCGTTCGCGAGCCGTATGATTTCCGCAGGCGGGCGAGCGAGACAGGTGCCATTATTCAGGTGCCAACGTCAGCAAGCTGCTCTCTCACGCGCCGACGGCGCGCGACTGTGCCGCAGGTGAGCTTGTTTGCAACGCACGTTCCTTCCCGGCCCGGCATCCGGACGAGCAGCTTTCTGTGCCGGGCATCATCGCGCGGATACCCTGGCTGCACAAGTGCGGCGGCTGCCCGCTCGGCCGCGGGGATTGCCGGCGGGCGCGGGTGGGCGGATAACAGCATCCACAGGTGAAGGGAGATCGTGCCATGCCGGATGATGTGGCAATGAAGCGGAACGTTCGGACCGAAATGCCATTCAGTCGCGAAAAGCTCGATCGGCTGATGGAGGAGGCAGGGCTGGACGTTCTGCTGGTCACGTCGAAGCACAATGTGCAGTACCTCCTTGGCGGGCACCGCGCGCAGTTTTTCAGCTTCATGGATGCGCTCGGGATCAGCCGCTATCTGCCGGTGCTCGTCTATCCCAAGGGCGCGCCCGAAAAGGCCGTCTATATCGGGCATCATCTGGAGCGCTACCAGATCGAGGTCGGAAGCTTCTGGGTGCCGGAGATGCGTGCCGCTTCGTCCGGCAGCGTCGATGCGGTGGAGCTTGCCATCGAAGAGGTGCGGAAGCTTGGTCTCGCCGGCGGAAGGATCGGGGTCGAGCGGCCGTTCCTGCCGATGGATGCGGCGGAGGCGCTGCGCGCCGGCCTGCCGCAGGCCCGCATCGGCGAGGCCCTGGTGGTGCTGGAGCGGTTGCGCGCGATCAAGGGACCGGAGGAGCTGGCCAGGCTGCGCGAGGCCTCGGAGCGGATCATCACCTCGATGCTGGCGGTCATCGCCCGGCATGGACCCGGTTCGACCAAGCGCGAGATCGCCGAGGATCTGAAGCGCGAGGAGGCAAGCCGGGGACTCGATTTCGAATACTGCCTGATCGCCGCGGGCTCGAGCCTCAACCGTGCGCCCTCGGAACAGAAATGGGAGATGGGCGAGCCCCTTTCGCTCGATTCCGGCGGCAACTACCAGGGCTATATCGGCGACCTGGCGCGCATGGCGGTGCTCGGCGAGCCGGACGGCGAGCTCGAAGAACTCCTCGGCAAGGTGGAGGATGTGCAGCAGAAAGTGTTCCGCCTGATCGAGCCGGGGCGGCCGGGCGGAGAGCTCTTCGCTGCCGCGTCGCGCGCCCTCGCCTCGTTGCCGGAACACAACCACATGCACTTCATGGCGCACGGCATGGGCATCATCAGCCATGAGGCGCCGCGCCTGCCGACTGGCGGGATGATGTCCTATCCGGCGATGGACGCGGAGCGGCCCCTCGAGCCGGGGATGGTGCTCTCGGTCGAAACCACGCTCTCGCATCCGAGGCGCGGCTTCATCAAGCTGGAGGACACTGTCGCGGTGACGGCGGCGGGCCGGGAAATCCTGGGCGAGGGCGCCCGCGGCTGGAACCGCGGCGGCACTGCCGTCCGCCCCTGAGGGGCGTCGCGCGCTTGGAACACAAGGAGATGTCTGCCATCGTGCGCGCCGCAACAGCAACCCGGCGGGGCGTGCGATGGCGGGAGCGACGGTTGCCGACTTCCTGGCCGCGGCGCTGGCGAGTGCAGGGGTCAGGCGGATTTGGGGTGTCACCGGAGACAGCCTGAACGGGCTGAACGACAGCCTCCGTCGGCTCGGCCGGATCGAATGGATGCCCGTCCGCCACGAGGAGGTCGCGGCCTTCGCCGCCGGCGCCGAGGCCGCCGTGACCGGCCGGCTTGCGGTGTGCGCCGGAAGCTGCGGGCCGGGCAACCTCCACCTGATCAACGGCCTCTACGACTGCCAGCGAAGCCAGGTGCCCGTGCTGGCGATCGCCGCGCATATCCCTTCATCCGAAATCGGGCGCTCCTACTTCCAGGAAACGCACCCGCAGGAAGTTTTTCGCGAGTGCTGCCATTACGTCGAGCTGGTTGCGAACCCCGCGCAGATGCCCGGCGTGCTGCGCACGGCGATGATGCGCGCGATCCTCAGGCGCGGCGTTTCGGTGATCGTGCTGCCGGGCGACGTGGCGCTGGAACCCGCACCCGCAGGCGCGCGGCCGGGCTGGACCATGCCGGCACCGGCGCAAATCGTGCCCGAAGAACGCGAGCTGGATCGGCTGGCCGGTCTGCTCAACAGCTCGGCAGCGACCACGATGTTGTGTGGCGCGGGGTGCGCCGGCGCGCATGACGAGGTGGTGGCGCTCGCCGACGCGCTCGGGGCCCCCATGGTGCACGCGCTGCGCGGCAAGGAGCATGTGGAGTGGGACAATCCGTTCGATGTCGGGATGACCGGGCTGATCGGCTTCAGCTCCGGCTACCACGCGATGGCCAACTGCGAGACCCTCCTGATGCTGGGCACGGATTTTCCGTACCGTCATTTTTACCCCGGCGAAGCGAAGGTGGCGCAGATCGATCTTCGCGCGGAGGCGCTGGGGAGGCGCGTGCATTGCGATCTCGCGCTTCTCGGAGATGTGCGGGCGACGGTGAGGGCGCTGATGCCGAGGCTCGCCGGCGGCAAGGACAGGCGTTTCCTGGAAGCGACGCGCAGGCACTATGCCGGGGCGCGGGCAGACCTCGACGAGCTGGCACTGCCGAAGCCGGGAGACAGGCGGATCCATCCGCAGTATCTCGCCCGGCTGATCAGCGAGCGCGCGTCGGAGGACGCGATCTTCACCGCGGACGTCGGCACACCGACCGTTTGGGCCGCGCGCTATCTGGTGATGAACGGCAGGCGCCGCCTGCTCGGCTCCTTCAATCACGGCTCGATGGCGAGCGCGCTGGCGCAGGCCATCGGTGCCCAGGCGGCGATGCCGAAGCGCCAGGTCGTCGCACTCTGCGGCGACGGCGGATTTTCGATGCTGATGGGGGATTTCCTCTCGCTGGTGCAGCTCGGGCTGCCGGTGAAGGTCGTGATCTTCGACAATGGCTCGCTCGGCTTCGTGGCGATGGAGATGAAGGTGGCGGGATATCTCGATACGGCGACGGAGCTGAGGAATCCTGATTTCGCCGCCGTGGCGAACGCGGTGGGTGTATTGGGGCTCAGGGCGGAGCGGCCGGAAGAGGTCGAGCCCGCGCTCGAAAAGGTGTTCGCACCTGACGGGCCGGCGCTCGTCGACGTGCTCAGCGCAAAACAGGAGCTGGCGCTGCCGCCCAAGATCGCGCTCGAACAGGCGAAGGGATTTTCCCTCTTCATGCTGAGGGCCATCATCAGCGGGCGCGGGGACGAGGTTCTGGAACTGGCGCGAACCAATCTCAGGCTCTGAAAGGCATGCGATGAGTTCCATACGCCAGGAAGACGTCATCGCGAGCATCGCCGACGCCCTGCAATATATCTCGTACTATCACCCTCCCGATTTCATTCGCGCCATGGCGAAGGCGTGGGAGCGGGAAGAATCGCCGGCGGCGAAGGATGCGATCGGGCAGATTTTGCGCAATGCACGGATGACCACACTCGGGCATCGACCGATCTGCCAGGATACCGGAATGGTGACGGTATTTTTGGAAATCGGCATGGATGTGCGCTGGTCGGGCGCAACGATGGGGCCCGAGGAGATGGTGAACGAGGGCGTGCGCCGCGCCTGGCAGGCGGAAAAGAATCCTCTCCGGGCCTCGATCGTCAGCGAACCGGCCGGCGCACGGCGGAACACTGGGGACAATGCGCCGGCAGTGATCCATGCGCGGGTGGTGCCGGGGGAAAAACTCGGCGTGCATGTGCTGGCAAGAGGAGGCGGAGGCGAAGCCAAGGCACGCTATGCGATGCTGAACCCTTCCGATTCGATTCCGGACTGGGTGTTACGAACGGTGCCGGGGATGGGTGCGGGCTGGTGCCCGCCCGGCATTCTCGGCATCGGCATCGGCGGGACGCCGGCGAAGGCGATGGAACTGGCGGAAGAAGCGCTGACCGAGCCCGTCGATATCCAGGCGCTGGCAGCCCGGGGAGCGCAGAACGGGCTCGAGGAATTGCGGCTCGAACTTTACGAGAAGGTGAATGCGCTCGGCATCGGCGCCCAGGGGTTGGGTGGCCTGACCACCGTGCTGGATGTGAAGATTCGCGATTACCCGACACACGCCGCGCTCCTGCCGGTGGCGATCGTGCCGAACTGCGCGGCAACCCGGCATGTGGGATTCGTGCTGGACGGGCGGGGACCCGCACATTTGCCGGTGCCGGATCTGTCCGACTGGCCGGAGATTTTTCCCGAACCGTCTGGCATCGCCCGTCGAGTCTTCCTCGACGGAATGACGCGGAGAGAGCTTGTCGGTTGGCGGGCAGGAGAGATGCTGCTGCTGAACGGCAGGATTTTGACCGGGCGGGACGCCGCCCACCAGCGCCTCGCGGAGATGCTGGCGCGCGGAGAGAAGTTGCCGGTCGATTTCACCAACCGCTTTCTTTACTACGTGGGGCCCGTGCCCGCCGCGCCTGGTGAGATTGTCGGTCCAGCCGGCCCGACGACCGCCAAGCGGATGGACAAGTTCACTCGCCTGATGCTGGGGGAGGCGGGCGTGATCGGCATGATCGGCAAGGCCGAGCGCGGCCCGGAGGCGATCGAAGCGATCAAGGATCATGGTGCAGCCTATCTCATTGCGGTCGGCGGCGCGGCCTATCTCGTTGCAAAGGCGATCACGAACGCGCGCGTCGTGGCATTCTCCGATCTCGGCATGGAGGCGATCCACGAATTCGAGGTCAAGGACATGCCGGTGACGGTAGCCGTCGATTCCCTGGGAAACTCCTTGCACCGCGACGGACCAAGAGAATGGTGCGCGAAGATCGCCCGATTGCCGCCGCCCAGGTCGTGCATCCGCACCGGGCGAGTCTGACCCCCATGCGTCGTGGGAGCGGACAAAGATGAACCCATGGAGCCGGCTCGTCCCTGCCGGGCGCCTGGCGCCGGATGCGCTTCTCCTGTGCTTCTCGGCGTTTTTCGCGGATCTCGGCTATCAGGGAGTGACCGCCCTCTTCCCGCTTTATATCGTGTTCCGCCTGCACGCGGCGGTCTACTGGTACGGCATCATCACTGCCATCGCTTTCGGCGGCGGGGCAGGGGTGGGATACGTCGGCGGTCTCATCGGGGACCGGGTGGACCGCAAAACCATCGCCATTGCCGGCAATACGTTCATACCGCTGATGGCGCTCTCCGGACTGGCCCATGCGTTGTGGCTTTCCGGCCTCCTGTTCGTGCTCGGCTGGTGGGCGCGCTACTTTCGGACCCCCGTCAGGCAGGCGCTCCTGGTGCAGGTCACGAGGCCCGCGGAGCGCGGCATGGCGTTCGGCTTCCTGCATGCGCTCGATATCGCCGGGGGAATGATCTCGGCACTCGTGGCGCTGCTCCTGATCTCGCTCGGGATCAGGATCGAGATCGTCATGCTCTGGGCCGTTCCGTCGCTCATCGTCTCAACCGGGCTGCTTTTCCGCGTGCAACGCACGACGCTCTACGAAGAGGCAACCCCGCTCAAGGCAGCGGGCTCGGCACAGCCGCGCCCACTCGCGGACCAACGCGCGCTCCTGGTCATGCTGCTGGCATCGGCGACGTTCTACGGCTTCAGCTTCTACAATCTCGGCTTCCCGATCCTGACCGCGGCCGGCCGCCATGCCACGACCTACGGATACACGCTCGGCGTCTTGACCTATGTCGTCTATCTCGGCGTCTCGGCGGCAAGCGGCTATGCGATCGGTACCTCGCAGGCTTCGCCGCTCCGTTCGTTGTGGCTGCTCGGATACCTCCCCTCCGCTCTCGGATCCGGGCTGATCGGGCTCAGCGAATTGCTGCACATGCACGCGATCGCCTTCTATCTGTTCATCGCCTTGCTCGGGCTCGGTATGGGCGGGGTAGAGACGCTCGAGCCGACGCTCATCTCCTCGCTCGTCGGTTCGACAAGGCTTTCGCGCGGAATGGGATTCCTCACCGTCTCGAGAAGCATCGGACAGTTCCTCTCCAACCTCGTCATGGGCATCCTGTTTTCCTTCAGCCGCTCGGCACCCTATTTCTATGCGTTCGCCTCGGCCTCGCTCGCGACCTTGATCCTGCTCGCAGCGGAGGCGCGCTACCTGAAAGGTGGAACCGATGCTGCCGTCCGCCCGTCGGAGCGCTGAGCGGCCTGCCTCACCGAGTTCCGTGGGTTCGCGAATATCCGCTGGGAGGTGGTGAGCGCCAGCCTGCCAGCCGGCCTTCCTGCGGGCGGAAGATCTCCACTTTCAAGGGAAAGCACCTGGCCCGATCGTCCGAGTGGCTGCCGCTGCAATCGCCGCCCGGGCAGGCAGAGAGCGCAGCGAGGAGATCGATCTCCGCAAAGAACTCGATGAAATCGCCGGGCCGCACCGGGCTCGCCTTCATGAAGTACTGGTGCGCATCACGCGTGAAGCCCGTGCACATGAAGACGTTCATCACGTCGTGGATATGTTGCTCGGCCTCTGTGAGCGGCATGTTGCGCTCTCTGGCCAGGGCGCGGGTGAGGTTGGAATGACAGCAGTGATGGTATTCGACGCCCTTCAGCAGCAGGTTGGTGTAGGGGTCGCAGCGGGTCCCGATCACGTCATGAACGCCGCCGCCGTCCTCGTCCCACCCATACCAGTCGAGCGTGTCGTGGGTAATCGTGGCTATGGGGCGAAAGCTCGGCAAAGTACTCCAGAGACGATCCCCGGTGCTGAGGTGGGTCGCGTGCATGGCGCGGGTCTTGCCGCTGAAAAAGTGCTCGGAGAGGTCCGCAGCGTTCCAGAGATTGAGATCGCCGACCTGCGGGCCCTCGATGCTGACAATGCGGAAGAAATGTCCGGCCGGCAGGCTGAACGCCTTGCCTTCGCGTGGCGGCACTGTCAGCTCGGAGATTTTCGTCATCCCGGAGCGTGCACGCTCGTAGAACGCAGCATCGAAGGGCGGCAATCGATCGACCGAATAGACCACGACGGCCGATGCTCTGCGCCGCTCTGCCGCATCCGGCGGCTCAGGCGTGTGGCCTCGATGCTCCATCTTTATCTCCTCCCTCCGTGTGCCAGGGCATGATATCGAGGAGCTCTCCCGCAATCATCCCTCGGCAATCTAGTGTCATGCCCCCGACGTTTGCTGCCGCCGGCAGCAAACGAAAGGGGATCAGCAGGCCACTGACAATAAAGAGTGGTGTGCCGACCGCTAGGGTGCATCCTACGGTATCAAGCGGTGGAGTCGGCACACGAGCGGTCGCGGCCCGGCTGGAGAGGAGCGGTTCATGTCCCTCGATCTCGACAAAGAGTTCCCCCGTCGCAGGCTCGGCTTCTGGCCCTCGCCGATCCATCCGCTGCACCGCCTGTCGCAGGCGCTCGGCGTGGAGGTGTGGGCCAAACGCGACGACATTTCCTCGGGCCTGGCCTTCGGTGGCAACAAGGTGCGAAAGCTCGAGTGGCTAGCGGCCGATGCCGTCGCCAAGGGCTGCGATACCCTCGTTTCCATCGGCAACATCCAGTCCAATCACACCCGCCAGGTGGCGGCGGTTGCTGCCGTCCTTGGCATGCGCTGCCGGCTGGTGCAGGAGGAATGGACCCGCTGGGACGATCCCGTGTACGACAAGGTCGGGAACATCCTGCTCTCACGACTGATGGGAGCGGAGACCGTGCTGGAAGGCACCGGCTATTCGACCGCGATCAAGGAGACATTCGAGCATGCGCTGGAGGAGGTCCGGCGCGCGGGAGGCAAGCCTTATGCGATTCCCGCCGGTGCCTCGGACCATCCGCTCGGCGGGCTCGGCTATGCGCACTTCGCCGCCGAGGTGGCGGCGCAGGAAAGGGAGCATGGGATCTTCTTCGATACGGTGGTGACGGCAACCTGTACGGGCTCGACCCAGGCCGGTATGGTCGTCGGCTTCGGCGCGCAGCAAAAACGGCGGCGACTGATCGGTATCGACACCGCGGCGAACGCCGCCATGACGCGCGCGGCGGTCAGCAAGATTGCCGGCGCGACGGCGGCTCTGGTCGGCCTCAACCGGGAGATAAGGGACGAGGAGATCATCGTCGATCCGCGGTTCGCGGGCCCGGATTACGGCTTGCCGGACGAAGCGACGATCGCCGCCATCCGCATGGCTGCCCGGTTGGAAGCGATGCTGACCGATCCCGTCTACGAGGGAAAATCGCTGGCGGGATTGATCGCCATGGCGCGGAGCGACGAGATTCCCAAAGGGGCGCGGGTGCTGTACGTGCATCTCGGCGGCGCGCCGGTGCTGAGCGCCTATCACAAGGCGTTTGTTTGATCGGCCTTTCAGGCCCAGGCAACGGAGGAGAGTGAGGCATGCCGGAACTGCCAGCCCGCGCCGATGTCGTCATCATCGGCGGCGGCATCGTCGGCTGCAGCGTCGCCTATCACCTGACCAAGCGAGGCTGCCGCGACGTCGTTCTCCTGGAGCGGAGGCAGTTGACCTGCGGCACGACCTGGCACGCCGCGGGGCTGGTCGGGCAGTTGCGCGCCACTCACAACCTGACCAGACTCGCACACTATACGGCCGGTCTTTACGCTACGCTCGAGGCGGAGACGGGGCAGGCGACCGGCTTTCACCAGAGAGGCTCGCTGGCGCTCGCCACCAACGCCGAGCGCTTCGAAGAGCTGAGGCGGGGTGCATCCATGGCGCGCTGCTTCGGCCTCGAGGTCGAGGTGCTGACCGCGCCCGAGGCCACCAGGCTTTGGCCCCTGATGGATGCGCATGATGTGGTCGGCGGCGTCTTTCTTCCCAAGGACGGCCAGACGAATCCGATCGACACCGCCCAGGCACTCGCGAAAGGGGCGCGGGCCGGCGGCGCACGCATCTTCGAGAACGTGCGCGCCAGCAGGATCCGCACCGAGAACGGCGAGGTCGATCGCGTCGTCACCTCGCAAGGCGAGATCCGCGCCACCCACGTCGTGAACTGCGCCGGCATGTGGGCCCGCGATATCGGCGGCTCTACCGATGTCACCATTCCGCTGCATGCGGCCGAGCATTTCTATATCGTCACGGAACCGATCGCCGGGTTGCCACCCCATCTGCCGGTTCTGCGCGATCCCGACCACTGCGCTTATTTCAAGGAGGACGCCGGCAAGCTCCTGGTCGGCTGGTTCGAACCGGAAGGAAAACCATGGGCCGCTCAGGGCATTCCAGAAAGCTTCTGCTTTGGCCAGTTGCCAGAGGACATCGACCACATTGCACCGTACCTGGAGAAAGCGACGCGGCGCGTGCCGCTCCTGGGAAAGGCCGGCATCAAGCTCTTTTTCAACGGGCCCGAAAGCTTCACGCCGGATGATCGTTACATCCTTGGCGAGACGCCCGAAGTGCGCAATCTGTTCGTCGCCGTGGGGTTCAATTCGATCGGCATCCAATCCGCTGGCGGCGCCGGCAAAGTACTGGCGGATTGGATCCTGGACGGGCATCCGCCGATGGATCTCTGGGACGTGGACATCAGGCGCTTCCACCCGTTTCAGCGCAACCGCCGCTATCTCTTCGATCGCACGACGGAGTCGCTCGGTCTCCTCTATGCCATGCACTGGCCATTCCGCCAGCCGGAGACGGCACGGGGGGTGCGCAGATCGACCTTGCACGATCGGCTGGCCGCGCGCGGCGCCTGCTTCGGCGAGCGCGCGGGCTTCGAGCGGCCGAATTGGTTCGCCCCGGCCGGGACCGTCCCGGCCTATCGCTATTCCTACGGACGGCAGAACTGGTTCGATCTCGCTGCCGAGGAGCACAAGGCGGCGCGGGAGACGGTCGCGCTGTTCGACCAGTCCTCCTTCGCCAAATTCGTCGTCGAAGGTCCGGACGCAGAGGCGGTGTTGAGCCGCATCTCGGCGAACGACATCGCCGTGGCGGAGGGGCGCATCGTTTACACCCAATGGCTGAACAGCCGCGGCGGCATCGAGGCGGACCTGACTGTCACAAGGGAATCCGGGACACGCTTCCTGGTCGTCAGTTCCTGTGCCACCCAGACACGGGTGCTGGCATGGCTCAAGCGCCACATTCCCGCCGAGGCGCGCGCGGTCGCCGTCGATCTCACCTCCGCCTACGCCGTGCTCGGGGTCATGGGGCCGGCCGCCAGAACCCTGCTGCAACGCCTGTCGGCCGATGATCTGTCCGCGCCGGCATTTCCGTTCGGGACCTCGCGAATCATCGACATTGCCTACGCCCGGGTGCGGGCCAGCCGCATCAGCTATGTCGGCGAGCTTGGCTGGGAGCTCTATATCCCGACCGAATTCGCTCCTGCCGTCTATGACGCGATCGTTGCCGAAGGGGGGTCACTCGGTCTCAGGCACGCGGGTTATCACGCGATGGATTCGCTGCGCATGGAAAAATTCTATCGCGAGTGGGGCCACGATATCACCGAGGAAGACACGCCTTTGGAAGCAGGTCTCGGTTTCACGGTCGCCTGGGGACGCAACAGGGACTTCATCGGCCGCGATGCGTTGCTCCGCCAGAAGGAAGCCGGAATCACGCGTCGCCTGGCGTGTTTCGCATTGCAGAGCGACGCCCATCTACTCTATGGCAACGAGCCGATCTGGCGCGACGGGGCAATCGTCGGGCGCATCACGTCGGGAGCATTCGGCCACAGCGTCCGCCAGCCCATCGGCATGGGATATGTCAGCAACGGCGGGGCGGCGCTCGAAGAGCGCGATATTCTTTCGGGGAGTTTCGAGATCGAAGTGGCCGGTGAACGTATCCCAGCATCGCCGTCGCTGCGTGCGTTTCATGATCCGGCGGGCACGCGCCTGCGGAGCTGAGCCGCTGGCGCCCGCCCGGCGCCACCTGCGCCTCGGGCGTGGATCAGGCGGGAACGAAGCTGTCCGCCCGTGCCATCGGCCAGGTGTCGCGATAGCGCGGATCGTCGGTGCCGGAGATCAGCTCTCCGGGAGCCAGGAAGCGGTAGATCTGGTCGAAGCGCGCATACTCGGTTTCACTGACGCGGCGCGAAAAATGGTGCGGCCGAAGCTCGCGCGGGTGGGTGAGGCCGGCAGCCGCGATCACCTCGGCCAGGGCCTGGATGGTGGTCGCGTGGAAGCGTGCCACGCGTTCGCTTTTCAGAGGAACGTCGAGTGCACGGCTGCGGGCCGGATTCTGGGTTGCCACGCCCGTCGGGCAGCGGTCCGTGTGGCAATGCTGCGACTGGATGCAGCCGAGCGCGAACATGAAACCACGTGCGGCATTGCACCAATCGGCGCCGAGCGCCATCGCCCGCGCGATATCGAACGCGGAGATGATCTTGCCGGAGGCGGCCAGCCGCACGCGATCGCGCAGCCCGACGCCGACCAGCGCGTTGTGCGCAAACATCAACCCGTCGCGCATCGGCATGCCGATATGATCGGTGAATTCGAGCGGCGCGGCACCGGTGCCGCCCTCCTTCCCGTCGATGACGATGAAATCGGGAACGATGCCGGTCTCCAGCATCGCCTTGCAGATGCCGAGAAATTCCCAAGGATGGCCGATGCAAAGCTTGAAGCCCGCCGGCTTGCCGCCGGAAAGCTCGGCCAGCCGGGCCACGAATTGCAGCAGGCCGACCGGGTTCGAGAAGGCGCTGTGACGGGCGGGTGAGACGCAGTCCCGGCCCATCGGAACGCCCCGCGCCGCAGAGATCTCGGCCGAGATCTTGGCGGCGGGCAGCACGCCGCCATGTCCTGGCTTCGCTCCCTGCGACAGCTTGACCTCGACCATCCTGACCTGCGGTTCTTGCGCCTGCGCGGCGAAGCGCTCGGCGTTGAACGTTCCGTCCGGGTTGCGGCAGCCGAAATAGCCGCTCCCGATCTCCCAGACGATGTCTCCGCCCTGGCGATGATGCACGCTGAACCCGCCCTCGCCGGTGTCATGCGAGAAGCGCCCGAGCGCAGCGCCACGATTGAGGGCGCGGATCGCGTTCGCGCTGAGGGCGCCGAAACTCATCGCCGAAATGTTGTAGATCGAAGCGTCGTACGGCCTGGCGGAACGTTCGCCGATGACGAGGCGCAGATCTTCCTCCGTCGGATCGCAGGGGCTGATGGAATGATTCAGCCACTCGAAGGCGCGCGTGTTGACATCGAGTTCGGTACCGAAGGGGCGCTTGTCGAGCTGCCCCTTGGCCCGCTGATAGACGACCGAGCGTTCGGTGCGGTTGAAGGGCATGCCGTCGATATCGCTCTCGAGAAAATACTGCCGGATCTCCGGGCGCACCTCCTCGAGCAGGAAGCGGAGGTGCCCGGCGATCGGGTAATTGCGCAGCAGCGAATGGAAAGGCTGGATGAGATCGTAGATGCCGAGCGCGGTCAGTGCGAGGGCGAGCAGGAAGAGCGCGAGCAGCAGAGGGTGGCGGGCTGCGAAGGGGAGCGTGACGACGACGACGACAACCGAGAGCGTAAGCGGCAGGAATCGCCGGGTGAAAGGCAGGGCCAGGGCCATTGGCGTGCTCGCAAGGCTGTTCGGCGGCGGTGCGCCGCAAGACGCGTTTTACGCGACCGCGGACCGGCCGGCCAATGGCTTGGCCGCTTCAGGTCGGCAAGGACGGGCTGGCATCCGCCGCTGTCGCGACCGCCCGACGCCCCTTCCAGGCGTCGGGGAATGGTCGCCGCCAGGACCAGCCGAAAAAACTGGCAAGGAATGCTCCGAGGATGGCGGCGGTGGTGACGGCGAGCAGTGCTGAGCCCGCCTCGGCCTGCTGGTCGAGCCGATAATAGGCGCAGAGCCGGATCGGCGCGGCGAGGTAGAGGCCGCCGAGCGCCCCTACCTTGGAAATGATGTTCGCGATCACGAACAGGCGGCCGAGCGGCGGCATCCGTTGCCAGCTCAATCCCAGCGGCACCCCGACCAGGAGCGGCAGGCTCACGAACTTGGCAACTTCCATGCGCCAGTCACCGAGCGCCGAATCGAGCGCCACCGGCAGCATCCAATAGGAGGTTGAGAACAGTACCAGCACGATGCCGGGAATCCCGAGCCAGTCGGCTTCTGCAAGCCATCGCGGCTCGAACCGGCGCACTTCCGGCGCGATCAGGATGCCGACCAGGGCGAGCAGCGGGATCTGCACCGTCATGTGCAGCGCCATGTCCGATTCGAGCCCGCTTCTCAACGGCGGGAGCCAAAGCCCGAACCAGAGGATCGCTGCGGCGGCGAGGCGCGGCATCAGGACACCGCGTGAGCCGCCTCTGCCAGCAGGGTTGCCGGCGGGCCGGCATCGAGAATCCGCACCAGGCGCCCCTGTCCATCCAGCAGGTAGACAGCGGCGTCGTGGGTGAATCCTCCGAACCGGTCGGGTATGACGACCACGCCGAAGCTCTTCAACAGCGCCCTGAGACCCTCCCGGGTGGCCGGCACCGCGATGCGCCAGCCGGGAGCGCTGGCGCCAAACCGCCCGGCGTAGGAGCGTAGCGCGGGTGGCCCGTCACGCGCAGGATCGAAGCTGATGCTCAGCAGATCCACCCCCGAGGTACCTCCGTCCTGCCTCAGAGTGGCAAGGACATGGCCGAAATCGTCACCCAGGACGCCGCAGATCGTCGGGCAGCTCGTATAGATGAACTCGACCAGCAGCGCCTTGCCGCGATAGGTGGAGAATGTGAATCGCTTGCCGTCCTGATCGACGAGAACGACGTCAGGAACCGCCCGCGGGTGATGTTCGACCGCGAGTCGCCGTGCACCCTCGGTGGTGATAACCCGGAAGCCCGAGGTCGCAAAGCCGAGGCTTGCCAGCCCGGTCGCAATAACAAAGGCGAGCAGCGGCAGAAAGCCGCGCGTCATTCCGCGGCGGCCTCCGGCAGAGGTTGCGCCGTCGTCGTCGTGGGGAGGCGAGCCAGCGCCGGCACGCGCACCAGGAACTGCACGACCATGATGCCGACCCCCAGTACCACCAGCAAGGCACCGAGCGAACCGATCCGATCATAGGTGAGCCACGGCGCCAGGTGCACGGCATAGCGGCGCGGCACGCTGGCGCTGCCGGCTGCCAGGAAGGCAACCACGAAGATGATGCCGCCGCCCACGTAGAGCCAGAAGGCGGCCGGTTCGGTGCCGATCGTCTCGTGCGGCACTTCCTTGGCGGTCCAGGTCATGTAGCCGAGAAACATCGCAACCGTGCCGAGCAACAGATAGGTATGAAAATGCCCCGGCACCCATTGCGTGTTGTGCATGACACTGTTGACGACGATCGTGCCGTCGGCAATGGCCGGGATCACACCCGCCGCCCAGCCGAGCACGCCGACGAAACAAAGGCCGGATGGCACGTCCCATCGGAGCCCGGAGCGGTGCACCACCGTCAGCGCGCCGAAAGCGGTCACCAGCAACACCGGCAGGCCGCTCAGATAGGAGATGATCTGGCCGACCACGAGCGCCCATGGCGGCATGGCGAAATCCATCAGGAGGTGATGCGGATAGACGATCAGCACCATCACCGTCGATGCCACCCAGGCGGCATAGAAGAGCCGGTTCGTATTCCACCGGTGATGCGCATAGAGCGGCAGGATCTCGTAGACGGCGATCACGGCCATGTAGATGGTGGCGTTGATGAACACGTGCCCGAAGAAATAGATGAGGTTCTTTGCCACCAGCGCGCTCATCGTAAAGGACGGCACGTAAAGATTGACCAGTGACAGGATCAGCACCACGGCGCCGATGACGATGCCGAGGACGTTGACGATCGAGGCCATGGTCGCGGCCGGGACGGCGGGCGGCGGCCCTGTCTTCTCTGGTGCCAGGCCGATCGCCTGCTTCAGGCCGAGCCCGTTCGCGAGGCTGCCGTAGGTGCGCCAGATGCCGCGCAGGACATCGAGATGCAGCAACAGGAACCCGACGCCGATCACCAGGAGGCCGAGCATGTACGCCGCCGCCGCATTCGCCGACCAGACGCCATTCGAATGCGCCGGCAGCGGATAGAGAAACGTCCAGGCCCCGGCGAAGCCGCCAATGAAGCCGGAGCCCAGGATCAGCACCGCCCCGATCAGGAACAGCACGAGGTTGGCCAGGAATACCGTGGTGCTGACCGGCACGTGACGGCGGACGAAATGCCACATCACGACCGCGCCCGCGACCCCGGCGATGCCCACCATGCCGGCGCCGTGCATGGTCAGCAATACATAAAAGAGCCGCGGCTGGACATCGAGATATTGCGCCTGGGTGGCTCGCATCGTCAGGCCGAACAGCATCATCAGCAACAGCACGATCGCGGCCACGGCGATGTAGGCGAGTTCGACAGCACGGGCTGCCGTCTCGCCATCCCGGGCTCCTGCTATGTCGGCACGGCCGGCATGGGCGCTCATCTCCGCTCCTCCATGGGTTCAGCGCGGGACGACGGTGATCGTTGCTCGCATCACGTGGTGCAGCAGCCCGCAATACTCGAGGCACATCACCTGATAGGTGCCGGGTTGTTCGAAGGTGTAGCGGAGCACGTTGTCGAACCCGGGCATCGCCTGGGTCTCCGCCACGATCCTGAGCGACGGATCATAGATCGCGAAGCCATGGTTGACGTCCCTGCTCGTGACATGAAAGGCGATGGGAGTGCCCACCTTCACCTGGTTCGGGGTGATCCGCCAGTCCCATTGCTCGCCGACCACCTGGACGCGCTGCACCGGAGCGGCGAGCGCCTTGGCGCTGGCGACAGCCTGATAGGGCAGCTCGATCAGTGTCCGCCAGTTGGCGCCAATCATGGCCAGGGCGAGAATCAGGAACAGCCATGGCCGGAGGCGGTACGCCGCAGCCGTCAGCGGCGTGTGATCGACGACATGCCTGGAAGCGCCGTCAGCAACCCAGACGAATACCCCCACGACGGCCGCCATCAGTATGATGCAGACCGCCCAAACGACGTTCTGGACTACCATGCGCCCCCCGAGCGGCGCTCCCGCAGCCGATTACATGCGAGCACCGACGAACTGTTCCTGAAACGCTACCAACGGTGCGCTTCGCGAATCAAGCAAAAAAGAGGCACTATGAATCAATCTTTAATGCCCCGGTTCCGGGTCCCGGGGCATGTCCGCCTCGCCCGCTGCCAGAGATCCAGGACGAGCCCGAGGAAGGTCAGGCTCCAGGCCGCCAGTGCAGCCGCGAACGCCGCCACCGTCAGCGGGGCAAGGAACGGCAGCGCGAGCGCCCCGGCCATCTCCCGGGTCGCCACGGTGTACATGCCGAGCGGGAACACCCCTCCCCAATAGAGCGGATCGTAGCGCAGCGGAAACCGTTCGATGATGTGCCGCCAGACGCCGAGTACCAGCAGCATCGGGATCCACCAGGTCCCGGTGGCCCAGTAGAACACGGTGAACCCCTTGAGGAACGGCAGCAGAGAGGCAAGGAAAGGGGCGTCCGACACGTTTTCGATCAGGCGCGCTCCGGCCAGCGTGGAGATCGCCATCGCGCCCATGTTGATCCAGTAGGGCGGCGTCAGATCGCCTGGCGAGAAGGCGAAGAAATTGTAGCGGTAGAAGATCAGAGAGATGATTCAGAGAGATGATCCAGATATAGAACATGCCGCCCCACAGCCACATCGAGAGGGCGAAGAAGTTCAGCTCGAGCCGATAGGGTTGCGGCCAGTCCCGCGCGATGAGCGCGCTCAGCACCGCGATCGATTGCGTGGCGACGACGGCGATCAGCCAGGCCCCGGTGAGCCCTTCCTCGAGATGTGGCTTGTGGCGCTTGACCGTGAAGGCGGTGAAGATCGTGTAGGTGAGACCGATCCAGAGCAGGATGCCGAGCGCGAGCAGCGCGATGGCTCCGGCAAGACTGTGCGCCATCAGCAGGACCTGGGTGCCGAGGATCGAGCAGGCAGCGACGGTGGTGAAAAATCCGGGCCCGAGGCGATGGTCCGTCAGGTCGGTGAAGAAGAGCCGCGGATAGCAGAGCATCCGGCCTGCGGTCAGCACCACGAGCACGGCAAAGGCGAGAATGTTGAAGGCGAAGAGGGCAAGTGCCAGTGCCGGAAGATCGACGTCCTTGGCCGCAATCGAAATGATCCCGGTCGCCATGACGAGCGCGAAATAGGCGGGCGGCAGATCCTTCATCTAAGGCCCGTGGCGCGGCCCGCTGTCGATCAGGCGTTGCGCTGAGGAAGGTCGGGCGGCGTGCGGAAAGCAACGTTGATCCGGTTCCAGCTATTGATCGCAACCACCGCGTAGGTGAGATCGACGAGCTCCTTTTCGCTGAATTCCTGCCTCGCGGTGGCATAAACCGCGTCGTGTACGGGGCCGTCGGCAATGCGGGTCACCGCCTCCGTCCAGGCCAGCGCGGCCCGTTCGCGGGCGGTATAGACCGGCGCCTCCTCCCAGGCCGGCAGAAGGTCGAGACGCTCCGGGCGCTCGCCCAGGGCGCAGGCGTCGCGATAGTGCATGGCAAGGCAGAAGGCGCAGCCGTTGATCTGCGAGGCACGAATCTTGACCAGCTCGAGCAGCGCCGGCTCCAGGCCGCTCCGATTGACGTAGGCCTGGAGACTGCCCAGGGCCCGATAGCCCTCAGGGGCGATCCGCCTGGCGTCGAGGCGTGCACTCATCGAAACCCTCACGTGTTGCTCCCGCGAAGGCTACCACCAGGTCGCGCACCGGCAAGACAGCCGCGACTGGCAGGCGCAGGGCTCAGCGCCCCGGGGCAACCAGCGCCACCATCGCGCCTTGCGGATCCGCGCAATGCACGATCATGCTGCCGCCCGGAACCTCCGTCGGGCCGTTGAGGATCCGCCCGCCGTTGCTCGTCACGCGGCCGGCGGCTTCCTGGATTTCCGCCACGGTGAAGTAGAAAAGCCAGAACGGGTGCCCTGCGACGTCCTGGTGATTGAACATTCCGCCCGCACCGACGCCGTCGATGGCGAAAATCTGATAGACGCCCATCGCGCCCATGTCGTGGGCTTCCGCCTTCGTCCAACCGAACAGGCCAGAATAGAAGGTGAACGCACTCTGCCAGTCCGTGCTGTGCAGCTCGTGCCAGCCGGTGCGGCCGGGCGTTCCGGATGCCGGCTGCGGCGCCTCTTCTTCCGGGCCGCCCGTGAAGAGCGCAAAGGGAGCGCCTTGCGGATCCGCGACAACAGCGAAACGGCCCACTTCAGGAATATCTTCCGCCGCGCGATGGATCGTCCCGCCGGCTTTCGTCAGTCGTGAAGCGGCTGTATCGACATTATCGACCCCGATATAACCCATCCAGCCAGGCCGTGCGCCGCCCTGAGCAGCGTGCGGAGGAATCGCCATCAGGCCGCCCACCGGAACATCGGCCGCAGAAAGGATCGTGTAGGAGCGGTCGGCAAGCCCGGAATCCTTCGCGTTCCAGCCCATCACACGGCCATAGAAGCCGGCCGCCGCCGCCGGATCGGTGGTCATCAGTTCATACCAGACGAAACGCGCGGCCATCCTCGTTCCTCCTCCCGATCATGAACGTTGATATCAACGCAACAGGTCTCTGTCAATGACGACGCGCAACAATACACTCCGGCCGACTGCGGCTGATGCGGGATCGGTGGCACTCCAGCCGTTGCGGATGCAGGCGGAATGCGCGAATCTCCAGGCGGTCATGACCGATCTATCCCTTTGCCCGTGCGGCAGCGGGCTCCGGAGGTTGCGTTGCTGTGCCCTCGATCTCGCCGGCCTCAGCCCGCGCGATGCCGGTGCGCCGTTGCAGACGCTCGTTGAGCAGGCAGATGCGGCCGCCGATAACGACAGTGCCGCAGCGATCGCGCTCTGCTGCCAGGTGCTGGAACTCGCGCCCGGACAGGAGCAGGCGCTCGCCCTTCTCTACCGGCTGCGCAAGGCCGAGCCGCGCCCGGCGGCGGCCGGGAGATGAGCGACGTTTCTACCACTGCCCGGCCTGCAGGAGCGGTGCTTCCCCCGCTGCCCACTCTCGACCGTGCGAATACCGAAATCGAGGCCGGGAAACTCGACGCGGCGGCCGCCCTCCTCGAGCAAGAGCTCGAGGCGTCACCGTGCTATCCGCACGCGCTGCACCTCTCCGGCATCCTCGCCTGGCGCCGCGGAAACGTTGCGGAGGCGGCCGCGCTGATGGAGCGCTCGATCGCGCTGGCGCCGGAGATCGCTCTCTATCCGCGCAACATCTGCGAGGTCTATCGCGCGCTCGGCCGCTACGACGCGGCACTCGAAGCCGCACTGCGTGCGGTTGCGATGGCGCCACGGGATCCATTCGCGCACGCCAATCTCGGCGTCGTCCGCTACGACCGCGGAGAGACGGCCGAGGCGCTGGCGGCGGCTGAGAAGGCGATTTTGCTCGCCCCGGAAATGGCGATGGCACATCTCGGGCGGGCGGAGGCGCTGCTCCTGGCGGGTGATTTCGCAGCCGGTCTGGACGAATACGAATGGCGGCTCCGCGTACCCGGCGCTCGGAGCGACATGCCGCCGGAGGAAACCCCTGCCTGGAACGGCGAGCCGCTCGGAGCGGGCACGCTCTTGCTGATTGCCGATCAGGGGATCGGCGATGTCATCCAGTTCAGCCGCACCATTCCCTGGGCGGCCGCGCGCACGGCCAGGCTCGTGGTTGCCGCGGGGTCGGAAAAGCGGCCCATCATCGCCCAGTTCCCCGAGGTCTCGGAAATCCGCCCGCGCTGGCAGGATTTTTCCGACTTCGCCACCTGGTCTCCGCTCGCCTCCCTGCCGCGGCTGGCCGCAACGCGCCTTGAAACCATTCCCGCTTCCGTTCCCTATCTTCGTGCCACTCCCTCCCGTGTCGAGCACTGGGAGCGGCGGCTTGCGCAAATGGCGCCTCTGGGCAGGCGCCGGATCGGTCTCGTCTGGGCCGGGCACCCGGAGCACAGCAACGACCGCAAGCGCTCGCTCCCTCTCGCCGCCCTCGCGCCCCTCACCGCGATCGAGGGAGTCTGCTTCCTTTCCCTACAAAAAGGCGAGGCGGCCGGCCAGGTCGGGGAATATTTCGGCCGCGCGCCGCTCATCCATCTCGGGCCCGAAATTGCCGATTTCGACGACACAATGGCGATTCTCGAGTGCCTGGAGCGGACGGTGACGGTGGATACCGCGCTCGCCCACCTCGCCGGCGCGATGGCCAGGCCGGCGCTGGTTCTGCTGCCGCACGCGCCCGACTGGCGCTGGCTTCGCGATCGGATCGACAGTCCCTGGTATCCGACGCTTTCCCTTTTTCGCCAGCCTGCACCCGGGCAATGGGGTCCGGTGGTCGCGCGGGTGACCGCGGCACTTGCCGCAACAACGCCGCCGGGCGCGTGGAGCGAGTAGGGCATCCACCGGCGGTTGCTCTTTGCTCACAACCAGAGGTTGCCGACGACCGCGGTCAATCCGCCGCTGCGGCCGTCCGCGAACGCCAGGGTGGCTACAGCGCGGTTGCTGCAATTGCGAACGAATTCTTATGCGTCCAGGCGCGCAATCTTTCCGGATCACGGAGATTTTTAATGCTGCCAGCGGCACGATTTGGCAGGGTAACAAAGAGAGAAGAACAGACCGTCCAGGAATCGTCAGCAGGGCAAATTTGCCAGCGGGGTCGCGGACACGGTTGACCGCGCAGCCAGTGCCGCCAGGGGGCGGTTCGCCCGGCGCGAGCCGCTTGCGACCGGGGATCGAGGCCCGGATCCTCGACCTGATCGGCGCGGTTTACGACGCCGCGCTGGACGAAACACTGTGGCCAGGCCTCGCACCGAGAATTGCGCACACCTTCGATTCCGCCAGCGCACAAATTCAGGTGCGCCACCTGGAGGCAGGTCGGGTCGAACGCCTGGCCCTGACCGACAACTACAAAGGTCACGATCTCCAGGCTTATGAAAGCTACTACGCCGCCCGCGATGTGTGGGTTGCGCGTGCTGCCGCGCTCGGGATGTCGGGTGTCGTTGCGAGTAAAGACCTCATTTCCGATGCGGAGTTCGAACGCACCGAGATCTACCGGGACTGGGCCCGGTCTCTTGGAATTTTCTATGTTCTCGGGGCGGTTTTCCGGATCTCTGACGATCGACTTGGCGTCTTGGGGATCCATCGGCCGCGAGCCGGCGGCGGCTACGACGATGAAGCCAAGGCACGGGCCAGCCGGTTTCTGCCGCATCTCAAGCGCGCGCTCGAGATCCGGCAGCGGCTCGCCGGCCCGGCCATCGCGCGTGCCGTGGCTCTCGACGCGCTGGAGAGAAGCGGCACCGCGACGTTGGTGGCAAGCGGGGACGGCCGCCTGCTCTACGCCAACCGCCGTGCCGAAGAGCTTCTGCGAACCGGCGATGTGGTGCTGGTCGTCGTCGGGCGGCTCACGGCGCGCGACCATGAGGCTGCCGCTCGCCTCAGCGCTCTCATCCGCACCTCGGCAGCGACCGCCGGCGGCGTCGGCTCGAGCTCGGGCGGAGCGCTTTCGATCGCGCGTGGAGAGAGGCTGCCGCTCACCGTGCTGGTGGCGCCGTTCCGTCCGGCCCGCGACGGGTTCGGTGCGCCGTTGCCGGCGGCGATCGTCTTTCTGCGCGATCCCGAAAGCCCGAACCCGAGAAATCTTGCCCTGCAAGGCTTGTTCGGCCTCACCGCGGCCGAGGCGACGCTGGCCGCCGGCCTCGCCGACGGCAAAGGAGTCGAAGGCCTTGCCATGCAGCTTGGCATCAGCCTCAATACAGCCCGCACCCACCTCAAAAACATCTTCGCCAAGACCGGCACCAATCGCCATGCGCAGCTCGTCGCCCTGATCCTCGGCAGCGTCGCCGTCCTGATGCAGCGATAGCGCAGCGGCACTTTTTCGCACCACCTCACCCGAATGGGTGATGCACGCCGCCCTGTTCGCCTTCCAGTCTCCGCACCCACGCGCTGCTGGCGCGAGGCGACATTGCCAGGGCGGCAAGGAGGGACAGAACATGTCCGGCACGACCTCGACAACGCCCACCACCGCGATCGAGCTCTCCGCCAACCCGACGATAACCGCCGGGCGTTGGCTTGAGAGGCACCTAACGCGCATATCTCACCGACGCGAATTAAGTTCGGACCGATGCGGCAAGGTAATCGCGCGCGCGGTCAATGGGTCGGCTGCGGGTTGGGCGGCGGATGATATCTGCACACGCCGATCGCGCTGCTCGGCAGAGCTTCGATCTTCCATGCCATGGAAGCAGCTAGTCAGCGCCGCATTGACCGCCGCGTCGAGTAACAGGAAGGGCCTGCCGCTGCCCTTGTCGGAGTGTACAAAGAAACCACTGGGTCCAGCGTTTGGATCGGGAAACTGCTTCGCCAATGCCAGTTCAACGGCTACGCTGTCGCCGAACTGTGACTGTGAGTTCTCGCCCTCGGACAATGGCTGCCACCACTTGAGCAGCAAGCTCGGGGGAGACGCCATGCAGCCGGGCCATCGCAGAGACGGTCATTTAGACTTCTCGAATCTCTTGGCGATCACCGGGGTGTTTTCAACTCTCGCCTCGGCGGGTCTTACGGTACCCGTCCGTCCCCATGGCCCACTCGAAGGAGTCCCGTTCACGGAGGGGCGCTGCCACTACGATTCTGTTCGGGCTAGAGGCAACGAAACGGAGGGCGTTCTTGCAAAACCAAAAGTATCACTAGCGATTATCCTCTCCGCGCTCACTCTGTTCACTGGGTGCAGCCCTGCCTATCAACTATCGCTACAAGACACAGGTGAACGCGACAGGTTCGATATCCCACGATTGTCCGATAAAACTCCCGTACTCTTATGTTCGTTGTCAACGTCATTGGGCGTGACGGTACGGTCTCCGCGAAAGCTGCGAAGTTGACTGGGATATGGCTGTTGCGCAGCGCAGAGGGCAGAGCCGTTGAGACGACGGTTTGCAGACTCTGATTCGCGGATTGGCTACCGCATTTCCGTGTGTTCGTCCGGGGCTTCCTCGCTCTAGGAGCGGGCGT
>JASHOF010000151.1 GCA_030041255.1 Acetobacteraceae bacterium
GGCCCAACGTCTGGCCAACCTGATTGCTCTGTTCTCGATCCTGAGCTGGCGGGTCTTCTGGATGACGATGCTCAATCGGTCGGCGCCGGCCGCGCGGCCCGTTCTCGCATTGGAGGATATCGAAATCCGCCTTCTCGACCGCCTCGTGAAGGACGGCGCCCGGCCCCCAGCAAGGACGCTCACTCATTATCTGACAAGGATTGCAAGGCTCGGCGGCTATCTCGCGCGTGCCAGCGACCCACCGCCCGGCAATACCGTCATGTGGCGCGGCATATCCAGACTCACCGACATCCGCCTGGGCCCAATGCTCGGAGCCGAACTTGTGGGTAATTGAAAGCTGGTGTGCCACGCCTGCGATTGGGTGTGGGGTTGGGGTATGATGCCCGCTCAGGCAGCGTTGCGCTGATCGAGTCTCCTGGGGGTGCCGGCGAGGTTCCAGGGCAACAGTTCGTGCACGCGCTTGACTGGATGCTCGGCGATCCGTTCGAGGACGTCACCGCCGACCTTCCACGCTTCATCGACGATGTCTACAATGAGAGACGCCTCCACTCCGCGCTCGGCTATCTGAGCCCTGCGCAATTCGAGGATCAACACGCCCGGCAGACGGTCAAAGCAGCCGCTTGAAACTGTCCACCCCAAGGGGCGCACTCCATGGCGACACGAAGAACTGGTCCGCCCCCCGGCTGGCGATTTGGTTTGCGCGAGTGAGGCTCGTCCCCGGAGTCCATAGGGGGACCCGGGCCGAGCGGAGCGCCCGCCAGGCGCCTGGCGGGCAAAGCCGGAGTCCGCTCGCAGCAGGATGCGCACGCGCGGCCAGCGGCGGCGGATCTGCGCCGCGATCCGGGCGATCTCCGCCCCGCCGAGGCGTCGATATTCGGGCGCCGGAGCTTCGCTGCCAGCAAGCACCGGCCGCCGAATTCCCCGCACTGCCCCCTCCGACTGGCTTCACCCCTCGGCACACGACGCTCCGTCATGGCGACGCCGGTTGAGCCGTAGCACCCAGAGCACGACTCTGCCGGCATCGGGGCTTCCTATGGGTTCCAGAACAACCGTGTCTGCAACACAATTCTCTCAGAATCCGCGCCCCCATGCGCCCGATTCAGTGAGATCAGCGGGCCAGCGTCAGGGCGGCGCGGCGAATCCCAACTGGTCGAAGGTGCACAGATTCTGGTTGATCTTCTGCTCCACCTCCCCACCCGCAAACTGCGCCTTCATGTCGAACTGGCAGGTCTGTGCGATGCCGACCGGGAAGCGACCGGTGGCGCCGGGGGCGATGGCGGAAGGATGCGCGGGGTCATTACCGGCCAGGAGATTGGAACCCCAGTAATTGTCGGACGTGGGCGTGATGTAAAACGCCGAGATCGGCTTCTTGCCGGCATTCTTGATCGCGATGCTGGCGGTCTGATCACTGCCCGGCCGCGAGGGAGACGCCACCGAAATGCCCCCGAACGCGCAGAGATTGACGTTGTATTCTCCCACGCTCGACTTGTCGGCGTACTGCATGAGGAGATCGAACTGGCAGCCGTGATAGTGCGGCATCGTGATCTTCGCCTTGGCATTCGGCGCCAGCGCCGCGCCGAGCTCGTTGGTGCCGAACTGCGCCGCTCCGGCCGTGCGCGTCAACAGGATCGTCAGCGGCTCGGGGCCGACATTGCTGAGCGTGAAGTCGGTGTCGGATGGCGGCAGGCAGCGGCGGGCGAAATGGTCGAGCCCATCCTGGTCGATCGTCACGGTGGTGCCGAAGAAATTCACCTGGCTGTTCGGATTGTAGAAGGCGAAGCCCATGTAGTGGCTGCCGGTGACGAGCGAAAACTGGTCGAGCGTGAAGCCGAGGCTGACCCCGATCCGTCCCGTCGCCGTGCTGACGAAGGCCCGGCGCACGACCTCCTTGTCGGAATTGCTGAAAATCTGTCCGAACTGATCGAGGCGCAAGTTGTAGTCCGTGATACCAGGAACGAAGCTGGCAGGATCGACCCGGCCGGCGGCATCCATATAGACATCCATCAGCACGACATGGCCCGCCGCCTGCTGCTGCTGATCGCCACAATAAACGAAGATGTCGTCGCGCTTGCCGGACGCATCCAGCGTCTGCCCGTCATAATAGAAGTTGCCGTTGCCCTCTTGGATGCTCCAGTTCGTCCGCCAGTAGGGCGTCGTGATGTTGAGTTCCGCCATCCGCTGTTCCGTGAGATGAGTGGTGGCACTGCGCCCCTTCTTCGCCATCTCCTGGATGAAGTCCGGATCCACTCCCATTTCCTTCACGTAATGGGCGATCTCCGCCATGCCCTCTTCGCCCGCCGCCACTCCTTCCTCTGCCGAGGGCTGCTGCCCTTCGAAATAGAAGCGATGCACGCCGTAGTCCGAGGTGAAGCTGACCGTCCTGACGACGCCGCCGAGAAAGGCGAGCGTGCAGGAGCTATAGCAGTAACCGGGGAACGGCGGGCTCTTGCCGGAGCGCACGTAGGGGAAATAGGCCGGCGAGACGTTCGGGGTGAGGCCAAGTGCCAGCGGCACCCGCGTGCCGACCTCCGTCCACAGGCCGTGCGATCGGATGATCTGGCCCATCTCGAGGCCCGCCGGCAGACTCCCGCCGGGCGAGTTGAGCACCAGGATGGTGCCGGGTCCGGCGCCAAAGCGGCTGATCGCGGAACTGAGCGCCTTCGGCGTGTCGTCGGTGATCTCGCCGATGGCGAAGATGTAGTTGCGCACGCCTTCGCCCCAGGCGACGCCGCTCGTGTCGCGCCAGGCCGTGAAGCTCATCGCTTCCGACTGGGCGGCGGCGGGCCGGGGGTAAAACAGGGCCGCAAGCAGCATGACAAGGCAGGGGAACAGGAAACGCCGCATGACGCTCATCCCTTCGACGTCCCGATCGAAGCTCGCACTTCGTCCTGGAGATCGGTTCACGCTTCGAAGAGCGCTCGCACCGCAAGCCACCCTTCTTTACGATCGCAGACTAAGCGAGACGGCGCGCCGCCGCCTAGGCGGAAATCGTCGCCGGCACCGGCACGACCGATCATAACGGCGCGAGAGGCCGTCCCCGCAAATCAGAACGGCTCGACGGCGGGCCTGAGGTCGATGGCGAAAGACCAGGCAGAGGTTGGCTGCCCCAGCACGGCCAGATAAGCCTCGGCAATCGCCGCCGGGTCGAGGGTGCTGTCCGCTGGCCCTGGCGGACCGGGCCGCCCGGCCCTCCGCACCGCCCCGTCGATGACGAAATGCGCGACATGGATCCCTTTCGGGCCAAGCTCCCGCGCCGCACTCTCGGCGAGCCCCCGGAGCGCGAATTTCCCCATCGCGAACGGGGCCGAGCCGGCGAAACCCTTCACGCTCGCGCTGGCGCCCGTGAACAGGATCGCCCCCCGCCCGAGCGGGATCATTCGCCGCGCCGCCTCACGCGCGACCAGGAAGCCGCCGAACGCGGTGACCGCCAATGCCGCGCGCACCGCCTCCACATCAAGCTCGGCGAGCGCGCCGCTGAGCCGCCCTGAAGCATTGTAGAGCACCACCTCCGGCGCTCCGAACCTGGCCTCGAAAGCGGCAAACAGCCCGCTCACCGCATCGGGCTCTGCCGCATCGGCCTCGAACGCTGCCGCCTTTGTCTCGGCCGCCAGCGGAGCGAGCTTTGCCACGTTGCGGGCGGCAAGGCCGACCGCGATGCCCGATCGGGCCAGCGCGCGTGCGACTGCGGCGCTGATGCCCGAGCCGGCGCCGACGATGAGGGCGGTGCGGTAGGGAATGGCGGTCATGGGGCGTCTTTCCTTCGCAGCAAAGAGAGAGACCTCCGGCGTCACCCGGCGAAACCGCCCCCGGCGAGGAAGCGGGCTTCTTCGGCGCCGATTTCCCGCGCCAGCATCCCGTTGCGATGCGGGAAGCGGCGGATGATGTCACGGTGCCCTTCCGCCTGCCCGCCGGGTGGCCGGCCAAGGCGTTCGTTCAGCGCGGTCGCGTGATCCTGCTCGGCCGGGCCGGGGAGCGCACAAGGCGTCGGATCAGGGTTTGCGAGGTTCATGATCCGTCTCTCGCCGACGAAGACGAGGAGCGCGGCCGAAGGTCGATCACAGCGGCGCCACCGATCACCATCGCCGCCCCCGCCACCCCCGGCAGCAAGGCAGAGATCGCGAGATGGCTCGCGTCCCAGATCGCACCGGCAGCATAAGGAACGAAAAAGGTGATCGTGTAGCCGAGCGCCAGCATCGCGGCGGCCAGCCGATGCACATCGTCGGGGGCGGCCAGCAGCGGCGGCAGGGCAAGCGTCAGAATGAGGGTGCTCGCGGCGGCGAAGCCGGCCAGTGCCGAGGCGGCGATCAGCACGAAAGCGGAAGGAACCAGCAGGCCGCCGAGCGCGATCAGCCCCAGCACAGCCGCCGCGAAAAACGGCGCCCGCCGCCGCGCCAGCCGCAACCCGAACGCCATGATGAGCAAAGAGGCCGGGAACTGCCCGGCATTGAGGGCGGTCAGCCCGAGATCGACCAGCCCGGGCCGGCCGAGAGCGTGCAGGTAATCGGGCAGGAACGCGTTGCAGCCGAAATAGAGTGCCGATGCGCCGCCGGAAAGAACCCCGAGCAGCCACGTCCGCGGATCGCGCCAATCCGGCCACCAGCGCGCCCGCCTCGCCCGCAGCGCCTGCCGGGCCTCGCCCCCGGTGAAGAACAGCACCAGCGCCACGGTCGCCAGTGGCGGGATGGACCAGACAGCGAAGCTCTTCTCCCAGCTTCCGCCGGCGAGCGGCAGGACCAGCGGAATGGTGAGGCCGGCTGCCAGCATCTCGCCGATCAGAAGCCCGTTCGCATAGATCGCCGTGGCCAGCGGCACGCGGGCCGGAAACCAGCGCGCCACCAGGGCCGGCAGGGCAGGCTGCATCACCGCCACCCCGGCGCCCATCAGAATGGTCATCCCGAACAGCATCGGCAGGGACGGCCCGATGCCGCGCAGGGCCGAGGCGACCCCAACCACGAAGACGCCCGCCACGGCGGCCCGCCAGGCCCCTATCCGCGCGATCAAGAGCGAGCCGGGAACGGCAGCCAGTCCGAACAGCAGCACTGGCAGGCCGGTCAGCGCAGCCACCAGCTTTTCATCCAGGTGCAGGTCGTGATGGATGAGCGGCAGCAGCGGCGGCACGGCCAGGATGGTCAGGCGCAGATCCGCACCCAGCAGCCACAACAGCAGCAGCCCTGCCCAACCCGGGCCGCGCGCTTCGTCCCGCATCTCCGTCTGGCCGCGGCTGACCGCGGCTAACCGGCGCCGCGGCGCCAGCCACCGTCGATCCCGGAGCGGAAGGGCTGGTGCTGATGGCAACCGATCTGGGGCTGGCCCGGCATTCTTCTTCCTTTCGCGCGGCGGCGAATCAAGGCGAGGATCGGCCGGGCGGACAAGCAGGGGGCTGGCACGGCGAATCGACGAGCACCGGATCCCAGCCCAGCACCACCGGGGCGTGCGCATTGGAATGGCGCGCGCGCGGCGCAACGTCGCGATCCACGACCAGGCGGGCGGCGGGAAGGGCCATCGCCAGCGCCGCCAGCCTGGCCCCGGTCGCGAGCGTGGCCCGGCTGATGGTGAGCGTGGCAGCGACACGGCGGAATCGCTCCTCCGCCAGCACGCCGAGCCAGATCGGCGTGTGATGGTCTTCGCCGCCGATCGCCGCCCCGCTCGGCCACAGCCGCAGCACCATCCGGGCCGGCGGGCCGCTTTCCGGCAGCGGCTCGATCATCACCAGCGCCCCCGGTTTCCCGTCCGCGAAGTGGGGCAGTACCGGCAGCGCGGCAGGATCGATCCCCGGGGTGAGCCAGGCCGCCGCGGAAAGCAGCGTCCAGGACGGAGCCCGGCTCCAGCCTCGCCCTTCCAGCACATGGGCGAGCCCGTCAGGAGTGCCGGCCCATTGCAGGGTGAAGGGGCGGGTGTAATTGCCGAGCAGGCCGACCCGCGTGCCGGGAAGCGTGTCCCATCCGCCCTTCTGCCAGGCGGCCAGGCTCATCAGGCGCGGCGGCAGTAAGGCGGGCGGTGGCGGCGCAGGAACCACCGCGTAGCCCGCCGCCTCTGCCGCAACGACGCCGATCAGAAGCGGGATCGCCAGCACGCTGGCCGCCCAGGCACGTCCTGCCGGCAGGCGGCGAAATTGGGCAATGGCCGCCGTCAGGCCGATCCAGGCCAGGGCGAAGGCGAAGGCGATGATCTCGGTGGAAAGCAGGGTCTGCGCGAAATAAAGGCGGGCCGCAGCGCCGAACACGACCAGCAGCAGAGCGGCGCTGGCAATCGCCGGCTGCAGCCGCACCGGCGCCGCCCGCAGGGCAAAGAATGCCAGCAGCCCGAAGGCAGTGGCAGCCAGGAGCGCCATCGCGGTCGGCGGCAGCAACGTATCGGTAAAAGGCCCTTCCGGCGGCACGGCGTTCGGCAACAGCGGCAGGAGCGTGCCGAGCACCTCCGCGCCAACCAGCCCCAGGACCCAGGCTAGCAGCAATGGCCACTGGCGAGAGGCGGCCAGCGCCAGCGCGCCCAGGACGGCCAGCAGCAGGAGCGCCGTCGGCGCGGCGGTCGCGGCAACCAGGCGCATCGCATGATCGCCCCAATGCGAGCGCAAAGCCGCGAGCGCGTGCAACACGACCCCGTCCAGCCGGACCAGCGGCTCCCCCGCGATCAGATCCTGCAACGCACCCAGCAGCAGCCAAAGCCCGCCCACGAGCAGGGCGGCAATGACGGCCAGCGCCAACGCCTCGGTGCGGTCGGCGGCAAACAGAGCTCGCAGGCAGCGGGCCACCCAGCCGGGATTGCGCTCCGACCAGGCAGCCAGAGGGCCGACCGCCATCCCCAGAGCCAGGGGCAGCCATCGCGCCAGCCACCGCGCGATCCATACCACCGCCCACGCCAGCAGGATCAGGAGCCCGGCCAGCAGGGCCAGCCGGCCGGCGACCGCACCGAGGAGTTCGAGCGAGGCACCGATCAACACCCCGAACAGCGTGTGCGAAAGCGACCACACGATCGCCGCCGGAACATCGGCCAGGAAGAACCGGGCCGGCGACATTTCCAGGATGCCGGCCAGCATCGGGATGATCGCCCGCACGGCGGGCGTGAAGCGCGAAATGATCACGCTTTTTCCACCGTGCCGCGCGAACAGGGCCTCGCCCCGGCGCGCCAGCTCGGGATGGCGCGAAAGCGGCCAGCGATCCAGGATCGCCCGCTGATAGCGCCGCCCGACCGCATAGGAAATGCCGTCCCCGAGCACGGCCCCGCATGCCACCGCGGCAGCGAACGGCCAGTATTCGAGCGCGCCGGCGGCGATCAGGGTCGCCATGGCAATAATCACGGTGGTGCCGGGAATGAGCGCTCCGAACACCGGCAGGGCCTCGCCGGCGGCCAGCACGAGGACGAGCGCGTAGGCAAGCAAGGCGTGGTCGAAGGCGAAGGCAACGGCCCAGTCGACGAAGGCGTGCATGGCAGGACACTGGCCCGAGGCGCGGGGCAAAGGCTAGAAACAATCGCGCCCGGCTTCGCGCATAGGTGGCAAGCGCAGGCGGCGGATGCCAGTGCCCTGCCGCCGCGGCGCCAGTCAATCCCCGATGCGGCGCCCCACCCCGTCGGCGCGCGGGAAAACCGCCTGCGGCAGCTGCAAGGCGGCGATCAAAGCCTCGTCACCGCGGTAACATGGCGCGAGCAGCAAGCTCCGCACCGACCCGTCGAGTCGTCGCGCCGCGCAGGTTACGACCAGCGCGCCCAGCATGTCGAAGGGAAAATGCACGCCACGATAAATGCGCGCCCACGCCACCCCAAGCCCTGCGGCAAGCAACAGCGCCGCCACAGCGCGCAAGCCGCCGAGCGCGAAGCCGAGGCTCCAGCGGAACGTCGCATGATCGCTCGGAAAGGAACCGTCCGGCGCATGCGGAAGATACTGCCGCCCGAGCCCGACCATGAACGGGCGCGGATGAAAATAGGCATGTCCAATCAGGAAATTCAGAACCAGGCCAAGTACCATCACGAACGTCGCGGTGATCGGGATGCCGCGCCTCTCCGGCCGGATGCGAATCCAAAGCGCCACGAAAATCACCGCCGCGGCCGGCACGGCCCAGACCGCGATCAGCCGCGCCAGCGCCAGCACGAAGGCTGGCGGGTGCGGGCCGGCGTTGATCGCAAGGAACAGGGTATCGGTCACGAAGCCGGCTCTCCGAGCCGGCCGCAAACGCCGCCTTGCGGCCGGCCTATGCCGGCGCCCGGCGAGCCACGCAACCTCTTCCGCGGTGGCGTCGCCGCCTCGCCGGCCCGCCCCGGCTCAGATTCTTCGGCGGCGCCAGCCGACGAGGCCGAGCGCGGCCACTCCGAAGCCGAGCAGCGCCAGCGAGGACGGTTCGGGTACTGCCGTGAAGATCAGCCCGGAAAACCCGTTTTCGTTCAGGACACCGAATTGGCCGCTGATTCGATTGTACTGATTGATCTCCCCCTCGAAGTTCAGATTGAGTTGAGGAGCAACGGAGCCGTCTCCATCGTTACTTCGAAACTGGGCCGCGGTGATCTCACCGTCCGTCACGGTGAAGCTGTTGGTCTCAATCGTGAAGCCGGGGAGCGTAAATATATCTGCGGGGACGGTTCCTCCGACTCCAGTGGGCGCGCTCGTCACGACGATGTCGGTTGCCGACGACGTGCCTGAGGCGGCCAGCCCGTAAATCGTGCCCGTCACGGTGCCAGCAATATCCCCAACGGTGTTGCTGAAGGAGAAGTCGAACACCGGCGTCGCGTGCGCCGGGCGCTGCGCAACAGCGCAGCCCAGGACCACGGTAGCGGCAAATGCGAGGAGGCGCATGGTCGATGCGGAGCGCCGCCTCACTCGTAGCAGCCGTGAATGGCTCTGCCGCGTTGACGTTGCGTCGACATTTTGCATCGTTCCGTTCTCCTTTCTCATTCTGCTCTCCTTTCCCCTCCTTTGTGCCGCGGCTTTCGCCTGATCTTGCTAGGGCGAAAACCAGCGGAGGGTGTCCCGAGCAATCCTCGTGCCAAAATGAGACCGCAATGAAAAAAGAGGGGAACACAATAGCTTGATCGGCATGGCTGCAGGGGGGTGGCGTGAAGTGCAAAGTTTTCCGGCGGTTTCCGGGCTGGAGTGCGAACGAAGCGAACGCCGCCCGCCGCCTGGCCTGCAATTCGGCCGCGGCATTTGGGCCAAGCCATTGAAAAATCGTGAAGTGCCAACCAGCTTCCGGTGACGCCCTACTATCCGGCCGGACAAATACCCCCGGCAGCGTCCCGCCGGCGCATGGCCGCTTGGCAGCATCCGTAAAATCTGCCGACAGATGCCGGCCATTCGGATGCCGAATCGCAACCGCTCGGGCATCCCGGCGCCGATCACTCCGATGAGAGCGCGATTGCGCGCCGCAAGCGGGCTCGGATAACAGTCCGCGACCCGCCGGATCCTGATACGGGACGTACCGGATGCCTCCCAGAACCTGCAACGCTGCCACGCGGGCCGGGGCAGCGCGACGCCGGCGCCGCTCTCCCGCGCGCCTCACGGAGGCTGCCGGCTGTCTCGAACGTGGCATCTCGCTCGGGCCGGACATGGTCGGGGCGTGGGAGCAGTTCGCCGCCAATACGAAATTCACCGCTCAGGACCGTGCGTTGATCGGGTGGATCGGCCCTCGCTCGAGCGGCCTCGTCTCAGCACGGCACAACGCAAGGCGCTGCACTTCGCGCTCGGCAACGCCAATGGCGAGATCGGCGAGTATGCCGTGGCGAGGCGCCACTTCGACGCCGGGAACCGCTCGATACCTGCCTTTCGACCTTCTGCACGGATTTCGAGCAATCGATTGATTTCGCTGGCGAGCTCGGCAACCCGGTCTTCTTCTATCGCCAGTACCAGAAGCTGATGGCACATTGGCGCTGCGTGCTGCCGAAAGATCGTTGCGTGGAGATCGATTACGGAGCGCTGGTCGCCGATCCGGAGCCGACTAGGCGAAGGCTGGTCGAGACCTGCGGCCTCGAGTGGAACGAGGCCTGCCTCACGCCGCACGAGAGCCGGCGGCGCATCGTCACAGCCAGCCTCTGGCAGGCGCGCCAGCCGATCTGCCGGACGTCGGTTGGGCGATGGAAGCGCTACGAACCCTGGCTCGGCGAGCCTTCCGCCCTGCTGCCTGCCGCCGATGAGGGAAGCGCCGAGGCAGAGAAAGGCTGAGTTGCCTGAGCGGGCGCGGCGAGGCAGGGATGGCCGAGTGCGGCATGGTTGGCGGCGATCCGTTCCTGTACCGCATCGAGATACCGCGTGACGAGGCCGATCCGGCCGAGCGAGGCAACTTCGTTCAACGCCGGCATCGCGGCGATGGCGGGAATGGCGGTTGCCGCCATCCGCTCCGTGCTATAAGCGGCCGCCGCTTCCCGGGATACCCGCATGCGCGTTCGCCTCGGTTTCCTCCTTCTCCTCGTCCCGCTCCTCCTCGGCGGCTGTGGCTGGTTCGGCGGCGGCCCCGCGACCAAGAAGCCCACCGGCCCGGTCACCGCCGAGGGCCTCTACAACGACGGCGTCGCCAAGATGAACGCCAGCGACTTCAAGGCCGCGATCGACGATTTCGACCAGGTCGAGGAGGACTTCCCCTTCTCGCCCTGGGCCGTCAACGCGCAGTTGATGCATGGCTACGCCGCTTATCTCCAGCAGGATTACACCGGGGCGATCGGCGCGCTTGACCGCTTCATCCAGCTCCACCCGGCCAATCCGGATATCGCCTATGCGTACTATCTGCGCGCGCTTTCCTATTACGAGCAGATCTCCGACGTGGCGCGCGACCAGAAGGCCACCCACGAGGCGATCACGGCGCTGCAGGAAGTGGCCAATCGGTTTCCCGGCAGCGCCTACGCCAACGACGCGCGCCTGAAGATCGATCTTTGCAACGACCATCTCGCCGGGCATGAGATGCTGATTGGCCGCTACTACGAGCGCCAGCACGACTATGTGGCCGCGATCGGCCGCTACGAAGGCGTGGTGCAGGACTATCAGACCACCAACCACGTGGCCGAGGCGCTCGAGCGGCTGGTGGAATGCTACCTCAAGCTCGGCATGCTGGCCGAGGCACAGCATGCCGGTGCGGTGCTCGGCTACAACTATCCGGGCACCACCTGGTACCGGGACGCCTACGCAAGGCTGCACCAGGCCGGCATCGTCGCCAGCAACGCGCCGCCGGAACCGACGAAGAGCACCGGCTTTTTCGGCGGCATCTGGAACGCGATCTTCTGAGCCACGATCCACCGGGACGCGGATGCTGACCTCTCTCTCGCTCCGCGACATGGTCCTGATCGACCGCCTCACGCTCGATGTCGGCCCGGGCCTCACGGTTCTCACCGGCGAGACGGGGGCCGGCAAGTCGATCCTGCTCGATGGGCTCGGGCTCGCCCTCGGGGCGCGGGCCGATTCGACCCTCCTCGCCCCCGGGGCGAGCGAGGCGAGCGCGGCGGCTTCCTTCTCATCGCCGCCCGGCCATCCCGTCCACCAACTG
The DNA here is from genome assembly GCA_030041255.1 of Acetobacteraceae bacterium. Classification (GTDB taxonomy): domain Bacteria; phylum Pseudomonadota; class Alphaproteobacteria; order Acetobacterales; family Acetobacteraceae; genus JAKAWQ01. The sequence continues at coordinate 11,460 of JASHOF010000151.1, forward strand.
CTCGCCGGGCACGGCCTCGATGCCGGCGGCGAGTTCTTGTTCCGCCGGGTGCTGGCAGCCGACGGCCGCAGCCGTGCCTTCATCAACGACCAACCGGTCGGCGTTGCCTTGCTGCGTCAGGCCGGCGCCTGCCTGGTCGAGATGCAGGGCCAGCACGAGCAACTCGGGCTCGCCGATCCGGCCATCCAGCGCTCGCTCCTGGACAGCTTCGGCGTCGATTCGGCGCTGACGGACGAGGCCGCCCAGCGTTGGGCCGCCTGGCGGGCGGCGCAGGCGGCAGCCGCAGAGGCGTGCGCAGCGGCCGATCGCACTGCCCGCGATGCCGACTTTCTCGCCCATGCCGGCGCCGAACTCGAGGCACTGGCTCCTGAACCCGACGAGGAGGCCCGGCTCGCCGAGCTTCGCCATCGCCTGCAACAGGATGAACGGCGCGCCGAAGCGGTTGCCGCAGCGCTCGAAGAGCTGGCCCCGCGGGAGCGGCGCCTCGGCCCGGCGGCTTCGGTGCGTGCCGCCGCCCGCGCTCTCGAACGCCTCGGCAAGCCTCAGGCGGGCAGAGCGCAACCCGCCGGCAAGGCAACGGAGGCCCTCGCCGCCCTGGAGCGCGCCGAAGAGGCGCTCGCCGAGGCCGAAGCGCTGCTCGAAGAGCTCGGCGAAGACCTTGCAGCAGATCCAGGCCGCCTGGAACAGGCCGAAACCCGACTCTTCGCGCTGCGCGCCGCCGCCCGCAAGCACAACGTGCCGGTGGCCGAGCTGGCCGCGCTCAGGGCACGGCTGGCCGCCGAACTGGCCGCCATCGAAGATCGCGGCGCTCTGGCCGCCCGCCGCGCCGAGGAGGAAGCCGAAGCCCGGGGCGCCTACCTGCGGGCCGCCGCCCGGCTTGGCGCCGCTCGCGCCAGGGCTGCCACCCTGCTCGAACAGGCGGTGGCCGCGGAGCTGCCGCCGCTCCGGCTCGAGAAGGCCCGCTTCCACTGCCGGCTCGCCGCCCTGCCCGAGGCAAGCTGGGGGCCGCAGGGGATGGAGGCAGTCTCGTTCCTGCTCGCCGCCAACCCGGGCCATGAGCCGGCCCCGCTCGCCCGCGCCGCATCCGGCGGCGAGCTGGCGCGCCTCATGCTGGCCCTCAAAGTGGTGCTGGTGGGCAGCCGCAATCCCGGCACCCTGATTTTCGATGAGGTCGATGCCGGCATCGGCGGCGCCGCCGCCGCCGCCGTCGGAGAACGCCTCGCGCGCATCGCCGAGAAAACCCAGGTGCTCGTCGTCACCCACAGCCCGCAGGTCGCCGTGCATGGCGGGCAGCATGTCCGCATCACCAAGGAAGCCGCCAACGGCCGGATCACGACCCGTGCCACCCCGCTCGCCGTCGCCGGGCGCCAGGAGGAGATCGCCCGCATGCTGGCTGGCGCCAGCATCACCGATGCGGCGCGCGCCGCTGCCGTGAGCCTGCTTGCTTCGCCGCGCACTTCACCGCGACAGAGGAGCGCGCGGACGTGAAAAAGCCCGCCGAGAGGCCGCTCGAAGATCTCGACGAGAAAGCCGCCCGCGCCGAGCTCGCGCGCCTTGCAAAAGCGGTCGCGGAGGCTGACCGCGCCTACTACGAGGCCGACGCGCCGACGATGTCGGACGCCGAATATGACCGCCTCCGTGCCCGGAACGCTGCCATCGAAGCGCTCTTTCCGGGGCTCGTGCGGGCCGATTCGCCTTCGCGGCGGATCGGCTCCGCCCCGGCGGGCGGGTTCCGGAAGCTCCGCCATCGCGAGCCGATGCTCTCGCTCGACAACGTATTCTCCCCTGACGAGTTCGCGGACTTCCTCGCCCGCGCCCGCCGCTTCCTCGGGCTCGATCCCGCGGAAGCCCTGCCGCTCGTCGCCGAACCGAAGATCGACGGGCTTTCGATCTCCCTCACCTACGAGCAGCATCTCTTCACCTCCGGGGCAACGCGCGGCGACGGCATCGAGGGCGAGGATGTCACCGCCAATCTCGAGACGCTGGCATCCCTGCCCAGGAAACTTTCCGGCCGCGCTCCGGCCTTGATCGAGATTCGCGGCGAAATTTTCATGAGCAAGGAGGACTTCCTCGCTCTCAACGCGGCGCAGGAAGAGGCCGGAGAAAAGATCTTCGCCAATCCCAGGAATGCCGCTGCCGGCAGCCTCCGCCAGCTCGATCCCTCGATCACCGCCTCCCGCCGGCTTTCTCTCTTCGCCTATGCGCTCGGCGCCTGCTCGGAAAAGGTTGCGGACACGCACTGGCACTATCTCGAGCGGCTGCGCGGATGGGGCTTCGCGGTCAACCCGCTGTCGCGCCGCCTCGCAACCGACAAGGAGGCCGCTCCATTCCAGGAGGAGATCGCCGCCAACCGCGCCCGCCTCGGCTACGATATCGACGGCGTGGTGTACAAGATCGACGAGCTGGTGCTCCAGCAACGCCTCGGCTTCGTCGGGAGAGCCCCGCGCTGGGCCGTGGCGTGGAAATTTCCTGCCGAGCAGGCCGTCACCCAACTCGAGGACATCCTGATTTCTGTCGGCCGCACCGGTGCATTGACGCCGGTCGCCAGGCTCACGCCCATCAATGTCGGCGGGGTCCTCGTCTCGCGCGCCACCCTGCACAATGAGGACGAGATCGAAAGGAAGGATATCCGCATCAGTGACTGGGTGACCATCCAGCGCGCCGGCGACGTGATCCCGCAGGTGCTCGGCCCGGTTCTTTCCCGCCGCCCGAAGGGAACGAAAAAATTCGTTTTCCCCGACACCTGCCCGGTCTGCGGCAGCCACGCCGTGCGCGAGACGGGCGAAGCCGTGCGCCGCTGCACCAGCGGGCTCACCTGCCCCGCCCAGTCGGTCGAGCGGCTCAGGCACTTCGTCTCCCGCTCCGCCTTCGACATCGAGGGGCTCGGCGAGAAGACCATCGCCGAATTCTACGCCGACCGCCTGATCCAGGGACCCGCCGACATCTTCGCCCTGCCTCGTCACGAAGTGGAAATCGCCAGGCGCGAAGGCTGGGGCGAACTCTCGGCCCGCAACCTCTCGCGCGCCATCGCGGCGCGGCGCAGGATCGCGCTTTCGCGTTTCGTCTTCGCCCTCGGCATCCGCCGCATCGGGGAGGCGAATGCGCGCCTGCTGGCGCGCCACTACGGCTCCTACCATCGTTTCAAGGCGGCCATGAAAGCGGCTGTCGATCCTCTCTCCGAAGAGCGCCGCAGCCTCGACTCGATTCTCGGCATCGGCCCGGCGATTGCCGAAGAGCTTGCGGCCTTCTTCGCCGAGCCGCGCAATCTCGCCGCCCTGGCGGAGCTGGAGGCCGGGATCACGATCGAGGATGAAGCTCCCGT
>JASHOF010000152.1 GCA_030041255.1 Acetobacteraceae bacterium
GCACGGCGTTCGGAGAAGCCGCCGCCGCTGCCTCGGCCGCGCCCCGCTCTGTCCGAGACAGCGCCGCAGGTGACCGGATTTGGCGCCGATGTGCCCGCCTTCATGCGCCTCTCCCGGCAGGCGCCTCAGCCACCCGATACGAAACGCAAGACGATCCCGTGAGCCCGGAATCCATGCCCGCAGCCGGCGCCGCCCCGCCGGCGATGTCCGGTTTTGCCCCGTTCACATGGGATGATCCCTTCCGCTTCGAAGAGCAGTTGACCCCGGACGAGCGGCAGGTTCGCGACGCGGCGCGAAACTTCTGCCAGCAGCGACTTTTCCCGCGCGTGCTGGAGGCCAACCGGCACGAGCGCTTCGACCGCGCCATCATGAACGAAATGGGGGAGATGGGATTCCTCGGCGCCACGCTCGAAGGCTATGGCTGCGCCGGCATCGGCAAGGTTGCCTACGGCCTGATCGCACGCGAGGTCGAACGCGTCGATTCGGGCTACCGCAGCGCCTTTTCCGTGCAGTCTTCGCTCGTCATGTTCCCGATCCACGCCTTCGGCTCGGAGGCCCAGAAAGAGCGTTTTCTCCCGCCTCTCCGCACCGGCGAAATCGTCGGCTGCTTCGGCCTGACCGAACCGGACGGCGGGTCGGATCCGGCCTCCATGCAGACGCGTGCCCGCCGCACCGCGGGCGGCTATCTCCTGAACGGGGCCAAGACCTGGATCACCAATTCACCGATTGCGGACCTGTTCGTCGTGTGGGCCAGGGACGACGCGGGTACGATCCGCGGCTTTCTCCTCGAAAAGGGCTTTTCCGGCCTGGTCACGCCGAAGATCGAGGGCAAATTCTCGCTCCGTGCCAGTAGCACCGGCATGATCATGATGCAGGACGTGTTCGTTCCGGACGAGAATCTTCTGCCGGGCGCGAGCGGCCTGAAGGGTCCGTTCTCCTGCCTCAACAATGCCCGCTACGGCATCGCCTGGGGTGCCCTCGGTGCTGCCGAGTTCTGCTGGCACGCCGCCCGCAGCTACACGCTCGATCGCAAGCTGTTCGGCCGCCCGCTCGCTGCCACCCAATTGATCCAGAAGAAGCTCGCCGATATGCAGACCGAGATCGCGCTCGGCTTGCAGGCGGTGCTGCGCCTCGGCCGCCTGCTGGAGGAAGGCCGCGCCGCGCCGGAGATGATCAGCCTCTGCAAGCGCAATTCCTGTGGCAAGGCGCTCGAGATCGCCCGCCTCGCGCGTGACATGCATGGCGGCAACGGCATCGTCGATGAGTACCACGTGATCCGCCACGTGATGAACCTGGAAACGGTGAACACTTACGAAGGCACGCACGATGTGCACGCCCTCATCCTCGGCCGGGCGCAGACCGGCCTCTCGGCGTTCGGCAACGAACGGTAGGGCTGTCAACCGGCCATGGTCAGTCCGCCGGATACCGACAGCACCTGGCCGGTGACATAGGCAGCGGCCTCGGAAGCAAAGAAGACGATGGCACCCGGCAGATCGTCGGGCTCGCCGACGCGGCCGAGCGGAATCGCGCGGCGGAACGCCTCGACCAGCTTCTCGGGGTTGTTGGCTCCCTTCTTGTACTCCTCGAAGAGGGCCGTCGCGGTCGGCCCCGGACAGACCACGTTGACGGTGATGCCGTCACGCGCATGCTCCCGCGCCAGCGTCTTCGAGAGCGCGACCAGGCCCGCCTTGCAGGCGGCATAAACCGCCTCACCACTCGCGCCGACGCGCGCGGCATCGGAGGCGACGTTGACGATCCGACCGCTCTTGCGTGCCACCATCAACGGCAGAACCACGTGGTGCATGTGCAGCGCGCCGACCAGGTTGATCGCGATCAGCCGTTCCCAATCCGCCGGAGTCGTCTTGAGGAAGGGCCGGAAGACATCCCACCCGGCATTGTTCACGAGCACCGCGATCGGCCCGAGCTCTGCCTCGCTCGCCGCGACCGCCGCCTCGACGCCGGCACGCTCGGTGATGTCGCAGGCGTAGGAGCGCGCCATTCCGCCGCCGGCCCGGATCCCGGCGGCTGTCTGTTCGGCGGCAGAACGATCGCGGTCGAAAATCGCGACCCGTCCGCCGGCCGCGGCAAAGCGGCGCGCGGTGGCGGCGCCGATGCCGCGCCCCGCACCCGTGATGACGATCGTCTTGTCCCTGAACTCCGACATCAGCGTTGTTCCGAAAGAAGGATACGGCCCTGCCGCCCGATCACACCACCGTCGCGCCGCCATCGATCGCCAGCACCTGGCCGGTGATGTGCCCGCCGGCATCCGAGGCGAAGAGCAACGCCGCGCCCTTGAGATCGTGCGGGCCGCCAAGCTTGCCGAGCGGCGTCGCGGCGACGATCCCTCCCGCAAATCGTTCCAGCGTGACCGCCGTCATCTTCGATGGAAAAAATCCGGGTGCAATGGCGTTCACGGTGATGCCGTGCGGGCCCCACTCGGCAGCGAGCGAACGGGTGAAGCTGACGATGCCGCCCTTGCTGGTGGCGTAGGCGAGCACGCCGGGCATGCCGCGCGGGCGGCCGCGGAACGCTTCGATCGAGGCGATGTTCAGGATGCGTCCCGCGCCTGCGGGCAGCATGGCCACCCGCCCGACCGCCTGCGTGAGCAGAAACGTGCCGGTGAGGTTGAGATCGAGCACCTTGCGCCAGCCATCGAGCGGATGGGTTTCGGCCGGAGCGCCCCAGGCCGCCCCGGCATTGTTGACCAGGATATCGATCCGGCCGCAGGTGGCCATCACCTCGGCAACGATCGTCTCGGCGGCGGCCTGGTTGGAAAGATCGGCTGTAATCGCAGCCGCTTCGACCCCCTGTGCGGCCAGATGCGCCGAGGCTGCCGCAAGCCCGGCCTCCTTGCGCGCGGTGAGAACGAGTCTTGCGCCGTATTCGCCGAGTGCCTCGGCAATTTGCAGGCCGAGCCCGCGCGAGCCGCCGGAGATCAGCGCCACGCGGCCGGAAAGATCGAACAGCTTCTTCAGCATTGGCGCGAGCATGACATCGAACGGCAGGCTTGCGAAGCAGCGGTCTCCCCAACCTCGGTCTCACAAGCCTCATTGGCTCAGGTCGTGACGACGCCGATCGACCTCCCGGGTTCGTTCGGCGGCACTCTGCACGCGGCTCAGGCCTCGCTCATTCCGCTGTAGCGCCACAGGTGGCCTCGAGCCGGTAGCCGTCCGGATCGATCGCGAAGGCGGCGTAATAGTCCGGGCCGTAGTCGGCCCTGAGGCCGGGGGCTCCATTGTCGCGTCCGCCCGTGGCGAGAGCCGCTGCATGGAACGCATCGACGCTTTGACGTGACGGGGCAGTGAAGCAGAAATGCAGGCCGGACCGTGGATCGGCGGGCACCGGCCGCGCCACGACGCTGATCCACAGGGCCACCTGCTCGCGGCCATAGCCGAGCGAATCTGCCCCGTTGCTCAGGCATTTGTAACCGAGCGGGCCGAGCGCGGCATCATAGAAGCGCCTGCTCCTGGCAAGGTCGTGAACCCCGATCGAGACATGATCGATCATGCTGGCATTCTCCTCCGGTAGCTGGCGAGACATTCGTCCGCAGGGCGGAGAGATGGCGCGCGGATGCTGTCGGGGCTTGGGGAATATTGCTATAGGCGGCCGATGCAGCAGGAACTGGAGGTGCGCCGCCCGCAGGCGCGCAGAATCGCGGCCGGCGAGGGCTGGCAGGTCAGCGAGTTCGTCTGCCGCCTCGGGCCGGGCGACAAGCCGTTCGAGGAACAGCACGAGGAGGTCAGCATCGCCGCGGTGCTGGCCGGATCGTTTCATTACCGCTCGCCGGCCGGCCGCGCGCTCCTCTATCCCGGCGCCTTCCTGCTCGGCAATGCCGGAGCCTGCTTCACCTGCGGGCACGAGCACGCGCGGGGAGACCGGTGCATCGCGTTTCATTTTGATCACGAATTATTTTGCGAGATCGCCGCCTCGAGCGCCGGTTCGCATCGCTTCCGGTTTCCGGCGGCCATGCTGCCCGCGGCGAGCGTTCCGGTGCCTGTCATCGCCGAAGCCGAAGCGGCAGCGGCGGGTCGTGCCATGGTCGAGGAACGAGTCATTGCTCTCCTCGAAGCCGTGCTGGCCAGGTTCTCGACGGCAGTGCCGCCCATTCCGGATCCGAAGCCGATCGATCGCCGGCGGATCGGCGCCACGCTCCGCTACATCGAGCAGAACTTCGATCGATCGCTCAGCCTTGCCGAACTGGCCTCGATCGCCGGCATGAGCCGTTACCATTTCCTGCGCACCTTTCGCCGCGCGCTCGGTACCACGCCCTATCGGCTGGTGCAGGATATGCGCCTGAGAAGGGCCGCACTCGCCCTCGCCACCACCGACGAGCCGGTCGCCGCCATCGCTTTTGCCGCCGGCTTCGGGGACCTTTCCACCTTCAATGCACGTTTCCGGACGCTGTTCGGCAACACCCCGAGCGCCTTTCGCTCTCAGAGACCGAGGCGATCGAGCGTGCGGGCAAGCACCTTCGCCTCATCGTAACAGGAGAGGGCGCGCTCGCGGCCGGCCTTGCCCATTAGAGCGCGCCGCTCGGGCGCGTTGGCAAGACTGGAGAGCGCGTCAGCCAGCGCGGCCTGATCGGCGCGCGGCACCAGGAGGCCGGTGACGCCCGGCAGCACCTGCTCGCGGGGCCCCGGAATATCGCTCGCAACGACAGGAAGGCCCGCCAGCATCGCCTCGATCAGCACCATCGGCAGGCCCTCGAAAAGACTCGGCAGCGCGAAGATGTCGGCCGCCGCCAGGATCGCCGGAACGTCCTCGCGGTAGCCGAGCATTTTCAGCCGTGGACCGAGCCCCGAGCCGGCGAAGAGTGGCGCCATATCGGCGCCACGATCGGAGGGAAGCCGTTCGCCCACCACCCAAAGCTCGGCCTCCGGCAGCGCCCGCATCGCCTCCAGAAGCTCGGGGTACCCCTTCGGCCGGACCAGGCGCGAAACGATCAGCACGACCAGGCGTTCCGCCGGCGTGCCGAGCCCGGCACGGATCCGCGTGCGTGCCACCGCATCGGGGCGGAAAATTGTCGGATCGCGGCCATTGCCGACGGCCTCGGCGCGGCGTGCGATGCAAAGCCTCCGTGCCAGCGCCGCATCGGCGGCAGAGACGGTGAGATAGATGTCGGTCAGCCGCCCGCCGAGCCATTCCATCGCCAGCGTCGCCACGCGGAGCGGCAGGCTGGCAGGCGGGCGGAAAAGGAAGCCGTGGCAGGTATAGGCGATGCGCGGCACGTGTGCCCGGCGCGCCGCAGCGCGGGCAAGGAAGCCGCTGATCGGCATGTGGGCATGCACGAGGTCCGGTTTTTCCCGGCGAAACAGGTCGAGCAGCGAGCGAAAGGAAGCGAGATGCGTGCCGAGCGAAACACGCCGGACGAACGGGTGCGCAACGACCCGGAATCCCTCCGCCTCCACGCTTCTGAGCAACGGGCCCTCCGGGGCAACCCCGACCATCTCGTGGCCGCGCTCCCGGCCGGCACGCATCAGGGGAAGCAGAAACTGGCGAAGCGCGAAATCGGTATTGGTAACCTCGATGACCTTCACACGCCCTGGTACCAACTTTCGCTCATAAGTGACTCACTCACATGACCTCGAAATACCTTGCCCTCTCCCTCTGGCGGGTACCCATGTATCACCCAAGCATGATTCTTCGAGTCCTATCAACGGTTCGACAGTCATGGCAGGAAGGAAGTCCGGGCTAGTGTCCTGCCCCCGACGTTTGCTGCCGCCGGCAGCAAACGAAAGGGGATTAGCAGGCCACTGAAAATAAAGAGTGGTGTGCCGACCACTATGATGCATCCTGCGGTATCAAGCGTTGGAGTCGGCACACTAGAGAATGAAGCGGCTGAGATCGCCCTTGGCGGCGAGCGGGGCGACCCGCTCGCGCACATAGGCGGCGTCGATCGTGATCGCCTCGCCCGGCCGGTCGGAAGCGGTGAAGCTGACTTCCTCGAGCAGCCGCTCGAGCACGGTGTGCAGGCGCCGCGCGCCGATATTCTCCACCCGTTCGTTGATGTCGGCAGCGAGCTCGGCCAGAGCCTCCACCGCATCGGGCGTGAAAGTGAGAGAGACGTTCTCGGTCGAGAGGAGCGCCTCGTATTGCTTGAGCAACGAGTGCTCCGGCTCGGTCAGGATGCGGGCGAGGTCGGCGCGCGAGAGCGGGGCAAGCTCGACACGGATCGGCAACCGGCCCTGCAACTCGGGCAAGAGATCGGCCGGCTTGGCAAGATGGAAGGCGCCGGAGGCGATGAAGAGGATGTGGTCGGTCTTCACCGGGCCGTACTTGGTGGAAACGGTGGTGCCCTCGATCAGCGGCAGCAGGTCGCGCTGCACGCCCTCGCGCGAGACATCGCCGCCACGGAAGCCCCCCTCGATGGTGCGGGCACAGATCTTGTCGATCTCGTCGATGAAGACGATGCCGTTGTTCTCGGCATTGCCGACGGCCTCGCGGGTCATCGCCTCGGTGTCGAGCAGGCGGTCGGCTTCCTCGCGCTCGAGCGCCGCACGGGCGGCCGCCACCTTCATGCGCCTGCGTTGCGGCGCGCGGCCGAACATGCCCTTCATCATTTCGGAGAGGTTGATCATCTGCCCAGGCGGCATGCCGGGAATATCGAGCTGGCCGATCGGCATGCCGGCCGGTTCGGCGACGCTCACCTCGACCTCTTTCTCCTCGAGTTCGCCCCCGCGCAGCATGCGGCGGAATTTTCCGCGTGTCTCAGCGGAGGCACCCTCGCCGACGAGCGCGGTGATCAGCCGTTCTTCGGCGGCCAGCTCGGCCTTGGCCTGCACGTCCTTGCGCGAGGCGTCACGGCGCATGTTGATCGCGACATCGACGAGGTCACGTACGATGCTTTCGACATCGCGGCCGACATAGCCGACCTCGGTGAACTTGGTCGCCTCCACCTTGAGGAACGGCGCCTGGGCGAGCCTGGCAAGCCGGCGTGCGATCTCGGTCTTGCCGCAGCCGGTCGGGCCGATCATCAGGATGTTCTTCGGCATCACCTCCTCGCGCAGCGCATCCGGAAGCTGCGCCCGGCGCCAGCGGTTGCGCAGTGCGATCGCGACCGCGCGCTTGGCATCGTTCTGTCCGACGATGAAGCGATCGAGCTCGGAAACGATCTCGCGGGGGGAATAGCTTGGCGCGTCCATCGGCCAGTCGGGACTCCTTATCAAAGTCTCTCGAGGGTGATGTTACGATTGGTATAGATGCAGATATCGGCGGCGATTTCGATCGCGCGTCGCACGATTTCCTCGGCGCCGAGGCCGGGCACGGCCAGGAGGGCGCGGGCGGCAGCCAGCGCATAGTTGCCGCCGGAGCCGATACCGATCACGCCGTCCTCCGGCTCGAGTACGTCGCCGTTGCCGCTGATCAGGAAGCTGCGCTCGCGGTCCGCCACGGCCAACATCGCCTCCAGCCGGCGGAGATAGCGGTCGGTCCGCCAGTCCTTGGCCAGCTCCACGGAAGCCCGTTCGAGCTGGCCGGGGAAGCGCTCGAGCTTGGCCTCCAGGCGCTCGAGCAGGGTGAAGGCATCCGCGGTGGCGCCGGCAAAGCCGGCCAGCACGGTGCCGCCGCCGATGCGGCGGAGTTTCCGCGCGTTTGCCTTGACGACGGTCGAGCCCAGGCTGACCTGACCGTCGCCGGCCATGGCGACGGTGCCGTCGCGGCGCACGGCGACGATCGTCGTGCCGTGCCAGCCGATCGGGTCCGGCACGGATGACGGGAGATGGGGGGATTGCATCGGGCGGGAGATGGCCCACCCGCTCGGGCGGTGCAAGGTGGGGCCTATGCCGCGATTGCAGGGCGGCATTGGCCGCTACGGTCTTGAATCGCATGAAGAACCCACCGGCCATCGCGACATTGCCGGTGGCTGTTCGGGTTCACCACCGCTCTGTCGCAGGCCGACCGTGGCCGCGGTCGGGCGCAGCCTCCGGGTGGGGCCGGGTTTGGAAACCGGCCCGATTTGGGCTAGTGTCCTGCCCCCAACGTTTGCTGCCGCCGGCAGCAAACGAAAGGGGATGAGAGGCCACTGAAAATAAAGAGTAGTGTGCCGACCGCTATGGTGCATCCTACGGTATCAAGCGTTGGAGTCGGCACACTAGAGCCTCGCCGGCATGGCTGAGTTCGCCCCAGCGCACTTCATCACGGAATCCCGCCCGTGAGCCGCACCGGCGCCGTTCATCGGGTCACCAGCGAGACCGATGTCGAAGTCGGCTTGCTGCTCGATGGCGCAGGCAAGGCAGAAATCGCGACTGGCATCGGCTTTCTCGACCACATGCTCGGCGCCTTCGCACGGCATGCGCTGTTCGATCTCACGATAGCCGCCAAGGGCGATCTCGAGATCGACGCCCACCACACCACCGAGGACGTGGGTATCGTGCTCGGCCAGGCGCTCCGCGAGGCGCTCGGGGACAAGCGCGGCATTTCCCGCTTCGGCCATGCCCTGGTGCCGATGGATGAGGCCCTGGTGGAAGCCGCGGTCGATCTCTCGGGGCGGCCGCATCTCTCCTGGGCGATCGTGTTCCCGGGGCCCCGGCTCGGCACGATGGACACCGAGCTTTTCCGCGAATTTTTCTCCGCGTTCGCCATGAACGGGCTGCTCACTCTTCATCTCGCGCAAAGGGCGGGGGAGAATGCGCATCACCTCGCCGAGGCGACATTCAAGGCTGCCGCCCGTGCGCTCCGCATGGCGGTTGCGCGCGAGCCACGCCTGGGCGATGCCGTGCCCTCGACCAAGGGGCGATTATGAAAATCTTCACTGCGCATACGCGGGCGGGCCATGCGCCCCTCCTGCTGGCGGAAGGGTTCCGCTGGGGGGCCTTCCTGTTCGGGCCGTTCTGGCTGCTGCGGCACCGGGCATTCATCCCCGCCGCACTGGCTGCGGCGGCTCTGATCGCCATCCTGGCGCTGACTGCCGGCGGGCAGCTCGCGATACTGCTGGTGGCCCTGGCGCTGCTGCTGGGCCTCAACGGAAACGATCTCCGCCGCTGGTCCCTGGAGCGGCGAGGCTTCCTGCTCTCGGACGTCGTTGCGGCGCCAGGCGCCGAGGAAGCGCTGGCCAGGCTTCTCGCCCGTCGGCCGGAGCAACTGAGCCGGATGCGATGAAAGTCGCGGTGGTGGATTACGGCAGCGGCAATCTTGCCTCTGCCGCCCGTGCGCTGGAGCGCGCCGCCGCGGAATCGGGGGTCCGGGCCAGCGTCGTTGTGACCGGGGAGCCGCGTGCCGTTGCGGCCGCCGAGCGGATCGTGCTGCCCGGCCAGGGTGCATTCGCCGACTGCGCGGCCGGGCTGGCCGCGGTGCCGGGCCTCTGGGACGTGATCGAGCGGGCGACCGCCGGCGGTGCGCCCTTCCTCGGCATTTGCGTCGGCATGCAGCTCATGGCCGAGCGCGGGCTCGAACATCGCATCACCCCGGGATTCGGCTGGATTCGGGGCGAGATCGCGGCCATGCGGGCGCCCGGCCTGCCGCTGCCCCAGATGGGCTGGAACGTGCTCCAATTCCGCCGGGATTGCTGCCATCCGCTTCTTGCCGGGGTGGCGGCGGGACAACATGTTTATTTCGTGCACGGCTATGCGCTCAGCGGTGCCGAGCGGGAGGAAATCGTGGCGACCACGGATTATGGCGGAGAGGTGGTGGCGATGGTGGCGCGGGGAAATCGCGCCGGCACGCAGTTTCACGTCGAAAAGAGCCAGCGCGTGGGCCTCTGCATCCTTGCCAACTTCCTTGCCTGGGCTCCCGCTCGGGCCCCTGAGCGGAGCCAGGCATGACCGACGCGCCGTCAATCCCAAGACCGTCCGCCGAGATCCGGGCAGCGGTCGCCGTGGAGCAGGTGTCTGAACTCGATGAAGACGACCTGCACGCGCTCTGCGAGGCGGCGAGTGCGGCGATCATCGAGGGAGGCGGATTCGGCTGGATCACTCCTCCGGAGATCGGCACGCTGGCCAGCTACTTCCGTGGGGTGCTGCTGGTCCCGGAGCGCGAACTGATCGTCGGGCGGCTGAACGGCATGATCGTGGCCTCGGCCCAGCTCGTCCTGCCGCCGCGCAACAACGAGGCGCAGCAGCACAGCGCCTGGTTGATGCACGCGTTCACCGCGCCTTACGCGCGCGGACACGGCATCGGGCATGTGATCGTTCGCCGGGCCGAAGAGCGCGCGCGGGCACTGCATCGCTACGTGATCAATCTCGATGTACGCGAGACCCAGGAGGCGGCGATCCGTCTTTACGAGTCGATGGGCTACGTGCGCTGGGGCGTGCACCCGGCTTATGCGCGGGTGCGCGGGCAGACAGTGTGCGGGATCTATTATTACAAGGTCCTGGCCAGGCGCGGCCGGCCGGCCTCGGAAGGCTGATGGCGGGGATTACGCTTTACCCGGCGATCGACCTCAAGCGAGGCGCAGTGGTCAGGCTCCGCCAGGGAGTGATGGCGGAGGCAACGATCTATGCCACCGATCCGGCCGGCGTGGCGTGCCGGTTCGCCGCCGCCGGATGTCGCTTCCTGCACGTGGTCGATCTCGACGGCGCATTCGCGGGCAGATCCGTCAACCAGGCGGCAGTGGCGGCGATCCTCGGAGCGGTCAGCGTGCCGGTGCAGCTCGGCGGCGGCATCCGCGACCTCCGGGCGATCGAAGGCTGGCTGGAAGCGGGCGTACGGCGGGTGATCCTCGGCAGCACCGTGGTAAAGGACCCGGGGTTGGTCCTGAGCGCATGCCGCTCATTTCCCGGCCGGATTGCCATCGCGATCGACGCGCGGGCCGGCATGGTGGCGACGGAAGGCTGGGCGGTGGCGACCGAGATTCCGGCCAGTGAACTTGCCGGACGATTCGCGGATGCCGGAGCGGCTGCCATTATCTATACCGATATCGGGCGCGACGGAACGCTCTCGGGTCTCGATCTCGAGCGGACCCTGGAGCTGGCGCGGCAGACCAGGACACCGTTGATTGCCTCGGGAGGCGTGGGAAGCCTCGGCGATTTGCGGCGGCTCAAAGAAACGGCGGGCGGAGCCATCGAGGGTGTGATTGTCGGGCGCGCCCTCTATGACGGGCGGGTGGAACTCGACGCGGCGCTGCGGCTGCTGGATGACCGGAATTAGCAGGGTGAGGAAAGTCTTGCCCGACGCGGCGACAAGCGTTCAGAAAACTGTCACAAAGGAGTTGCCGCACTGCTCACGCTCAGGGTCATCCCCTGTCTCGACGTCAAGGAAGGCCGGGTGGTCAAGGGAGTCGGTTTCATTGATCTGCGCGATGCCGGGGATCCGGTGGCGCAGGCGGAAATCTATGATCGGGCGGGCGCGGACGAGCTCACCCTCCTCGACATTACGGCCAGCCACGAAAATCGCGACACGATGGTCGAGGTGGTGGCGCGCACGGCGGCGAAAGTGTTCCTGCCGTTCACCGTGGGCGGAGGCATTCGCTCTGTCGGCGACATGCGGAAGCTGCTGCTCGCGGGTGCCGACAAATGCAGCATCAATTCGGCGGCGGTGGCTCGGCCCGAGCTGATCGGCGAAGCAGCAGAGAAGTTCGGCAGCCAGTGCGTTGTGCTGGCTGTTGACGCCAGGCGGGCTTCTGCGGGCGGCTGGGAAGTCATCACGCATGGCGGGCGACGGGGCACGGGAATCGACGTCGTGGCGTGGTGCCGGGAGGCCGCCAAGCGTGGCGCGGGCGAGATCCTGCTCACCAGCATGGACCGTGACGGGACCGGAGAAGGCTTCGATCTCGAGCTTCTCCGTGCCGTGACGAAAGCTGTCCGGCTGCCGGTGGTCGCCTCCGGCGGAGTGGGGCGGCTTGAGCATTTCGTGGACGGTGCGCGCGCCGGTGCGACCGGCCTTTTGGCCGCCAGCGTGTTTCATTTCGGAACATTGACGATCTGCGCGGTGAAGGCCGCGCTGGCCGCTGCCGGGCTGGCCGTGCGCCCGGTGGCAGAGGCCGCCTGAAGCCTGCGATGGGCAAGGGCGCGAAGCGGAAGCTGAGCCGGAAGCCGGCGGTCAAACTGAAGCCGAAGCTGAGCCCCATGCCGCCGCCACGGCCGGTGGATGCCTTGTCCCCGAGCGGGGTTTCCTCCGAGGTGCTCGACCGGTTGTGGTTGGCGGTGCTGTCGCGCCGTGACGCTGATCCTGCAGTCAGCCACTCCGCCCGGCTGCTCTCGCGCGGGATCGGCAAGGTTGCACAGAAATTCGGCGAAGAGGCGGTCGAGTGCCTGATCGAGGGGGTGGCCGGCAACCGCGCGGCGCTGATCGGCGAGAGCGCGGACGTGCTCTATCATCTGGTTGTGCTCTGGGTCGCCGGGGGGGTGCGGCCAGAAGAGGTCTGGGCAGAGCTGGTGCGCCGCGAGGGGATCAGCGGGATTGCCGAGAAGGCGTCGCGCAGCGCCGCCCTGCTCACGCGCAAGCTGCCGTGAACGGGCATCGCTTGCCAAGCGGCGGGGGCTTGCCTAGTTTCGCCCGCTTCCGGTGTGCCGGTGCGGGCGTAGCTCAGGGGTAGAGCACAACCTTGCCAAGGTTGGGGTCGAGGGTTCGAATCCCTTCGCCCGCTCCAGATTTCTCAAGTAAATCAAACGACTAGCACGGCGGCTTCCAAGCCGTCGCCTTTGTTTTTGGGACAAGATACCACCGAGATACCACGGGCGGGTCAAATCCAGATCGCGTGCGGCGAGGGTTTCTGCCCTCCGCAGCCGAAGGTCAGAGGTTCGAAGCCTGCCGAGGGCCGCAGCCGCTCGATCGCCTTCGCGGCATGCTCGGTGTCCGCCTGAGTCTGATCCCGGAGGGTGGTCAGCTCCGAGACCCGATCCCACAGTGACGGATCGGCCACGTTGACCACGCCATTCTCGATCGCTTCGTGGAGACACTTCGGCTTGGCCTCCGCCTCAGCCGCCCGCTTGCGCGATTCGCCGATGTGCCCCTGCCGCCGCTCCACCCATTCCTCCCGGCGTCGAGCAGCAGGCGCATCATCGCTGCCAGGCGCGGGGGAATCGAGCAGCCGGGATTCCAAGTGATCCACCACCGCACGGTCGAGATTGTCCATGGAAATGGTCAAGCCGCCGCGGGCCGCAGAAGCAGATGCCGGTTAGCAGGACAAACTGGTGACCGTCCGAGGTGCCGTGGCGCAGCGCCGCGGCGTGCAAAGATTGCTAACGGCGGGCAGTGGAGAGCCGCAGCGGCCAATTGCTATTTCGGTCGTCATCACATATCTATAGCATGACAGACGAAATCCTCCAAGCGGAGATCACAATGCCGCCTCCTCCCTCAGCCGGGACTCAGCGACGCAACCGGGCCAGCCGTTTCAGCGGCGCCCCCGAGCCGCCGGTTCCGAGCCGCAGTCGCCGGGCCGAGCCTGGTCCCAGCGATGATCTGGTCCAGGCTTTCGTCCTGCGCACGGGCCGTGCCCTGACGCGCATCGCCGAGCACATGCCGCGTGACCGTCTGCTCGAAGCCGTGGGCGCCGCGACGGATACCGATGTGCTGTTCCGCTCGCTTCAGGATGCCGCGGCCATTGGCTCGGAAATCACGCCGGACGCGCCTGACCCGCTGATCGCTGCGCTGCTGCGCGGCTCGGAGATGAAGCGCGATCTGCTCAAGGCCGAGGGCGGGGCATTGTCAGGGCCACAGCTTGCCGGCCATCTCGGCGTCACGCCGCAGGGGCTCGGCAAGAAGCGCGAACGCAACCAGGTCTTCTGGCTCGAAATCGGCGACGGCTTTGTCTTCCCTGCCTTTCAGGTCGGCAAGACCGGCCTGCTGCCTGGCATCCGTGAGGTGCTGGCCGCGTTCCAGATCGACGATCCCTGGATGCGTGTCCACTTCATGCTGACCGGCGACCGTCGCCTCGGCGGTCGGCGGCCGATCGACGCTTTGCGCGAAGGGAAGATCGAAGAAGTCGTGCAGGCGGCGGCGGCCTACGGCGAGCATGGCGCGGCCTGAGCGCCACCCTCTGCCGTCGAAGGACTTTGCGGAACGGGAGCTTCCGATTGAAGTCGTTCCGTCAGGCACGGTCTTTGTGCGGATTCACCGCAACGATTTTGGCGCGCTTCATTTCGGCAAGGTAGGCACCAACCGCTTCGACGATCCGGAGGGTAAGTACGGGGTGTGCTACGTTGCCCGTTCTCATGAGGGCGCGTTCGCGGAAACCTGCTTGCGCGCCGTTGGGGCGCAATTCGTCGCCACGACATTTCTCCAGAGCCGCTCGTTCACGTCCATCGAATCCGCCGGACCACTTCGCCTTGCCGTTGCGTACGGCCCCGGCCTGGCAAGACTGGGCGCAACCAGTGTGGTGAGCGCCGGAGACCATCGACGGGCGCGCCTCTGGTCGCGGGCAATCCACGATCACCCCTCGGCGCCGGATGGCCTGCTCTATCGCGCCAATCACGACAACAATGAAATCTGCGCGGCGCTCTTCGAGCGGTGCCGTGAGCGGCTGAGGATCGGCACATCTGAACTGATGCTGCACGATCGTGCCCGTCTCGGCGCACTCCTTGACTGCTACAAGGTCGGGCTTGGCTAAATCGACTGGTTAAACCGGGGTGCGCTCATATCGGACGTGGACAATCCGCCTGTGCAATCGCCTTGCTGTTTCCTGGGTGGTACAGTCCGCGTACCCAGAGTCGATCACAATAGCAGACAAGGCACAAGGAAATCGGGTTGCGCCTCATAGTTCGAACGTCAATTGCAGGGATGAGCCAGCCATACCAAGGCTGCGCGTCGAACGGCAGCTATCTGTCCAGGACCGAACATAGCACGATGGTCGTCAGAGTTGCCAAAAATGGAAAGGACTGGTCTAGGAGCCTGTCTGAGTAATCGTTAACGTAACGAAAAACGAAAGATACTTGCGTAAGAAGATCCCCGTGTCTGCCAAAAAGAATGTCGTCGGCGGGCC
>JASHOF010000153.1 GCA_030041255.1 Acetobacteraceae bacterium
TTTTCCCGTTTTCCGGATCCGGCACCATCTCAGGATTCCGAATGAAAATGGGGAAAAGTCTTTTTGCTTCTTTTTCTTCAGAAAAAGAAGGCTCTTTCTTCTCACGACACCATCAAGGTTCACAACGCCCTCTAGCTCCGCCATGCCGAGCCGGCGGGATAGCTGTAGGCTGCCAGGGAAGCGGGCTTGAGCGCCGCGCTGAAGCCGGGATTCTCGGGCGGCATGTAGCGCCCGTCGCGGATCACCACCGGGTCCACAAAATGCTCGTGCAGGTGATCGACATATTCGAGCACGCGATTTTCGAGGGAGGCGGAAACCGCGATGTAATCGAAAATCGAAAGGTGCTGCACCAGCTCGCACAGTCCGACCCCGCCGGCATGCGGACAGACCGGGACGCCGAATTTTTTCGCCATCAGCAGCACTGCCAGCACCTCGTTCACGCCGCCGAGCCGGGCCGCATCGACCTGGCAGAAATCGAGCGCGTGCGCCTGCAGGAACTGCTTGAACACGATCCGGTTGTGGCAATGCTCGCCGGTCGCCACACCGATGCCGAGCGGGCGCACCGCCTCGGCCACCCTTGCGTGGCCGAGAATATCGTCGGGTGAGAGCGGCTCTTCGATCCACCACGGCTTGAAAGCGGCGAGCCGGCGCATGTTCGCGATCGCCTCGTCCACCTCCCACACCTGGTTCGCGTCCATCATCAGCCGCCGCTCGGCGCCGATCTCCTCGCGTAAAAGCCGCGCCCTTCTCAGATCGTCCTCGATATCGCCGCCGACCTTCTGCTTGAAGTGCGTCCAGCCGTGCGCGATCGCCTCGCGACACAGAGTGCGCAGCCTGTCGTCCGAATAGCCGAGCCAGCCGGCGGAGGTGGTGTAGGCGGGA
The DNA here is from genome assembly GCA_030041255.1 of Acetobacteraceae bacterium. GTDB lineage: Bacteria > Pseudomonadota > Alphaproteobacteria > Acetobacterales > Acetobacteraceae > JAKAWQ01. Next base: position 883 of record JASHOF010000153.1, read on the forward strand.
AAGCCACGCTCGCGCATCTCGCGCTCGCGCACCGCCTTGCCCGGTGCATTGGCCTCCAGAATCGCCCGCGCCTCATCCGGGGTGAGCGCATCGGTGATATGGCGAAAGTCGATCGCGCGCACGATCTCGGTGGGCGTCATGTCGGCAAGCAGCTTCCACAGCGGCTTGCCGGCCACCTTTGCCCACAGATCCCAGAGCGCGTTGACGATCGCCGCGGTCGCCAGGTGGATCGCGCCTTTCTCCGGGCCGATCCAGCGCAACTGGCTGTCTCCGGCCAGCCGGCGCCAGAATTTTCCCATCTCCGCCGTGATGTCTTCGAGCGTCCGCCCGATCACGAGCGGGGCCAGCGACTCGATCGCCTTGACACAGATTTCGTTGCCGCGGCCGATCGTAAAGGTGAGGCCATGCCCTGCCAGCCCGTCGCCGGCATCCGTCTCGATCAGGGCGAAGGCCGCCGAATAGTCCGGCGCCTGATTCATCGCGTCCGACCCGTCGAGCTGGCGCGAAGTCGGGAAGCGTACATCGTGGGCCGTGATTTTCGTGATCGTCCGAGCCATCGCATCCTCCCCAGGCAGCAGCGCCGACCCGCCTATAGAGCAACTGGCCCGCTCTGAGAATCCGGAAGCGAGGCAGAAGAAGCCGGGGCCTATTCGAACACCGCCGCATGTCCGGCCGGTTGCGCCGCCACGTTGGCGTGCCGGCGCATGATCAGGATCAGCGGAATGATCGGCAAGGTCGCGAGCATCATCAGCTTGAAGTCCGCGAGATAGGCGATCGCCTGCGCCTGCTGGTCGAGGATCTGATTGAGTTGTGCCGCGCCCGCCGCCTGCGCCGGATCGAGGAAGTGATGAATCGGCGGGCTGTCGTGAAGCAGCCGGCGGAACGGCGTGACCAGACCGGCCAGCACCGAGTGCTCGACCTGCCCGACACGATCCAGCATGGCCGACGTGATGGAAACGCCGATCGCGCTGCCGAAGTTGCGGAACAGGCTGAGCAGGCTCGTGGCGTCCGTGCGCATCGCCACCGGCAGGGTGGCAAACGCCAGCACCTGCAGCGGGGTGAAAACGAGGCCAAGCCCCACTCCCTGCACGACGATCACCCACGCCACGGCGCGCGGCGCCACATCCGGCGTCCAGCCGAGCATCAGCCAGATCGAGTATTCCAGAGCCGCGACCCCGATCAGCATCAGGACGCGCGGATCGAAACGATCGGAAAGCCTTCCCGCCACCACCATCGCCGCCATCGTGCCGATGCCGCGTGGCGCCAGCACCAGGCCCGCGGTCTCCACCGGATAGCCCGCCAGCTCCTGGAGATAGGGGGCCAGCAGGGCCGAGCTCGCCACCAGCACCAGCCCCGCCGAGAACATCACCAGCATCGAGGCGGAGAAATTGAAGTCCCGGAAGATCGCCGGCGGAATGAAAGGCCGCTCGGCAGTCAAGAGATGCACGGCGAAGAGATAAAGCCCGAGCCCGGCCAGCACCGCTTCGACGATGATCTCTCTCGAGCTGAACCAATCCTTCAGCTCGCCCCGGTCGAGCATCATCTGGAACGCGCCGATGCCGAGTGCCAGCACCGCGAAGCCGAGCCAGTCGAATCTGAGGCTCACATTGCCGCGCAGCCGGCGCATGAAGATCATCAGTCCGAGCATCGCCACGATGCCGAACGGCAGGTTCACATAGAACACCCACCGCCAGCTATAGAACTCGGTGAGATAGCCGCCGAGCGTCGGCCCCATGATCGGCCCCACCATCACGCCCATGCCCCAGATCGCCATCGCCTCGCCGCGCCGCTCGACCGGATAGATGTCGAGCATGATCGACTGCGAGAGCGGTACCAGGGCGGCACCGAACATTCCCTGGGCGATGCGGAAGATCACGATCTGGCCGAGCGACTGGGCGAGGCCGCACAGCATCGAGGTGACGGTGAAGCCGGCCAGCGACGCCACGAAAAGGTTGCGCCGGCCGAACCGCGCCGCAAGCCAGCCCACGGGAGCCGTCATGATCGCGGCGGCGATGATATAGGAGGTCAGAACCCAGGTGATCTGGTCGTAGGTCGCAGAAAGGCTGCCTTGCATGTACGGCAGCGCCACGTTGGCGATGGTGGAATCCAGCGCCTGCATCAGCGTGCCGACCATGCAGCAGAGCGTGATGACGCCCCGATGCGCGACCGCCGGGTGCGGAGTGGCAGGCGGGCCGGAGACGGCCATCGGCGGATCTACCAGAGATCGGCGAGCGTGCGCCGGTGCCCGGTGTCGATCGAGACCTCGACGCTCATTCCCGCGCGCAGCGGCGGATCGCCGGGCTTGAGGTCGAGCCTGACACGCAGCGGAATCCGCTGCACCACCTTGACCCAGTTGCCCGAGGAATTCTCTGCCGGCAACAGGGAGAATTCGGAACCGACCGCCGGGCTGACACTCTCGACGACGCCCTGCCAGACGTGCCCGGGATAGGCGTCCACGCTCACGCTCGCCCGATCGCCGGGCTTGACCCAGGTGAGTTCCGTCTCCTTGGGGTTGGCGGTGACCCAGAAATGCTGATCCGCCACCAGGCCGAACGCCGCCGTGCCGGCGGCAAGATACGTCCCCGGCTGCAGCTTGCTCACGTCGGTGACGACACCGGCGAACGGTGCGCGCACGACACTGTGGTCGAGTTCGCGCTCCACTTCCGCCACTTTCGCCGCCGCCGCCTGGTATTGCGGAAGCGCGGTCAAGGGCAGGGAAAGATCGCCGCCGAGCCTGGCCAGCTCCACGCTCGCCTGGTCCTGGAGTGATTGCACCCTGGCCTTGTCGGCAGCCAGGCGGAAGTGCGCATCGTCATACTGCGCTTCCGGCACGCCGCCCTGCTGGCGGAGCCAGGCGTCGCGCAGCACCGTCTGCTGGTCGGAGGCCATCGTGGCCTTCGTGCTGGCGACATCGCTCAAGAGGCGCCGGTAGTCCCGCTTCATCGATTCGATCGTCAGCTCGGTGTTGTGGAGATCCGCCCTCGCCGCATTGAGCGCGATCTCCAGGCGCCTCGGGTCGAGACGAAACAGCACCTGGTCTTTCGCCACCGCCTCGCCCTCGTGCACCGCGATCCCCGAGACGATGCCCGAGACATCCGTCGAAAGCGCGATCTTGTCCGCCTCGACATAGGCGTCATCGCTCGTCACCGCCCCGCCGCCGGCGAGCCAGAGCGCCAATGCCGCAACGCCGACCACCAGAACCCCGCCCGCCATCAGGATCGGCCTCAACGCGTTCCGGCGTCGCCAGCGCGCCACGACGGCCTGGGCATCGCCGGTGACCCGCGGGCTCGTTGCCGCGGGGCTCGATTCAGCGACCGCCGCCTGCGACATCACGCCACCTCCTTCGCCTCGCGCGCCCGCGCGCGCACCTCCGCGCACAGCGTCTTCTTCATGTGCGCCAACCCATCGGTCATCAGGGCGATCTGTTGGGCGTCCAGGCCGGCAGAGATCAGCGCCACCATCTCGGCCCGGTGCTGCTCGATCTCCTCGAGAACCGCACGCGCGGCGGGGAGAAGATGCAGGCGCCAGATCCGCCGGTCCTGCGGGTCCGCCCGCCGCTCCACCATGCCGCGCGCCTCCAGCCGATCGACCAGGCGGGCCACCGTGATCGGCTCGACCTCGAGCAACTCGGCAAGCTCCTTCTGCGAAAGACCCGGCCGCCGATCGAGCCAGATCAGCATCACCCATTGCGCGCGTGTCATGCCGTTGCCCCGGGCGCGCTTGTCGGCCTCGATCCGCGACAGCCGCGCCACGTCGTGCAGCAGGAACATCAGATCGTCGCTCGGTATGGCCATCGGATCACCACCATCGAACACAGGCGCTATAATGAGCTTGCTTATGATCTCCTGCCATATGGTAAGCCATGCACAAGCCGCCGGGCGGGTGCGCAACGCCCAGGCGGACTCCGAGTCACGTTACAATTGGAATCAAAACGCACCTGTTGCGTTTCATAAGCTTGGGTATAGTCTCACCCCGGCGTCACCATCCAGGCGCCGGCCAACCAGGGGAGATCGCGCCATGACCATGCGGAAGCAGAACAACGGCCAGCCGGCCAGCCGGCTTCCCAGCTCCCGCCGCCGCCGGATCCTGACCGCGCTCGCCGCCATGGCTGCCGCTACGGCACTGGCCGGCTGCGTGGTGGTGCCGGCGCATCCGGTCTATTATCGCCCCGTGCCGGTCCGTCCTTATGCCTATATGGTTTTCTGAGGCCCGGCGAGTTCCTCGCCGTGTGGCCTGCCATGGCTGAAGCGGCCACCGCCCTCAAGCCGCGCCATGGCGGCCGCCCTTCGCGGGAAGAATCCGGTCGCACCGAAGGCCGCATCCTCGACGTCGCCAGAAGCCTTTTTTTCCGCCAGGGATTTGCCGCCACCAGCATGGAGCAGGTAGCGGCCGTCGCGCATATTTCCAAGCGCACGCTCTATGCCCGCTTCCGCGACAAAGCGGCCCTCTTCCGCGGCGTCGTCGATCGGCAGGTCGGCACCTGGCGCGGTTCTTTCGAGGCCGGGGCAAAACCGCCGGAATCCCTCCCGGCCGCGCTGCTCGAGGCCGCTCACGGCATTCTTCACGTGGCACTGGAGTCCGAGGCGCTTGCCTTGCATCGGATCGTGGTCGCCGAGGCCGAGCGCTTCCCCGAACTCGCCCGCACGCTGGCCGCCACCAGCACCGCCGGGATCGAGTGGCTGGCGAGCCTCCTCGCACGCTTTCCCGAGGGCGCGCGGCTTTCCCCCGCGCAGCGGTTGTTCGCCGCCGAGCAGTTCCTGCTCCTGGTGGTGAGCGGGCCACGCCGCCGCGCCCTCGGCCTTGGCCGGCCGTTCGACCGCGCCGGCCTCGCTTCCTGGGCCGAGCGCTCGGTCGAGCTTTTCCTCGACGGCTTCAGGGGCTGAGGCGCCTCATCCTACCCGACCGTTGCCCGTGCGAGGCTTGAGACATGAAGCGAGCGCTTGTCCTCCAGCACACCGACCACGACCATCCCGGCCGCTTCCTCGATTTCTTCGCCGAGGACGGCATCGTTCCCGAACCCGTGCGGCTGTGGGAAGGAGAGGAGATCCCGAATCTCGCGCCCTACGATCTCATGTTCGTTCTCGGCGGCCCGCAGGACACCTGGCAGGAGCGGGAATATCCCTGGATGGCCGTGGAAAAGCTGGCGATCCGCGAATGGGTGTGGGACCGCGCGAAACCCTATTTCGGCGTCTGCCTCGGACATCAGTTGCTGTGCGATGCGCTGGGTGGCGAAGTGGCACTCGCGCCAGCGGGCGAAGTCGGTGTGTGCGATCTCGAACTGACCGAACAGGGCCGGAGTCATGGCCTCCTTGCCGGGCTCGGCACCTCGCACAAGGTCTTGCAGTTCCATCTCGCCGAAGTGAGGCGGGCGCCGCAGCAGGCGATCGTGCTCGCTTCGTCGCGGCAGACCGCTATCCAGGGCGTCGCCATCGATTCGCATGCCGTCGGCACGCAGTTCCATTGCGAGTGTTCGCCCCAGACCTTGGCCGGCTGGTCGTCAATGCCCGGCATTCTCGCTTATCTCGAAAGACATCTCGGCCCGGGCGCCTATCGCCGGCTGATTGCCGAATCCTATCCGCTGATGCCCGAGATGGCGGCGATGACCCGGCGCATCTACGATAACTTCGTCGCAGCGTGCGGCCTCAGGAAATAGTGTCCTGCCCCCGCCGTTTGCTGCCGCCGGCAGCAAACGAAAGGGGATGAGCAGGCCCCTGAAAATAAAGAGGAGTGTGCCGACCGCTAGGGTGCATCCTACAGTATCAAGCGTTGGAGTCGGCACACGACCGCTCGCACCGCTCGCCAGCCCCTGGCGCGGGTGCGGGAACAAGGAGGGCTTGAGATGCAGGACCCGTCCCGGCTGACAGCAACCGCCGCCGCCCGGCTGATCCGCGAGGGCAGGCTCCGGCCGGAGGCGCTGATGGAGGCATGCCTCGCACGGATCGCCGAGCGCGAGGAAGAGGTCCGCGCGTTCGCCTGGTTCGATGCCGACGCGGCGCGGCGCGCGGCTGCCACGGCGTTGCCCGGGCCGCTCTCCGGGCTGCCCGTCGGGGTGAAGGACGTGCTCGACACCGCCGACATGCCGACCGGATACGGCTCCCCGATCTGGCACGGCTGGCGCCCGCGCGCGGATGCCGCGGCGGTGGCGTGGGCGCGCGCCGCCGGGGCGGTCGTGATCGGCAAGACCGTCACCACCGAGTTCGCCACCCGCAAACCGGGACCAACGGCAAACCCGCACTGCCTCACCCACACACCGGGCGGCTCTTCCAGCGGCTCGGCCGCCGGAGTGGCCGACTTTTTCTTCCCGTTCGCGTTCGGAACCCAGACCGCCGGCAGCGTCATCCGCCCGGCCGCCTTCTGCGGGGTGGTCGGCTACAAGCCGAGCTTCGGCCTCATCCACCGTGCGGGCCTGAAGATCATGTCAGAGAGCCTCGATACGATCGGCGTGATCGCGCGGAGCGTCGCTGACTGTGCGCTGCTCGCCGGGGCAGTCTCGGGCGCGGACCTCGGCGAGCCCGGGAAGCGCCCCGACCGGGCGCCGAAAATCGGGTTCTGCCGCTCGCCTTCCTGGGAGAGCGCGGGGCCCGAAACTCCGGCGCTCTGGTCGCGCATCACCGCGGTGCTCGGCCGCGCCGGCGCCAGCCTTACCGATCGCGAAATGCCGGAGCCCGTCCGCCGCCTCGTCGCGGCGCATCCGGTCGTCATGAACGCGGAAAGTGCGCGCGCCCTGGGCTGGGAACTCGCGCATCGGCGCGCCGAGATCAGCGAACTCCTGCTCGAACGCCTGGATTTCGGCCTCGGGCAAACCGCGGCGACGCTGGCGGAAGCGCTGGCGACATTCGCCGAGGCCGGGCGCGCTTTTCTTCCGGCGATGGAAGGGCTGGATGTGCTGCTCACGCCCGCCGCACCCGGCGAAGCGCCCGCCGGCCTCGCCTCGACCGGCGATCCGGCCTTCAATTTCATCTGGACCAGCCTGCACCTTCCCTGCGTCACGGTGCCCGCCGGCACGGGGCCGGCCGGCCTGCCGCTCGGCATCCAGATCGTCGGCCGGCGCGGCGAGGATCGCACGGCGCTGGCTGCCGCAGAGTGGGTGGCGGCAGCGTTGGACGGCGCCGGAATAAGCGCGGTTGCCGGCGGCCGCGCAGGCGGCGAAATCGCTCCGGCGGCTTGAGCCCGCCGTCCGCCCTTCTGCCGATTCCGGGCCTGCCTTTCGGACACGCGGGGCCGATGGCGCACAACCGCCGGAATCTCACCCGCTCACGATCGCGAGCGGCGCCGCCGCATCGCTGATGCTGAGCGGCGCATGCCCGGCGGCATCTCCGTCCGCCTGCGCCGGAACGCGATCCTCGATCTCGATCCGCCCGGCGCGGACCAGCGAAAGCCCCGGCACGCGCGGCAGAAGATCGAGCGGCAACAGGGCGCCGCCCAGCACCGCGGAAAGCCGGCCAGGACCTCGGAACAACGCCACGCTGAAGCCCGGCTCATCCGGCCTCGCCCCGGGCGCCAGCAGATATCGTCCCGCATAATAGCGGCCCTTGCTCACGATCACGCTCGATGCCTCCAACGACTGCCCATCGAGCCGGACCCTGAGGCGCGGGAACCGATAGCGCGGCATCTCGCGAAGGCACTGCATGACATAGGCGCCGCGGCCGAGCACGCGCTTCAGTGCCTCGGGCAGATGATGCACCACCGCCGCATCGAACCCCACGCCCAGCATCTGCACGAACAGCCGCTCGCCCGATGCCCCGCGGGCAACGCCCGGCCAGACCCTTTGCGTGCGCCCGAACGCCAGCCCCTGGGCCACGGCGCGCGGCGCGAAGGGGAGGCCAAGCTCGTGCGCCAGCACGTTCGCTGTACCCAGCGGAATCACGCCAAGCCGCACCCGGGTGCGGGAGAGGCCATTCGCAACCTCGGCAATCGTGCCGTCTCCGCCGGCGGCAACCACCAGCCGGGCACCGCGCTCCGCCGCCTCCCGGGCCAGAAGCACCGCGTGGCCGCGATGACCGGTCTCCGCCAGATCGACCCGGATGCCGTTCTGCAACAGGAGATCGAGCACGCGCCAGAGCCGGTGCACCTGCCGCTTGCCTGCCGCGGGATTGAATACGATCAGCATCGAATGGCAGTTCGGGACGCGACGACCCGCCTCGGAAAACGTCATCTTCCGGCCCGACCGTTGCACGCGCATGACAGGACCCGGACAAATCGATGATCTTGATGCGTTATCAGGACGATCCGCTCCTTCATTGAAACTTCACTCTACCGCGCGGCCCGCCTCGTCTATGCCGGCAGCCGCGCATGCACGTCGAACATCGCCCCGTGCTCTACCGCAGCGTATTCATTTCGGATGCGCATCTTGGCGCGCGCGGCTGCCAGGCCCGCCCGCTCGCATCCTTCCTGCGCGCGATCCGCTGCCGCCACCTCTTTCTCGTCGGCGACATGATCGACGGCTGGCGGCTCCGCCGCTCGTGGTACTGGGACCGCCATCACGACGAGGTGCTGCGGCTCATTCTCTCCCACGCCCAGGCGGGCACCACCGTCATCTACATCCCCGGCAATCACGACTCCATGCTGCGGGCCTGGCTTCCGCTCGGCCTCGAGGTCGCCGGAATTCGCTTGCAGGCGGAGGCCGAGCACATCACGGCGGACGGCCGGCGCCTCCTCGTGCTGCACGGCGACGCATTCGACAGCGTCGTGCGCTATGCGCGCTTCGTCGCCCTGCTCGGCGATCATGCCTATCACGCCGTCATCCGCCTCAACCGCCTGTTCAACTGGGCGCGCGTACGGCTCGGCTATCCATACTGGTCGCTCTCCGCCTGGCTCAAGCGGCAGGTCAAAGGAGCGGTCAAGGCCATCGACCGTTTCGAGGTCGCCCTGGCGGCGGAGGCCCGCCGGCGTGGTTTCGACGGTGTCGTCTGCGGGCACATCCATCACGCCGAGATGCGCAACCTGGGCGGCATCCTCTACGCCAATGACGGCGACTGGATGGAAAGCTGCACCGCCCTGGTCGAACATGAAGATGGCCGGCTCGAGCTGATCGACTGGTCCGCCGCGACGCGGCTCTCGGCGGCAGATGGCGATCGCCTCGCCGTCCGCTGAGGCGCGACCGGCGGATCCAACGGTCCCGCACCGTGTTCTCATCGTTTCCGACGCCTGGGCGCCGCAGGTGAACGGCGTCGTGCGCACCCTCGCCGCGGTCACCGACGAGCTGGCGGCACTCGGACACCGGGCCGCCGTCATCGGGCCGGAAACCTTCCGCACCATCCCTTGCCCGACCTACCCGGAGATCCGGCTCTCGCTCTTCCCGCGCCGCGCGCTGGCCCGCCGCATCGCGGACTTCGCCCCCGACACTCTGCACATCGCAACCGAAGGTCCGCTCGGCATGGCCGCGCGCCGCTGGGCGCTCACGAGAGGCTTCCGCTTCACCACCTCCTTCCACACCCGCTTCCCCGAATACATCGCCGCCCGCACCGGGCTTCCTCCGGCTCCCATCTACGCCTGGCTGCGTCGCTTCCACGCCGCCGGCGCCGGCATGCTGGTCGCCGCCGAGAGTCTCCGCAAAGAGCTTTGCCGCCGCGGCTTCGCCCATATCCGGCCCTGGACGCGCGGCGTCGATCTCGCACTTTTCCATCCCGCCGCCCGCACCGACCGGGCGCTGCCGCGCCCCGTCTTCCTCTATGTCGGGCGCATCGCGATCGAGAAGAACATTGCCGCCTTCCTCGATCTCTCCCTTCCCGGTTCGAAGCTGGTGGTGGGAGACGGGCCCGAGCTTGCCTCGCTCCGCCGCACCTATCCCGACGTGCATTTCGTCGGCGCGCGTTATGGCGCGGCACTCGCCGCCGCCTATGCCAGCGCCGACGTCATGGTATTCCCGAGCCGCACCGACACCTTCGGCCTCGTTCTGCTCGAAGCCCTCGCCTCCGGCACGCCGGTCGCGGCTTTTCCGGTCTCCGGGCCGTTCGACGTGCTGGGCAGCGCCGCCGGGGAGGTCGGCATCCTCGATGCCGATCTCGGCCGCGCCGCGCTCACCGCGCTCACATTGAATCGCGCGGCCTGCCGTGCCTACTCCGAACGGTTCACCTGGCGCCGCGCCTCGGAACTCTTCCTGGCCAATCTCGTGCCGTTGCACGAAGCATCAGTCCGCGATTGCTCGAAGGCGTGAATCGCGGGCTCGAATAAACTGCCCAGTGCCTCGTTACCGTGCTGCAGGCGAGCCACGCTCCAAGGCTCACCGGATCGTCGAGTGCCTTTACCCCGCCGGGAACAGCGCCTTGGGAGATGGCTCACGGCGGCTGTATTCGATCGCTGCGTAGGGCCCGCCCTGGTAGCGCTCCTCGACCGGATTGCCGCTTACGTTCCGCGCCTGTTCGGAAATGAAAGGATCGGCGGAGTCCTGCGGCTGCCAGCCGATCACTGCCCGCCCGTCCCGCCCCCAGAAGCCGCGCGCATTGTTCGAAGCCCCCCAGATCACCAGGGTCCCGACCGAAGGTGCGAGCGTTGCCCGGGTGACGAGCCGAAGCAGATCCGCGTAGCTCAGCCAGATCGCAAGCGTGCGCGCGTTGTCCACTTTCGGCCGCGAGCCGCCGATCCTGAGATTGACGTTCTCGACCCCGTGCTTGTCCCAGTAGAGCCGGCCCATCAGTTCCCCGTAGGCTTTCGAAAGCCCGTAATAGCCGTCCGGGCGGAACTGGCAGTCCTGATCCAGCTTCTCGCTCCGCTCGTGAAAGCCGATCGTATGGTTGGAGGACGCGAACACCACCCGCGCCCGCTCCCGTCGCGCCGCCTCATAGACGTGATAGAGCCCCTGGATATTCGGCCCGAGCACTTCCGAAAACGGCCGCTCCACCGAAACCCCGCCGAAATGCAGGATCGTCCCGCAGCCCTCGGCAAGCCTGAGGATCGCCATTCCGTCCACGAGGTCCGCCCGCGTGAAGCTCGCACCCTGCGGCAGCGGGTCGGGAAAAGGCACGATGTCGGTGAGCCTGAGCGTCCAGCCCGCCTCCCCGAGTCCCTTCGTCAGCATCCGCCCGAGCGCACCCGATGCCCCCGTCAGCAACACGGGCCGGGCCGGAATCTCCGCCATCTCTCTCTCCTGTTCTCCGCCAATGGTCGGGCACCCTTGCCCTCTCTGGCGCCGCCGGGCAACGTCCCCCGATGCGCTCGCTGCCTGAAACCGCCGCCCTGCTCGAGGCCGGCACGCTTTCCTCGGCTGCCCTGGTCGAGGAATGCCTCTCCCGTATCGCCGATCCTGCGGGCCAGGGCGCCCGCACTTTCCTGAAGCTCCATTCCGCCCAAGCGCGCGCCATGGCCGATGCGATCGACCGCCTCCGCCGCGCCGGCCGCGCGCCGGGCCCTTATGCCGGCATCCCGGTCAGCCTCAAGGACCTGTTCGACATTCAGGGCGAGTCCACTCCGGCCGGCTCCCGCGTGCTCGCCGCAGCGCCGCCCGCCGCGCACCATGCCCCGGTCGTCTCCCGCCTCCTCGCCGCCGGGCTGGTCCCGCTCGGCCGCACCAACATGACCGAGTTCGCCTATTCCGGCCTCGGCATCAACCCGCATTTCGGCACCCCGCTCTCGCCCTGGGACCGGGTATCCGGGCGCGTCCCGGGCGGCAGTTCCTCTGGTGCCGGGGTCTCCGTTGCCGACGGCATGGCCCTCGCCGCCCTCGGCACCGACACCGGCGGTTCCTGTCGCATCCCGGCCGCCTTCTGCGGCGTCGTCGGTTACAAGCCCACCGCCCGCCGCGTGCCGATCGACGGCGTGCTGCCCCTCGCAACGACCCTCGATTCGGTCGGCCCACTCGCCCCGAACGTCGCCTCCGCCGCCATCATCGACGCCATCCTCGCCGGCGTGTCCCCGGCCCCGCCCGAGCCCGCCCCGCTTGCGGCACTCCGCCTCGCGATCCCCGCCCCCTTCGCCCTCGAAGGGATGGACGGAACCGTCGCCGCCGCTTTCGGTGCCGCCTGCAGGCGCCTCTCCGCTGCCGGCGCGCACATCGAGGAACGGAACTTCGCCCCGCTCTCCCGCTTCCCTCGCTTCCTCGAACGCGGCGGCATTACCGCTGCCGAGGCTTATGCCTGGCACCGCCCGCTGCTGGCCGAACGCAGCGCCGAATACGATCGGCGGGTTCGCCGCCGCCTCGAGCAGGGCTCCCGCCAGAGCGCCGCCGACTACATCGCCATCGTCGAGGACCGTGCCAGGCTGATCCGCGAGATGAACGCGGCGACCGCCGGGATCGACGCCCTCCTGATGCCAAGCGTTGCCATCCTGCCGCCGCGCCTCGCCGAGGTCGAAGCCGACGACGATTACAACCGCATCAATCTCCTGGTGCTGCGCAACACCATGCCGGCGAACCTTCTCGATCGCTGCGCCCTGAGCCTGCCCATTTCGCGCCCCGGCGAGCCGCCGGTCGGGCTCATGCTGGTCGGCGAAACCATGGCCGACCAACGCCTGTTCTCGATCGCCGCCGGCCTCGAGCGCCACCTGGCGTGACCGTTTTTCTGCTCTGCCCCGACTCCGCCCGACCGGACCCGGCCCCTCACCACTGGCGGAACAATCCCGCCTTCACCACAATGAAGGGATGTCGCGCCGCAGCCTGGAGGTCACACCCGAGCTGATGCTGAGGGCCTATCGGGCCGGCCTCTTCCCGATGGCCGAGACGCGCCGCGGCGAGCGCCTCTACTGGCTCGATCCCGAG